>JANNXS010000109.1:0-11783 GCA_031409695.1 Hyphomicrobiaceae bacterium
GACGACAAGCCTGAGACGAGGCAGTGTCCTAACGCGAGAAAAACCAGTGCTTGCCCGCAAGCTGGAGCCACCGAGAGTGCCGGACGCCGCAAACCGACCAACAGCGCCGGCCGAAGAGACCGGTCTTTTGGCTGAGAGCGCGGCTGGCGATGCAGCGGCCTTCCGCAAGCTGGTCGGCATGCATCTGCCGGGTGTTGTCTCAATTGCACGTGGGATGCTGCACGACGTTGCTGAGGCGGAAGATGTCGCCCAGGAGGCGTTTCTACGTCTTTGGCGCAACGCGGGAACGCTGGAACTTGGGCCGTATGGTTTGAAACCGTGGTTGCGTCGCGTGGTCTCGAACCTCGCCATTGATCGGATCCGGGCCGGACGCAAAACGACTGTGACAGATGAGTTGCCGGAACAGCCCGTTCGCGCCGTGCAAGGCGACGCACTCGACGCGGCTGACTTGAAGGCTCGCGTCACGGCGGCCCTGCAAACCCTGCCGGAACGCCAACGGGCGGCCCTGGTGCTGTTCCACTTCGAGGACATGAGTCAAATCGAAGTTGGCGAGGCGCTCGGCATCTCGGACGAGGCAGTCGAATCGCTTTTGTCCCGTGCGCGACGTTCGTTGCGCGCGGTTCTGAAGGACGATTGGCGGCAAATGATGCCCGATGCGCCAGATTAGCTATCCGGCCAGATTAGCTATCCGGATTGGCCAGCCTCAAACCCACATCTACCGAACGCTGAAACTGCTGATAGACTTCAAAATAGCCGACAAGTCGGACACAACGCCGACGGGAGACGACGATGAACGAACTGGAGCACAAGCGCCGCACGGGCCTTACCTCGGAGGCCGAGGTCGCGGGTATGTTGCTTGGCGTCGCGAAACCGCAACCGGACACGGTACGCGACACAGCCCTGCTGGATCGCATCATGGCGGTCGCCGAGCGCACCCCGCGCCTCGTCGCTGTTTCGGCGGAGCCGAAAGTGCTGACACTGGCGCCGACCACGCCCGTCGCCAATCCAATCATCCTTGCGCGCCTGCGACCGGTTCCCCGTCGGGATCTTTGGGCCGCGGCCAGCGTCCTTGCCGCGTCACTCTTGATCGGCTTTGTGGCAGGCCAGACGTCACTGCCAAGTGCCACGGTCTTCAGCGTTGCGGAGGCCTCCGGCGTATCGGTGTTGTCGGCCACGCAGGATGTCGCGACCTTGCTTGCCGGTGCTGAACTCGGAGACGATGACTGATGACCGAAGTGGCGGAAAAGCCTGGCGCAACCGGCCGCTCGTGGATCAAGTGGCTGTTGGTTGCCTCGCTCGCGCTCAACGTCTTGATCGTGGGCGTCGTAATCGGTGCGTTTGTCCGCGGCGGGGGCGGGGGGCGCGGCGCATCGCAGAACCTCATTGGCTTTGTCTCAAGTTTGCCCGCCGAACGTCGGCAGGACCTGATGAAGCGCACGGCCTCTGTCCGGCCGGAGTTAAAAGCGTTGCGCCAGCAGTCGCGGGCCGCCACCCGTGAACGCATGGCCGCCATTACGGCCGAGCCATTTGATCGCGCACGCTATATTTCAGCGCAAACCCGTCAGATCGAGACCGAGACCAAGATCCGCATGTTGATGCGCGACATTGTGGCCGACACAGCGGCTGGAATGAGCCTGGACGAACGCCGCGCCTTCCTTCGCTGGCGCCCAGCATTTCGGGCGCCGGGTTCTGATGACAGTGAGATGGAACCCCCGAAAAAACCCTAAGACCCAAATCGCGCTACCCTTTGCCGAGATCCTTTGCCAGGATCCTTTGCCAGGCCCCCTTTTTTCTCGGCGATTGAACAGGCATAGTCTCCCAACCTACGACACTTGACCGCCCCGGGAGACGCTACACATGTCACGCTGGTTCCGCGCCACGGCAACGGCTTTTGCAGCCCTTGCACTTTCCGCTTCACTTGCCGACGCCCGTCCCATCAAATGGGCCCGCTCCGGCGACGCACTCACGCTCGACCCTCACGCGCAGAACGAAGGGCCGACGCAAGCCATGCTGCATCAGATGTACGAGCCGCTGATGGCACGTAACACCGACGGCACGCTGCGCCCGCTGGTGGCAACTGAATGGAAGATCACCGCCGATCCGACGGTGTGGGAATTCAAAATCCGCGACGGCATGAAGTTCCATCTTGGCCAGACTTTGACGGCTGAGGACGCCGCCTACTCTATCCTGCGCGCGATGCAGCCGAACTCCGGCATGCGCGGGCTATTGACCTCGATCGAGACAGCAACGGCCGTCAACCCGACCACGCTGCACATTAAGACGAAGGGCCCGAACCCGCTGCTGCCATCATACCTCACCAACATCATGATGGTCAGCAAAGCCTGGATGGAGCAGGTCGGCGCCGGCACAGTGCAGGACTTCAAAGAAAAGAAAGACAATGCCGCTGTGCGCCAGACCAATGGCACTGGCGCCTACACGCTCGTCTCGCGTGAGCAAGACGTGAAAACGGTGCTCAAAAAGAATGACGGCTATTGGGCCAAGGACATCAAGCACGGCATCACTGAGATCACCTACGTGGTCATCAAGCAGGATGCGACGCGCGTCGCCGCGCTGCTGTCAGGCGAAGTCGATCTGGTTCAAGATATGCCGGTCCAGGACATCGAGCGCGTGGCCGCGACACCAGGCTACAAGGTCAACTTTGGGCCTGAAAACCGCTCTATCTTCCTCGGCATGAACGTGGCCAAAGAGCCGGCCGCTGCAACCGATGTCAAAGACAAAAACCCATTCGCCGACGTGCGCGTGCGCAAGGCCATTTCGATGGCGCTGGACCGCGAAGCGATCCAGAAACGCGTCATGCGCGGCCAATCTATCCCGTCCGGCACCATCGCGCCGCCGTTCGTCTCTGGCTACACGAAGGAGATGGACACCGTGCAGAAGGTCGACACCGCCGGCGCCAAGAAGCTGATGACGGAGGCAGGTTTCCCGAATGGGTTCTCGACACGCCTGGATTGCCCCAATGATCGCTATGTTTCGGACGAGGCCATCTGCCAGGCGGTCGCGGCCATGTTGGCGCGCATCGACATCAAGATCACGCTCAACTCGCAGTCGAAAACCAAACACTTCCCGTTGATCGAGAAGAACCCACCGGAAACGGACTTCTTCCTGCTCGGTTGGGGCGTGCCGACCTATGACAGCCACTACATCTTCACGTTCTTGTATTCGGGTCGCGAAGGCAAGGAAGGCGCGTTTAACGGCACGCGTCTCAATGATCCCGAGTTGAACAAGAAGATCCAGGCGCTGACGTCTGAGACGGACCTCAAGAAGCGCGATGGCATGGTTGCCGATATCTGGAAGCAGTTGTCGGCCGATATGATCTACGTGCCGATCCACAACCAAACGCTTGCCTTCGCCATGAAGGACACCTTTGACATCTCAGTGTCGCCGGAAAACCGCATCGACATGAAGCTGTTTGCGCCGGTGAAGTGAAAAAAATATATCCCTCTCTCCGTCCTTGATGGGGAGAGAGTGCTCTTAACGCCACCTTCGAAGCCGCCGTCACGGCGGCTTTTTTCTTGAACATCTGTGACAGGAGTCCAGGCCGTGGTGACCGAAGCGACAGCTGCGACGACATCAGTGTTGGGTTCAGCGCCGCCTGCACTCGATCGCCTCAAATCTCTCCTTCTTGAGGCTTCCGACCTCAGCTCGGCCGCTTCGGTGCTGCGTTGGGACCAGTCGACGTTCATGCCCTCGGGTGGTGCTGCGGCACGTGGCCGGCAACTGTCACGCTTGTCCGAGATCGCGCATCAAAGGAGCACCGATCCGGGCATCGGCGAACTGCTGGACGCGCTGCGGTCCTACGCCGAAAACATTGATCCAATGGCCGATGACGCCCGCCTACTCGCCGTCACACGCCGCGATTTTGAGCGGGCGGTTCGTATCCCGGCGGACTTCATCGCCCGAGACAGCGCCGCGTCATCAGCATCCTATTCGGCGTGGGTCAAAGCGCGGCCGGCTGGCGACTTTGCAGCGATGCGACCACACCTGGAAAAAACACTCGATCTCTCACGTGAGTACGCGGCGTTTTTTCCCGGCTACGACCACATCATCGATCCGCTGATTGGCCCCGACGAAGGTGTTACGGCTGAGGAAACCAAAGCGCTGTTCAAGACGTTGCGCGTAGCGCTCGTGCCTATGGTGCGCACGATCGCTGAGCAAACGGAGACAAGCGACGCATGCCTGCGCAAACACTATCCGTCGGCGCAACAACTGACGTTCGCGACCCAGGTCGCGCGCGACATGGGCTACGATCTCACCCGCGGCCGTCTCGATCTGACCGCGCATCCATTCATGATCCGTTTTGGCGCTGACGATGTGCGCATCACCACGCGCGTGCGCGAAGATGACCTGTCGGACTGTCTGTTTTCGGTCTGGCACGAAGCCGGTCACGCCTTCTACGAGCTTGGCGTGTCGCGCGACTTAAACCCGCCGATCGCAGGTGGCACATCGCCCGGCGTGCACGAGAGCCAGTCGCGGCTGTGGGAAAACCTCGTTGGCCGCAGCCGTGGTTTCTGGGAGCATTATTATCCCGCACTCCAGCGGGAATTTCCAGACCAGTTGAACAGCGTCTCGCTCGATACATTCTATCGCGCCATCAACAAGGTCTCCCGCTCACTGATCCGCACGGACGCAGACGAACTCACCTACAACCTGCACGTCATGATCCGCTTCGACCTCGAATGCGATTTGCTCGAAGGTCGGCTTGCCGTGAAGGATCTGCCGGACGCGTGGAATGCGCGCTACCAGTCGGACCTCGGCGTGGTGGCGCCCGATCATTCCAACGGCGTGCTGCAGGACGTGCACTGGTACGCGGGGACGCTTGGTGGTGGCTTCCAGGGCTACACCATCGGCAATGTTCTCTCGGCCCAATTCTACAACGCCGCCTTGAGGGCTCACCCGGAGATCACAGCCGACATTGCCGCAGGCCGGTTCGAGACGCTGCACAGCTGGCTTAAAGATAACGTTTATCAGCACGGCCGGAAATTCGGCGTCCATGATCTCGTCAGCCAAGCGACCGGGAGCAAGATGCGCATCGAGCCGTACATCGACTATCTGCGGACGAAGTATTCGGGGCTCTACGCGCTTTAGGTTGGTGGCACTCCGCCTGATCGACTTCCACCTCCCAGGGCAATGTGCGGGTGGCACCCGGAATGCAAGCCGGCCCGCTCGCCGACCGGGCAGCAAGTCCCGTCAGCCGTGACCACTGGCCCACTTCCCTCACCCCCATCCCCCTGATACACCACTCGAAATTCAGCCTTGCGGACCGCCACCCGCCCGCCCATCGAGCATCTGCCACCATGTCTGCCGCCACCCAACGTGTCGCCACGCCGACGCCTGACGTCGTGCCGCCTGGCACGAAGCCTTTGTTTTCGTACAAGAAATACTGGGCGCAGCGGTTTGGGACTGCCCCATATCTGCCGATGAGTCGAGCGGAGATGGATCTGCTTGGCTGGGACAGTTGCGACATCATCATCACCACGGGCGACGCCTATGTCGATCACCCGAGCTTCGGCATGGCGATTATTGGCCGTCTGCTGGAAGCCCAGGGTTTCCGCGTTGGCATTATTTCGCAGCCGGATTGGCAAAGCCCGGACGCGTTCAAGGCGCTCGGCCGGCCGAACCTGTTTTTCGGCATCACCGGCGGCAACATGGACTCGATGGTGAACCGCTACACGTCAGACCGGAAGCTGCGCCACAACGACAGCTACACGCCGGGCGGCGAAGGCGGAAAACGTCCGGATCGCTCCGTTGTCGTTTATGCCCAGCGCTGCCGCGAGGCGTATCCTGACAGCACGATCGTGCTCGGCGGAATCGAGAGTTCGTTGCGCCGGATCGCGCATTACGACTACTGGTCGGATAAGGTGCGCCGCTCCGTGCTGGTCGATGCCAAGGCCGACATCTTGCTGTTCGGGAACGCTGAACGTGCCGTCGTCGACGTAGCCCACAGACTTGCGGCGCGAGGCGACTCCCCTGCTGGGAGCCGGCCGCCACGCACGGATGGCCGCAGCAGCCCATGCGAGGGCATGGATGACATCCGCGGCGCCGCGCTGATGATGAAGACGGTACCGGACGACTACACGGTCCTGCGTGCCGACGACGTGGAGAGCATGGACGAGGGCTCACGGCAGCTGAAAAACACGCGCGCCGTCGTGCGACTGCCGGACTACGACGTCGTCGCTAAGGATAGCGAGGCCTATGCGCGTTCGTCGCGCGTGCTGCATCGTGAGAGCAATCCCGGCAATGCTCGCCCCTTGGTGCAGAAGCACGGCGACCGCGAGCTGTGGGTCACGCAACCGCCCATTCCACTAACCACAGCGGAGATGGATGGCGTCTACGAACTACCGTATGCGCGCGGTCCGCACCCGAGCTATGGCGACGCGAAAATCCCCGCCTGGGAGATGATCAAAACGTCGGTCACAATCATGCGCGGCTGCTTTGGTGGCTGCACCTTCTGCTCGATCACCGAGCATGAAGGCCGCATCATCCAGAACCGATCTGAAGAGAGCGTTTTGCGCGAAATCGAACAAATCCGCGACAAGACCGAGGGCTTCAACGGCTACATTTCAGACATCGGCGGGCCAACCGCGAATATGTATCGGATGGCCTGCAAAGACGAGCGTATCGAGAAGTCCTGCCGTCGCCTGTCGTGTGTGTATCCAGGCGTGTGTGAGAACCTGAACACGTCGCACGAGGCTTTGATCTCTCTGTATCGCAAGGCGCGCGAATTGCCTGGCATCAAGAAGGTGATGGTTGCTTCAGGCGTACGCTACGACCTCGCCATCAAGAGCCCGACCTACGTCAAGGAACTGGTCACGCACCACGTCGGCGGATACCTGAAAATTGCGCCGGAACATGTCGAGGACGGTCCGCTCAGCAAAATGATGAAACCAGGCGTTGGCGCCTATGACCGCTTCCGCCAGCTGTTTGATGCGGCCGCGAAAGAGGCGGGTAAGGAGTATTTCCTCATCCCGTATTTCATCGCGGCTCACCCGGGCACGACGGACGAGGACATGCTGCAACTGGCGCTCTGGTTGAAGAAGAACAAATACCGCGCCGATCAGGTGCAGACGTTTCTGCCCTCGCCCATGGCGCTGGCAACCGCCATGTATCACTCCGGCAAGAACCCGCTGAAGGCTGTGCGCCGTGGCGGCTCGGAAGAGGTTGAGACGGTGCGCGGTCTGAAACAACGCCGCCTGCACAAGGCGTTCCTGCGCTATCACGATGCTGAGAACTGGCCACTGTTGCGCGACGCATTGAAGGCTATGGGCCGCGCCGATTTGATTGGGCCTGGGAAACATCAGCTGGTGCCGACGTGGCAACCAGCGGGCACTGGCCTTGGCGGCGGCGAAGGCAAGCGCACGGGTAAAAAACACGGGCACCAGACGTTCACGACCAAAGGCGTGCCGGTGATGGATTCATCCGGTCGCAAGAGTGGCTTTGGGGCCGGCGTCGGTGCGGGAGCTCGGGTGGGTACTCTGGCCGACCCTGGGTGGGCAAAGGGCGGACATGGGGTGCCGGAGGGGCGCAGTGGCGGGGGCGCTGGACGGGGCAAGAAGCGTTGAACCGACAATTGCTTGATTTCGTTCCAGGATATGCCGCCGAACAAAATATGCTTTGGCGGAGAGCACTTAGCCCTTAGGCTGAGACATCGTAATGACTTATCGCGGCCGCACGGGTGCCCCGATCCTCGGGCCATATGCAACATAGCCTACGAAACGACGAACACAAAAAGAGAACACGACTAACTAAATTCTGTATTGCCAAAATGTTCTCGCCCTGCTTATGTTGATTCGTGCTTGGTCAAGGAAAAATGAACACTTACACACACACATGGGGTTGCATGTTGTGGAAGAGCCCTTAAGTTGAAAGAAGAGATTCAGATCCCTGCGGCCGTTAGGTCCGCCGCATCTCCTGATGCCGTGGGGTGGGAAGCGGAAAGTAGCTTGAGGAGTGGCCTCCTCTCGAAGCTGCGGGAACGCAACCCTACGTCGGGTGGTTGACCAACGCCCTCTTTGGTTTGCCATTTGACAACGGTCGGGCCTACGTTTGTCCGGGATCATACCCCGCTGTCGGACAACGTGGGCTCGACCTATTCTTAATTCATTAAAGCCCAAATAGCCCATATCGATCAATTGGCAGCCAAGCGCGATTGCGACTCTGGCTCCAGCCAACACTAGCTTGGTGAACCAATAACACTGAAATTTGGCTTGCGCAGACCTAATCCAAGCTCGCGATCGGTCAGTCCAAGATCACTTGATCTTGCCTTCTTTGTAATCGACGTGCTTGCGCGCGACCGGGTCATACTTCTTGAAAACCAACTTCTCGGTGGATGTGCGTGGGTTCTTCTTGGTCACGTAGAAGTGGCCCGTACCGGCGGTGCTGTTGAGTTTGATTTTCTGAGTAACTGGCTTGGCCATAGGGATAAGTCCGTTTCATTGGAGAGTCGGCACAGCGCAAGTCGGCGTGCGGTTTGATCTGTTGCGTGCACACTACTCGCGGCGGCTTTGCAGTCAAGCCCAGAATTGGCGCAGAATTGGAGCCTGGGGCTTGCGCACGTCAGGTGAACTGGGGGCGACCGCTATCGTGTCGCAGTCGTCCCGCGCCAGGGAAATTCGGTGCAGTGTTAAAGCGTTCGCGCAACGTCCGCTCAAGCGGCCGACCGTATCACTGGCACCAACCGGTCGACCACTTTCGCCGAACAAAGCACCCCTGGCATGCCTGCGCCTGGATGCGTGCCCGCACCGACGAGAAAAAGGTTATCGATGCCTTCGGCCTTGTTGTGAAACCGAAACCAAGCCGATTGGGTGAAGTATGGTGCAATCGAGAAGCCTGCGCCCGCATAGCTGAGATAGCGGGTCTCGAAGTCAGCCGGCGTCATGAAGAATTCAGCCGTAATCGAGCTTTTCAGCCCTGGCAGCATCGTCCGGTCGAGTGCATCGATAATGCGTGCCTGCAGTTTTGGCCCCTCGACCGCCCAGTCTTGCTTGCCCAACGTGTTCGGCACGGGGGCCAACACATAGAAGCTATCGCATCCTGCCGGGGCAAAACTCGGGTCGGTCGCCGTTGGGCGGTGAACATACAGCGAGAAGTCATCCGCGAGAATCCGCTGCTTAAAGATCTCGGCCAGCAACTCGCGATAGCGTGCGCCGAGCCAAATTGTGTGGTGCGCCACGTCCGGATATTGCTTGCGCGTGCCGAAATAGAGAACATAGAGCCCCATCGAAAGGCGCGAGTTGCGCTTGGCTTTGATCTGAGGCCCTAGCGCCGCCTCCGGCACCATTTTGCGGTACATATGCATTGGGTCGGCGTTGGATACGACAATATCGGCCTTGATGATTTCACCCGTATCAAGCGCTGCACCGACGGCACGCTGGCCATCCATGAGGATGGTTGAAGCGGTCGTATTGAGGCGCACCACGATGCCCTCCTCCGCCATCAGCTTGGCAAGAGCTGAGACAATTGCGCCCGTTCCGCCCATCGCAAAGAAGACACCCCACTGGCGTTCCAGATAATGAATCAGGCCGTAGATACTGGTCGTATCAAACGGGTTGCCACCGACCAGCAAGGGCTGGATCGAGAACGCCTCACGCAATTTCGGATGCTTTAAATACTTGCAGACGAGTTGCCATACGCTACGATCTGCACGCAACTTAACAAGCGTGCTGGCTTCGCCGAGCATCCTGGGAAACGAATGGAATGGCTGATCTGCAAGACGCGTGAACCCCGCATCAAACAGCTTGCGCGACTGCTCGACCAGCCGCAAGTAGCCGTCACAATCCTCTGGCGAGATCTTGCGGATTTCGGCTAACGTATCTTCGACAGTGCCGCCGTAGTCGAACTGCGAACCGTCCTGGTATTGAAAGCGATACCAAGGCGATAGGGGCACAAAGTCGACGTAGTCCTGGCGCCGCTTGCCAAACAGCTGGAACAGTTCATCAAACAGGAACGGCGCGGTGATCACTGTTGGGCCAGCATCATGGCGAAAGCCGTCGCGCTCGAACACCTGTGCCCGCCCACCAAGCATTGGCGCCCGGTCGATCAGTGTGACGCGATAGCCCTTGGCGCGCACACGGAGGGCCGCAGCAATGCCGCCAAAACCCGCGCCAATGACGAGGGCGTGAGGGGCACCCGACTTGCTCTGAGCAAGGTGGGAAGCGTCGGTAACGTCATCCATGCGGCAATCCTATGCTAGAGTGTCATTCTACGCCACGCAGGGTCGCACGGATCGAAGCATGTCGCCGCAGTCAAACGGCGCGGTTGCGGCGGGCCACTCTCACGCATTACGCGCACGGAGCCGGCGCAGGCCTGGCCTGCAACCTGCCATCACGCTTAAGTTGCGGAACGTTCGATATGAGGTTTGTCGCACAGGCGACAGCTGGACGCCGTGTCCCATCTTCCCGATTGAGCCCGAACACCCTATCTAACTGCCAGCGCCTTGCGAGCCCGCCAGTGAATTCTGGCAGACTAGTGCCTGGGATGCCGCTTCAGATCTGACCGCTGGAAAGCCGCCACATGACCATGTTTCCCACCTCAGCCGCTTATTGGCCAGCCGTCATCGAGCAAACTAACCGCGGCGAGCGCACCTACGATTTGCCCTCGCGGATGCTGCAAGACCGCATCATCTTCGTCGTCGGCCCCGTCGAAGACCAGATGGCGTCGTCGATTTGCATGCAGCTGCTGTTCTTGGAAGCCCAAAATCCAGCCAAAGAAATCGCCATGTACATCAACTCGCCGGGCGGCCTTGTGACCGCGGGGATGGCGATTTATGACACGATGCAGTTCATCAAGAGTCCTGTTGCAACCCTCTGTATTGGTCAAGCGGCGTCGATGGGGTCATTGCTCTTGACAGCTGGCGCAGCCGGCAAACGCTACGCCCTCCCGAACGCGCGCATCATGGTGCATCAACCCTCTGGTGGCTTCCAAGGACAGGTCTCAGACATCGAGCGGCACGCCCAAGATATCGTCAAGACTAAGCGGCGGATGAACGAGGTTTACGTGCATCACACCGGTAAGCCCTACGATGTCATCGAAAAGGCGCTCGATCGCGATAACTTCATGAGCGCGGAAGAATCAAAAACCTTCGGCCTGATCGATCGCGTGCTGTCGAAGCGCGAAGACATTGAACAACTCGGAAAATCCTAAATTTATTGGCTGAGGTGCGACGTTCGCGCATCTCAGCCTTCCGGATTTAAGGTAAGTGCTGTCGGATTTCAAACAAAAATAGAACGTAGAGCACACAATGCGTGCTTTTGATTGGCGCGCATCAGGGCGAGACGTCGTGTTTTATGTGCGCAATTGCGAACATTGCGCGTTTGTTCTCGACCAGACGCCGACTAAAACTGATATCAACTTAATCGGTTCTTGATCTTAGCCGGTCTAGCGTGCTCTGTTCTGTCAGTAACCTGCTTCGGCGGAACAAATATGGCACGAAATGGCATCGTACCAACTGTATGCGTTCGGCTGGTCAAGGCTTGCCGGATAGTGATCGAGCATAAGCCCCACTATGGGCTAGCCCGCACGCGGGCTAGTTCGATAACTGGGCCAAACCCTTAAGTGGGCCAAACCCTTTGGTGGGAACGCGAGGATTGGATGGCCGAGAAGAACACCCTCTACTGCTCCTTCTGCGGCAAGAGCCAGCATGAAGTGCGCAAACTGATCGCCGGTCCGACCGTGTTCATCTGCGATGAGTGTGTCGAACTGTGTATGGATATCATCCGCGAAGAAAACAAGAATACGCTTGTGAAGTCGCGTGATGGTGTGCCGAC
>JANNXS010000110.1:0-5035 GCA_031409695.1 Hyphomicrobiaceae bacterium
CTACGCCGCCAGGCTGATCGGCAAGAACAACATTCATGGCTGGGACTTTGAGCTGATCGTCCACCATGGTGCTGGCGCCTACATCTGCGGTGAAGAGACGGCCATGCTCGAGAGCCTCGAGGGCAAAAAGGGCCAGCCGCGCATGAAGCCACCATTCCCGGCCAATTCGGGCTTGTACGGCGCGCCGACGACCGTCAACAACGTTGAAAGCATCGCGGTCGCTGGCGAGATCCTGCGCCGCGGCGGCGGTTGGTTTGCCAAACTCGGCAAGCCCAACAATACCGGCACGAAACTGTTCCAGATCTCTGGGCACGTCGAGAAACCGTGTGTGGTCGAAGAGGAAATGGGCATTCCGCTGCAGGAGTTGCTGGACAAGCACGCGGGTGGCGTGCGTGGCGGCTGGAGCAACCTGCTCGCCGTCATCCCCGGCGGCTCGTCGATGCCCATGATCAACGAAGCCGACTGCCAAACGCTGACCATGGATTTCGACGCGCTGTCCAAGCTCAAATCTGGTATGGGCACGGCCGCCATCATTGTCATGGACAAATCGACCGACGTTATCGCAGCCATCCGCCGTCTCGCGTATTTCTACAAGCACGAGAGCTGTGGCCAGTGCACGCCGTGCCGCGAAGGTACGGGGTGGCTGTGGCGCATCCTGCAGCGCATGGAGCGCGGCGAGAGCAGCCATGCCGAGATCGATATGCTCTGGGACGTCACCAAGCAGATCGAGGGCCATACCATCTGCGCGCTCGGCGAAGCTGCGGCTTGGCCAGTGCAAGGTCTGATCCGCAACTTCCGCCCGGTGATTGAAGCCCGCATTGACAGCTTCACGGCGACGCGGAAACAGGCGGCGGAGTGATGCTCGTGCGGCCCACATAGTACGTCAGTGGGGCACTTCAGCATTGCGCAAGGCGTCCGTTTGGTTCCAGTATGTCGGCGGGAGCCGCGTGTCGCTTTGGTGCGGCTTGGTAGGGGCGCAACATGGTGAGTGGTGAATTTCTGGAACTCTTAAAATCGTGGTGGGCTGTTGGCGCCATCGCCGTCGTGTGGGCGGTGTCCATGTGGATGTTGCGTGACCCGAAACGTCGCGGCTTTCGTTTGGGCAGTGTTGTGGCCCTTGAAAAAGCCCATGAGGAGCAAGCGTTACAAACCAAGGCGCTGCACGCGACGATCGCGCGCTTGGAACAGCGCATGGCTGAGTTAGAACGACGTGCGGTTTAGCCTTCATCGAGAATAGGACGCCGCCTTGACGCGTCTTTATGCGGCAACAGGACAACAGGGAACCGCACATGCTGCCCAACCGATTACGAATCCGCGTGCAGCTGCTGATGGCAGCGACGGCTCTGTTTGCCCTCTCCACCCCAACGCTCGCCGACGCCATTGACGGCGACTGGTGCCGGGGTGCCGATCACATGATGATCGATGGTCCGAAAATCACGACGCCCGGTCGCAATACGATTATGGGCGATTATGGCCGCTACCGCTTCAGCTACGTGATCCCTGGTACAGAACCAGGGGCTGGTGGTGAGGCCAAGATGGTCATGTTGCGCGGCGGGCTGGAAACGGTGCATGCGTTCCGCCCCGGAACGCCCGCGGACGCACCTGAAGTCTGGCGCCGCTGCAAACCCATCAGCTGAGGTCAATTCGTGGCAGCCCGGTGGTTACATGACTACTGGGCTGCCACTCGGCGATCACTTGACAGCTGTCACCTGGATCTCGACCAGCATTTTGGGGTCCGCGAGCTTGGCCTCGATGCAGGCGCGCACGGGCAGGTGTGACCCGACCCAAGGAATCCATTCCTCGTTCATCCCATCGCGGAAGCGAATATCGGAGACCCAGATCGTCGCGGAGACGAGTTTGGTCTTGTCGGTGCCGCACACCTTCAGCAGCCGGTCGATTTCGGTCAGCACCTGTTTGGTCTGGCCGCGGATATCCTGGGTCGTGTCTTTCGGCGTAATGCCGGCCAAAAAGGCAAAGCCGTTGGCTTCGACGGCAGTGGAGTAGATTTTTGAGGGCTCGTGGCGTTTAAGCGTCATGGGAGACCTTTCACGAAAACAGGTAGGCACAAGAGTGCGCATCTGACCTAGCAAGGCGCGATGGCGGGCGCAAATGATGGGGAAAATAATAACTCCACGCGATTGACCGGGCGAGACCGATCTTGCGCGGCATTACGGCCGCGACTGTGGCACTTCAGGCGATTGGTTGAGCGCGCGCGTCGCAAAATTTATCAGGAACCCGCGTTCACGAGCTCGCGCTTCAGCACGGACCCGCTTCTCAGGCGCTGTTACGTACTCGACCACCATGACCGGGATCTTGTCGGCACGGGCACGTGCGAGCAGCTTCAAGGATTCCGTGACATCCTCTGCGCGGTTGTCGGCGTCGCTGTGATCGATACCGAAAAACAGATCCTCTTTTGCGATGGCATCGATGGTGGTCCGATAGGCGGCGTGGCGCAGCAATTCCTCGCCGTTTTGTGGGACAATCAAGAAGCCCGGCCGACGCGTTTTGGCATAGGCCGACATCGCGGCGACAAGTGCAATCATGTCGGCCTCGGCCGTCGGACGTTCGGTCTTCCAATCTTCATAGACGTCGACGCGGTCGAGATATACACCGTCGAATCCCGCGTCGATAATGCGGTCAAGATAGGCGATATTGCGCCCTGATCCATGTTCAATAACAGCGTCGAGCACCGACCGGCGTGGTTCAAACAGGATCGCTTGCCATGCCGGATCCCAAAACCGAACCCGGTGGTTACCTTTCCACTCAGCGTTCTCGGTGCCGAGGAACGATGGCTTCACGAGCGACCAGTGCGAGCGCCAGTAGTACCGGTAGCTTTCGGCTTCACCCACGGAGAGGTAGCCAAGGACAATGCGGGACTGGCCGTCCGGACGGCTCTTGAACCGCGCCACAGTCTCACGGGTCAGGGTCGCATGCGGTTCACGGTAGCGCTGGCTGTCAATTACGAGGACGTCGATGGAGGCGGCGATCCGGTCTGGAGACGCATTCTGTAACTGATAGCCCCACGTGCGCGCATCTTGAATGGAGGGTCCAGATCTCGGAGACAACGCGGCGCGCGGCGCCCCCGTGACCCATGCGCCATAGATGAGCGCCACCAGTCCCGCGATCAGCGTCAGACGCTTTAGTGCCGTGATCAAACGCTTCATTGCGCCTCGGGGTTGGAGATACTCAATTTGCTCTGCGGGCATCGTGCGTTACGTGAAAGTGTCCAACGACCCTAATCTCCGAAGAAATGAACTGAACTGGATCACGCCTTCGGGCCAGGGGCCATGGCCGCTTGCTGAGTTCAGATGGCCCGCGTCCCCGCCGTCGACAAGGGTCGCGCCCCAGGCCAGCGCTAGATGGCTGGCATCCTCATACGAACAGTGTTCGTCCGTTCGGCTCGCAACCAACAGCGAGGGGAACGGCAGCGGGTCGCGGGGATAGGGCACAAAACTTGGGTCCGTGCCGGGCAGAGCCGCGGCCGCCGCCTCGGAGGCTGGCGCCACCAGAAAGGCCGCGATCACCTTGCCAGATGCAAGTCGTGGCACGGCGTGCACGAGCGTTGGCACGCCACAGGAATGAGCGACCACAACGACCGGTTTTACAGCTGTATCAATCTGTTCCAGAAGCCGCGTGGTCCACTTGGCCGTAACGATTTTGTCCCAGTCGTCTTGCTGGACACGTCGCGCTGACGTCAATTTGGTTTGCCAGCGTGTCTGCCAATGGTCCGGCCCTGAGCCCGTCCAGCCGGGAACCATGAGAATTTCAACGTCCGCCGCGCGCATCAGAAGAACCTCGGGGATCAACAGCAAGCGCTTGTAGCGAATTTCATGCTCGAAAGTCGAGCAAGGTGGCGTGCGAAATTGCGGCCAAATCGATTGCATCGCACCCAACGATGCGACATAACTTTGGCACAGAGCAGGGATGCGGATGACGCAAGGCTCAGCTGTCAGGCTGGCGCGTTCGCTCGCGGATCTCATGGTGGCGTGGAAGGAACAGGCATGTCGGCAGTTCAAACGGCAGACGCAGGGCGGTCCGCCGTCGCATCCACGGCTCAAGTTGGCCAGGCCGCCATTGTCCTGTCCCAGGTCAACAAGTGGTACGGCGAGTTTCATGTTTTGCGAAACATCAACCTGACCGTTTCGCGCGGCGAACGCATCGTCATCTGCGGTCCGTCCGGCTCGGGCAAATCGACCCTCATACGCTGCATCAACCGCCTGGAGGAGCATCAGGCTGGCCGCATCGTTGTGGAGGGTACGGAGCTCACCAACGACGTCCGCCAGATCGATGCCATCCGCGCCAACGTCGGCATGGTCTTCCAATCGTTTAATCTGTTCCCGCATCTGACCATTCTCGATAACCTCTGTCTGGCTCCGGTGTGGGTCAAGAAGATGCCACGTGCCGAGGCCGAAAAGGTTGCGATGAAATACCTGGAGCGCGTGCGCATTCCGGAGCAGGCCCACAAATTCCCAGGCCAACTCTCGGGCGGCCAGCAGCAGCGCGTGGCGATCGCTCGCGCGTTATGCATGAGCCCCGGCATCATGCTGTTCGATGAGCCGACCTCGGCGCTTGATCCCGAGATGGTCAAGGAGGTGCTTGATACCATGATCAGCCTTGCGCGCGAGGGCATGACCATGATCTGCGTCACCCACGAAATGGGCTTCGCCAAGTCCGTCGCCGACCGCGTGATCTTTATGGACAAGGGCGAAATCGTCGAGCAGGCTGCACCGGCCGAGTTTTTCACCAACCCGAAATCAGACCGCACCAAGCTGTTCCTCAGTCAGATCCTGAATCACTGAGGTGTGGGCAAGCGCGTCGGTCCGGACGGGAACGAGATCGTCTCAACAGAGCCGATTTCACCGCCTGCAAAATCAAAGCTATCACTGAGGATGTCCATTTACCCGGTGAGGATTGGCTTCAGTGCATCGAGTTCGGCCTGGACGAAATCGAAGAAGGCCGTGACGCCGCGACTGTGCCTTTGGTCGGGGTGACACAGCACGCGCCACGCCCGCGTGAGTTCCGGGACCGGTGGGAG
>JANNXS010000111.1:0-4098 GCA_031409695.1 Hyphomicrobiaceae bacterium
CCGAAAGCGCGCCGAATTTTATCAATAGAAGCAGAGCGTCATCATTGGAAACGGAGCAACTTCATTGGCAACCGTGTCACGCCGCCTTGGCAGTAATCCTTGCCATAGGCGCACCGACCACGCGATTGTCCCCCCGCAGCATCAAGACGGCCCCTTCGATCAGGCCGCGAGCGAGATAATCCTCCGCCAGAGCCACACCGGCATCCAACGCCGTTTCGATCTGTTCGGTCGTTAGCTTGCCGATATCGCTCGTCACGAGCAACTTGCCGAGATCTGAGTCCGGGTCGAGTTCGTTGGCCGGAATGCGTTCAATTGTCGGTCCATCGACGTTGACCGCATTCGCAATCAGTGTTGCCGCGGCATCCGCAACGCTTGCCGACTTTGCGAGCACGGTCACACTGTCAGCAATGCCGAGGGAGAATGAACGCCCCTGCGCACCTGATGTGGCAATACCCTTGATCCCCATCTCATGCGTCAGGACAACTTGACCATTCAATTTTGGAATCTTGCCGCCTGTGAAATCTCCAGCGACTCCAAATGTCAGCGTTTGTCCCGGCGACAGATGCAGCGCGATATCTCCGCCATCATTCACGTAAGCTTTGTCGAGGGGCGCTGCCTTCAGCATAAGCTCGATCATGACCTCAGCGACGGACCCCGCCACGGCCGCCATGGGTGTGATGTACACGCCCGAAAATGGTTCACAGGCCGCGACCATACGTTTGGCGATCGCGCCCTTAACCTTTGGCCCTTTGCTGATTGGCTTGCGCAATTCTTTTAGCTCTTCAGCCAGCGTCGGCAGGATTTGCGGGAATGCGCGGGTCGCGGCTCGCATCGCCGCGCGCACGGCGTCGGGTGTGCCCCAGGCCTTCATGACCACGTCAATCGGACCATGATGTAAATGGGTCCGGTCACCGGGAAGTTTATTGATGGTCGGCGGCTGCCACATGCGGCGCTCCTGCGAGACCTCTCAGACGCAACACTATTTCAATGATTCGGCCATTTAGGGAAGGCCAGATGTTCCCAACCGGCCAAGGTGACGCTGAAGCCCCTCTATCATTAAGCATTTCTTTGATTTGACCGTGCAAGCTGTGTTGAAATAATCGCTCCAAGACGGAATAGACTGAGATATAACAAAAACTACGTCTACAGCAGTTGCCTAGACCGGCGAACACGCGCACCCCAGTGTGAGGTCAAAGGCAAGGGCCAGTCGCAAACGCCGAACCCATGGCGCAATCTCAAATGTCACTTTTCCTCTTTGCACTTCTGCTTTTCTTGTCTCCAGTGACGTCGCTGCCTGCTGACCTCAGTGCCAGTTCTCTGGCCGTGAAAGGCTTTGTGTCGCTGGTTCTTCTCGCAACCGGCGCATGGTTGCTAGTGCAGCCCAATGGCGTGCACCACGCATCAACCAGCGCCACAGGTCGTGTCGGCGCCAAGAGCCGGCACCGTTCAAGCACCATCGTTGTCGTGCCGCTGCCATCACGCCTGACGCCCGGGACTGAAATTGGCCGCCTAGCCACCGTTATCCAAGGCGGTCGCACGCGATTAGATACGATTGTGACGTGTCAGCGGACAGCCTCGCGCCATCTCGACTCGGCCGAAGTCGCGCTCAATGCGCTCGTGGCAGAGATCGTCAGTGTTATGCCGACGACCGTGACCCAGTCGCCACGGCTACGCGCCACTTTGGCCATGGCAGCCTAAAGGCGTCGTAAGATCCTGGCAGCCTAAATGCGCCACACGTCCGAGAGCCATGCAATCGGCTAACGTGCCCAATGCGGCGGCGCCCGTGGTTGCCCTTGCAGGCCCAATGCTACACACTCCTGAGAACGAAGGCCTAAAATCAGGCTGGACCAGGGGAGACGCAGCATGCGCAAGAACGCACTCAGGGAAATGCTCGGAAATGGCGGCAAAGCCGTCAACGGTTGGATCGCGACGCCGAATTCCTTTCAGGCAGAGACGTATGCCGGGCAGGGTTGGGACAGCGTTACGATCGATATGCAGCACGGCGCAAACGACATCAACGACCTCATTCCAATCCTACAGGCCATCAACCTTGCAGGCCCAACAGCGATGGTGCGCGTGCCATGGAACGACCCGTCTTACATCCAACGCACGCTCGACTGCGGCGCCTATGGTATCATCTGCCCCATGATCAACTCCAAGGCTGAAGCCGAGGCCTTCGTGTCATCCGGCCGTTATCCGCCAATGGGCACACGCTCAAATGGCCCGTTCCGCGCCAGCCAATACGCCGGAGCCGACTACCAACAACACGCAAACGGCGAGATCCTGCTGTTCGCCATGATCGAGACGACAGAGGCCATGAAGAACCTTGATGCTATCCTCAGCGTCAAAGGCCTCGACGGTGTCTATGTCGGGCCAACCGACCTCGCCCTTTCGCTCGGCAAGCCAGCCACTCTCGATCCGACTGACGCAGAGGTGCTGAAAGCAATGGCCACCATCGCGGACAAGACGCGCAAGGCTGGTAAGATAGCAGGCGTCCATACGGACGGACCTAAAACTGCGGGCAAGCGCTTTGCCGATGGCTACCAATTCTGCACGTTGCTGAACGACATCCGACTCCTTGCGAACGCGGCCAATGCCTGGGTCCGTGAAACGAAAGGCCTCGCCAAAGGCGAAACATCGAAGAGCTACTGAAATAGCTGTCTCCCTCTCAGCCTTATTCCGGAAAGCCAAGTTCCGGGGGCAGCTTTCGACATCCGGCCATTGGCGCACTAGGCATTCTAAAAGCAAGGATGGGGGGCGCCCGAACGCCGCCGAGGACACATGTGCGCCGAGTCTCAGTCATAAAGATCATTGACCAGGACAGCCACTATCCCCTCTAACAATCCGACCTTGGGTGTTGGAGGGGCGATGAACTGGGGCGCACGTATACGGAAGTACCGGAGCCGGTCAGGCCTGACACAAGAGGCACTTGCGGAGGCGTTTGGCGTCGCGCCACGCACAATTCGCCGCTGGGAAGCCGAGGATTCGCGCCCGCCGGATCATGTGCGCAAGAAGCTCCGGCTGAGCCCGGTCATGGTGATGCCGCGGCTTAGCCTCGACGGCCTGCAGGCCAACGCTGCCCTGTCGCCCCTGAACACCGTGTTGTTGAATGACAAGTACATGGTCCTGGCTGCAAGCCCGAGCTACGTCGGTTTCATGACCCGTGCCCATGGGCCAGACTGGAAAAGCCTAAACTACTTCAAGCAGGTTCCGGACTACGTGGCCGAGCAGTTTTATGCCGCTTACGCAGCGGTTGGCGGCCTCGAGTCCGTGCTGGACAGCAATTACGCGTCGGTGCTGACCGACTTCGTCTTTACGGATTCGATGCGCGCCAATGGCAAACCGACAATTGCGATGCGCGGCAACGGCACGCGAGTTTTTCTCGCCGATGGCCAGTGCGTGTTTATAAACACCTCGCATCCCATCCCAGTCGACCAGGTGATGTTCAGCAAACCCCAGTTCACGTTTCTCGATGAGATTATGTCTGACGGCTAACGTCGGGAATCGACAAGGGTCAATGGCTTCCCATTGCGGCTCGGGTCTTTCGCTTGCATGTTGAGTTGATCATTTTTGTCCAGGCCCGATCATTTTTGCCAAGGAGTGTGAAGCTTGCCAAAGACCACCAAGCGCGCTTTCCTTAAACGCGCGTCGACATTCGCCTTGTCGCTCGGCATGTCGCCAATTGCCGTACATTCACAGCCGACGGATCGTCAGGTCGATGCCCTGGCGGACGATCTAGCGGTCCGCGCGCTGGGCCGCGTCGTGCGCCCCGGCGTTCCCGAACATGCAAAGATCAAATACTATAATGCGCGCTTCGATTGCTTGCGTAACACGACGTACATCAGACCAACCTCGGTCGAAGGCGTTCAGGCAGCCATCGCTTGGGCCAAGGAACATGACCGCAAGTTTGCCATTCGGGGGGGCGGCCACTCTTTCGAAGGCAAATCCAGTCATCCCGACCTCGTGATCGACATGTCGCAGATGACCAAGCTGGCCTTTCGCGACGGCATCCTCACAGTCGAGGCAGGCGTTCAACTCGGCCAAGTCTACAATGCAATCGGTCCCGCGGGATATGTTGTGCCGGGTGGAACCTGCCCG
>JANNXS010000112.1:0-2469 GCA_031409695.1 Hyphomicrobiaceae bacterium
CCCAGTGCTTCAATCTGAGGCGCATGTAGTCCCAGTTACTTGGATAGTCCAGGTAATGTTGATAGATGCAGACCAAATCGCGCCGGAGGGCTCGTAGCACATATAGTACCGTTGAAATTCGAACGCGATAAGCATCATTCAGTTGCGTGGCAAGAATCCCGCCTCCGTGTTTTTCAAGCCACCGATCAACCCATGACAATGCATCGAAGTGGCGCCGAATGATCCCGGCTCGAATCTCTGCCAGCCACCTTCTTCCCGCCTCGCGAGGCGAGATTTTCGTGTTATTCAGCAGTCTCACGCAGCGAGCGCAGATCGTCAGCCTACCGGTCTTGAATTTTGGCTTCGGTGTTGTTCGCAGGCAAATCGTGCAGTTCACCATATGAGCCATTGGTCTCAGTGCTGGCGTCAGTGCGAGCAAGTGTCAGCGTTTTCGAAGTAGTGACGCGAACAAAGTAGGCGGCCAAGTCCAGCCTCGAAGCCACCCCGATCCATATTCATCTACAAGCCAACACCCTCCGCATCATCGGCAAGTTAGTTGCAGCGAGTGTTTCCGAAGTCGTCGGTACGGCAAGTGAGACGTTGCCCGGTTTGAGTGTTGTGCAGGCGAGTAGCGTTGGTGCCCGGCAATGCCTTGGATTGAAATTCGGTTCCGCTCTGGTCGACGTACTCAATGCCGCCAGCTCCGTCGCTTCTCTGCCTGATGATGGGAGGCGCAGCCGGAAACGTCGGCGCAACGCTGCTTGGTGCTGCCGGCGCGTATTGGCGATCAGCGCCTTCCTGCATCCCAAGCTGGTCACGAAGCTCCGCGATTTCCCTATCAAGCTCAGCCCGCCTTGCCCTGTCATGCTCGTTGCGCCCCGTGGCCAACTTGCGGCTGTCTTGTCGATGCTTCAACCGCCGCCGAAGTTCGTCATCGGGGATGCCAGCGCTCCTTGTATTGCCCGGATCTACAGTTGTCTGCGGTTGCTGGAATTCACCAGAATGCTGTTGCGGCGACTCTGTCCATGCTGGCTGAGTGCTGTCCGGCTCCTTGCGGTACGAAATGGCTTCGTCCACCTTGTCATCGGCCTCGCAGGCGGTTTGCTGGTAGCGGGTCACATTGTCGGCACCACGGCACTTGTAAAGCGTCTGTGCGTTGGCGGGATGTGCGATGAGCAGTGCGACCATGACAGCGGCAGCTTTCATTCGCTCGTTTCCCGCAAGTTTCTTTTTGACTTCCATCAAGCAGCCTTTTCGCGGTTGCGTGGCCGAAGCTGCGCGGCCTCGGCAAGCGGCTAAGCCATCACCGTCTTGCACTTCCGGTGCAGCCGGCAATGCGGGGTAGCGCAGCCCACAAACACCAACGATCAAACTCGCCGCGCTGGTTCGGTAGAGCTGTGCGCAGTGACACTTTTCAGCACTTTGCCAGTAAACAGGTTCCCGTGCGGCATCTTTTGTCGGCAACCGGTGTGCGCATGGCAACCGACACTTGCCATCACTTTGATGGTGTCCGTGCCGTCGAGGAACCCTTTTTCTGCCTCCGCCCCAGGCGCGTATGGCAATGGCGAAACGTCGCGCGCGCGCGATGGCTGCGGAAACTCTGCCTGTTCACACTTCGGGGGCTTGTTTCGATTCGAGTTTGCCGCTGGCATCGCCGCCACCGCTTCTTTAACGGGCACGCGGGTGGTCAATGTCGGTTGGCGTGGTGTTCGATGACGCTCCGCAGCGCTTGCATCCACAAGCATGCGTGTTTTTGAACGGTGTTCGGCTTGCGCCACAACCGGCCAAGTCGCCCTCGGGGTTGATTGCATCAGTCACGTAATGCCTGCAATCAGAACAGCGATCCAGCGGGCGTAGGAAGCATCGTCGGCGTTACGGCTGCGGGGATAGCACGAAACGCCGAGCCCGCGAAGGCCCGCCGGCATACGCCCACGCACGCGCCGTCAATCGTCTCTGCGGATCATCTCTGCAATAGCTCGGGACTCGACGTCCATTTGAGCCTGGAACTTGCCGTAGTTCGAGAAGTGCAGATGCTGTTGAACGACGCGAACCGTGTCGTTGAACAGCACCGGCAGGGTGCCGTCGCCTTTTTCCTTCAGCCATGAAAAGCGACGGGTTTTCCGCATGAGAGAAGCGACGCTGGAAGACAGGAAGATGCGTCGAGCACGACCACCAAGAATTGCAGATGCCACAAAGTCCAGGTGGGAATCCGATAAATCGGCCGGTGTCAGCTGGTTTCTTCCGGTCGTTGGAACATGCAGGAGTTCGACGAACGAGATGTCATCGGCGCTCTCAGGCGCAAGCCCGATCTTGGCGAAGTTCTGGTGGTAGCGTCGACCATCACCGCGGTAGGAGGGCAGCAGGAACGGGTGGTGAACACCATGCTTTTTCCAGAACGCGACACCGTCTCGATGGTACTCAAGCACATCAGGAAATGCAGGACTGGCTTCGATGCCGGGGTCGTAATTCGCATCGAGCCCGACGAACAGA
>JANNXS010000113.1:0-11115 GCA_031409695.1 Hyphomicrobiaceae bacterium
CTGGCGCAACTGTCGCGATCTCGGGCCGCAAGGTCGAAGCGCTTGAGGCTCTCAAGGCCGAACTCGGAGATCGAGTCCATGTGGTGCCGTGCGATCTCGCTGATCGCGTTCAGGTGGCGAAGCTGATCGACGAAGCCGTCAACGCCGTCGGGGGCCGTCTTGACATCATCGTCAACAACGCAGGGCTCACCAAAGACAACCTTTTCATGGTCATGAAGGACGCGCAATGGGACGACGTCATCGCCGTCAACCTGACCTCGACGTTCATGCTGTGCCGCGCCGGCTCGCGCCACATGATGCGCTCGAAAACCGGTTATGGGCGCATCATCAATATCGCCTCGGTCTCGGGCGTGTTCGGTAACCCGGGCCAGGGCAACTACGCCGCCTCGAAAGCCGGTATGATCGGTATGACCAAAAGCCTCGCCCGCGAAGTCGCGTCTCGCGGCATCACCGCCAATTGCATCGCGCCCGGTTTCATCAAGTCGGCCATGACGGATGGGCTAGCTGAGGGGCTGAAGACCGAAATCATGAAGAACATCCCGACGCAGGCCTTTGGCGATGTGGATGATATCGCGACGGCCGCCCTCTATCTCGCAAGCGTCGAGGGGCGCTATGTTACTGGCCAGACCCTGCACGTGAACGGCGGCATGGTGATGCCATAACGCGGTTGCGGGGCGCTGCAGACGATTGCATGCAATACCAGAGCGAATTGCGATCCTTTGGAATTGGAACGTCGCTCTAGAGTTTTGTTTGGTCGCATTTTCTTCGACGATCCGGGAAGCCACTTCGTCGGAAAATGCTTTAGGGTCGCTGCCATGAACCGTGATGAGACGCTGGCGCTCTGGGGACAGGGCAGGGATGCCTGGAACGCTTGGGCGGACACCGTTCTTGCCGAGCGCTTGGCGATGGAGACAGACGGTCGCTGGTTGCTTGAACGCGGCATGTTTGGCGAGACGCAGCCCGGCAATGACGCGACACGGGATTGGTTGGTGCAGACCGCTACCACTTTCTCCAGCGAAGACGTTGCGAGCGAGTTTGAGGATGGTGCGGCCGATTTCAGCGGTATCGTTTTCCCTGGTGTGACGTCGTTTAAACGCGCGGTGTTTCTTGGTGATGTTGACTTCGACCGGGCGAGGTTCGCCGCTGAAGCTTGGTTCGACAACGCCGAATTCGCAGGTGATGTGAGCTTCGAGCGGGTTACATTTACTGGCGATGTCGGATTCAGTGGCGCCTCATTTGCAGCCGACGCCAGCTTCGAAAAGGCGGACGTACAAGCCGCCGTGTGGTTTACCAAAGCGGTGTTCTCGGACGATGCTGATTTTGGGCGAGCGACATTTATAGGGTACGTGTCTGCGATCGAGATCGCGTTTTGCGCCGATGCTGACTTTCATGGCGCGTCATTTGCCGGTGGCGCAGATTTCAGCCGGGCGACGCTGACGGGCGACGCTGATTTTTCCAGGGCGACATTCGCTGGGACCGCGGCTTTCACCTCGGCTGCTTTTCAATCCGACGCGTCCTTCGACGCGACGGTATTTGAAGCCGGGACGAGCTTTAACGGCAGCGCGTTTGCTGGCGATGCCAGCTTCGACAAGGCGGACTTTCGGCAAAGCGCAAACTTCGCTGATGCCGTCTTCTCAGCCGATACCTCGTTCGAAAAAGTCACGGTTTCGGGTGATGCAAGCTTTGAACGCACCACGTTTGCTGGCGATACGTCTTTCGAGAAGGCCAGTTTTACAGCCAACGCAGTGTTCGCTGGTGCGGCCTTCAACGGCGACGCCTCGTTTGAGAAGACCGCTTTTGCAATCGATCCGGGCTTGGCCGAGGCGACGTTTGCCGGCGACGTGCAGCGCGGGTAATTTGGGCGGTTGAATTGGCTTACGGCGCTTTGGCCCAAATCAACCTGGCGGGATCAACCGGCTTATCCAGCACCTTCGCCGCCGTGAAGTAGTCGATCATGGCTTTCACGGCTGGTCGATCGACTGAAAGCGTTTTGCTGTACGACGGTATAACGCTCTTGATCCACGCGCGGCGCAATTGATCTGCGCCCGGCAGATCGCCGAAGCTGATCAGCGGCGTGTAGATTTTGACCAATTCTTCGAAGTTGGCGGGATCGTTGAACCAAGTGGCTGCGTCTCGCATTGCGGCATAGAAAGCGGCCATGAGGGCAGGGTTGCCGTCGGCCTGTTCGCGGCGCATGGCGAAAATCACAGACGCGCCGTTCATGGCTTTCATGGCAGCCGGTCCTTCGCCTGCGGTCATATCGACAACGGTGTCGCAGGTTTTGTTGAAGCGGCACAGCTGGGTCATCGGTTGGAACATGACCACGCCGTCGATCTGCTTGCCAATGGTCAGCGCAGCATACGCGGTCGCCGGACCACCGACGCCGACAAACGTCACGTCGCTTGGCTGAATACCGGCATCAGTCAGCATTGTGTTGAGCAGCTGTTCGCTTGACGTGCCGCGGGCAGTGACGCCGATCTTGAGACCCTTCAGGTCCTGCATAATGGCTGGGTAGCCCTTGGCCCGATTGGGCAATGGCACGTCATTGCGCATACTGAGCGACAGTACGCTGTTCGGCAGGCTAACGCCAACGATCGCGACGTCGCCGCCGGCAAGCAGCGTCGCAGCCGTCAGGTCCCCGCCACCTTGGACGACATCGATCGTTTTACCGACCAAGGCCTGCAATCCTAGCGCCGTCGAGTTCACTGTCACGGTCTCGCACTTGAAATTGTAAACGTCGCAGAAGCCTTTTGCCTTGGCGACTACGGCATGCATGTTGCCGGTCGTGCCGGCGTAGTTCTGGATCTTCAAAGTTTCACTGTTGGCCTTTGGTGTCTGAGAACCGGCAGCGATTGGCCAAAGTCCGGCAACGGTTGTTGCCACAAGCAAGACATAACGCATGGATCTACCTCCCAAAACACTTCGTTTTTGGCGACAACCAACACGCATTACGAGGCGTACGGGCGCCGCGCCACTAAGCTGACAGATCCATGATCACGCGTCTAATACATTGCGACCGTGCAATCCCAAGGGTCTTGCACGGACGCCATGGTGCCACGTGGCGGGCCACGTCGTTTCATGCCGCCCGTGCAGGCGCCGATCCAGCGACCTGTGGCCGCCCGTCTAGGGGGAACACCTTGGCTGGGTTGAGCAACCAGCTGGGGTCGAACGCTGTTTTCAAGCGCATCTGGACGTCCAAATCCACGGCATTGAACTGCACACGCATGAGGTCGCGTTTTTCGATGCCGACGCCGTGCTCACCCGTCAGGCAGCCACCAACTTCGACGCACTTGGTTAGTATCTCACCGCCCGCCAATTCGGCGCGGCGTGCTTCCTCTGGGTCATTGGCGTTGAAGAGGATCAACGGATGGAGATTTCCGTCGCCGGCATGGAAAATGTTGGCGACCCGCAAGCCGTGCTTGGCGCAAATGTCTGAGATGGCCGGCAAGACCGCCGACAACTTGCCGAGCGGGATCGTGCCATCCATGCAGTAGTAATCGGCGATGCGGCCAACCGCACCAAATGCGCTTTTGCGACCCTTCCAGACCTTGGCGGCCTGCACCGCGTCCTCACACACCACCGTCGTCGTAGGCCCATGGATTTTTGTGATGTTCCGGATGGCCTCGAGTTGGGCTTTAATCTCTGCTTCCGAACCTTCGACCTCGATGATCAACAATGCTTCAACGTCGCGCGGATAGCCGGCTTTTGCAAAGTCCTCACAGATCTGGATGGCGGGTTTGTCCATAAATTCGATGGCGACGGGAATGATGCCGGCGGCGATAATGGCGGAGACGGCTTTGCCGGCTGCTTCGCTCGAGGCAAAGCCCATCATCATGGGGCGCGCACCTTCAGCCGCCTTCAGAATGCGCAGCGTCGCCTCGGTGACGATGCCGAATTGGCCCTCCGATCCAGTGATCAGACCGAGCAGGTCAAAGCCTTCGCTGTCGAGATGCTGGCCGCCGATATCGACGATTTCGCCGTCCATCAGAACGATCCGAAGGCCAAGCACGTTGTTCGTCGTGACACCATACTTCAAGCAGTGGGCCCCACCAGAATTCATGGCGATGTTGCCGCCGATCGTCGATGCGAGTTGAGACGACGGGTCTGGGGCGTAGAAAAAGCCGTCAGCCGAAACGGCACCAGTGACAGCGAGGTTGGTAATGCCGCTTTGCACTTGGATGGAGCGATTGGCATAGTCGGTTTCGATGACGCGTTTCATCTTGGCGATGCAGATGACGACGGCGTCTTCGGTTGGCAACGCGCCGCCGACCAGCGATGTGCCCGCCGCCCGCGGCACGACCTTGATGCCGCCCGCATGGCAATACCTGAGCGCTGCCGACACATCCTCTGTCGAACGTGCCAGAACAACACAAAGCGGCATCCGCCGATACGCCGTCAGTGCATCGGTCTCGTAGGCCCGGCGGCCGTCCGGATCGGCAATGACGCGGTCTGCGCCTAGCAGTTTGCTGAGTTCGGCCACGATCTGGCCGCGGCGGGCAAGGATCACGGGATCAGGCGTCGGCATTTGAATGTCGGACATTCGCAGGCTCCGTCGGCGGCGCATCGCTTGGTGCGCTGTGTGGGGTAATTTTTGGGAGTAGGGAAGGGGACGGGGCGCCGCGTGCCCACTGACAGGTGTTCGACTTAAAGCGGATGGTGTGATTTTGGGGGCGGGCGGCGCGCGTGACCCACGTCTACCGTCGATCTCTGATCCGCAGCTTGCCGTGAGGCCGCTCACCATCAGGGTGGTTGATGGTGTAGTAAAAAGTGAATTGCCGAAAATAGGTCGTAGACGAGCAGATATTTCATCGACTAATTTCTTTTAGAAAATCATATAAAAATCACCTGAAATTCAAAATTAAGGGGTAATTTTTGTTGGAATCGAGAGAACAAACTCTGTGCCTTTTTCAAGGGAACGAATTTTGATCGTCGCATTCACCTGTTTGGCGAAGGCTGTTATAATCCTCATACCTAGCCCAGTTGCTTTTTGAAGATCAAAGTCAGCTGGCAGGCCAGCGCCTTCGTCGCGCACAGAAACTGAAAATAAATTCCTCTCATCCTGACTGACATTGATCCATATGCGGCCGCCCGTTTTATTGTCATAGGCGTACTTGGCAGCGTTAGTGATCAATTCGTTTACAATCAGAGCTATGGAAATAGCTCTGTCTGTGTTGACAACGATACCGTCAACAGCCTCGGCGACGACTTGGCAGTGAGCAACACTCCGATCTAGATCGCTACAGATGGCTTTGATGTATTTTCCGATGTCCATCTGCTCGGTATTTGAACCATAACTCAGCTGCTCATGGGCCCTGCCAATTGCTGCAACGCGTTGCGCAGCTTCACTCAAATATCCCGTCAATTCAGGGTTTGCGACATCACGAGCCTGAAGATTTAGCATGCTGGAAACAATTGCTAGACTGTTTTTAACGCGATGATCGATCTCTTTGAGTAGAACCTTCTGTCGTTCTAGGGCGTTAGTGAGGTGTCGCTCGTGCCGCTTGCGCTCAATCGCCATTCCTAAGATGTTCGCCGCACCCTGAAGGAAAGCAAGATCATGCTCAAGAAATTCGGTTTCCGAACGGCTGTCCACTTCAAGCACACCAAACGGCTTGCCGTCACCCTGTAAAATCACATTCATGGCACGCCGAATTCCGTGCTGCTTAAGTAGACTTGAGGTTCGGAAGCGTTGTTCGTTTTCAAGATGGTTTGATATTACTGGCTTGCCGGTCCGCAATGCAAAGCCAGCGGGTGACTCAAGATCAGCGCCAACCGTTGCAACACCGATGACACCGTCGTCCCAGCCGACGCCTGCACGTACAAGGAGCCGATTGCTGGACGGGATATGTTCGAGAACCTTGCAAAACTCGACGTCAAGGCCGAGTGCGGTTAATCGTGCTGTCTCATTTAGCAACTCGTCGAACGAGGCGCCTTGCAGCGCTTTCACGCCGAGTTCTGCGAGGAGTTCCTGCTGCCGAATACGATCTTGTAAGGCACGCATTCCCGTCTCAGCTTTATCGCCAGACGGGTTGGGCTCAATGAGGGGCGGCTCGCTGGTGTTTGCAGGCAAACGCCGTGTCCTTTTGTAAAGCTACCGACCTATGGCGGCTGGGTAGTCAGGAGACCTTAACAATCAGGGCGAAACAATGGCACCGCATAAACAGCGGGCGTGGTGTGTTGAAACTGTGGAAGCCGGGCGGTTTCGATTGCTGGTCAACATTAAGCGTTCTGCTGACTATCTGACTGGCAGCTATGCGAGCCGACGGACGCTTTACTGCGACGGTCGCTATTGGACGATTACAGCTTCAAACTGCTTCAATGCTCAGCCTCTGCGACAGTTTCCGCAGGTCGACAGCTGTGAGCCGCTTACGCACGCCCACGTCATCCCTGTAAGATCTCGCGCCGCACGGGCTTTGGCGTGCCGAATAGTGCGCCTTGGCCGAGGCTGACGCCGCAAGCAGCGACACGTTCCATCTGATCTTGTGCGTTGATACTGCCGACGATGATCTGAAGCCCGTTGGTCGCGAGATAGCGGGTTAAGTCGGCCGGCGGGATGACCGTTGGCCCGTGGGGCAGGCCGTTCAAGAAGACATCGGCGTCGAGCTTGGCGAATGTGAACCCGCGGGCGGCCAGGAGGTCGAAATCGAGGTCGAGATCGGTCAGGTCGGAAATTGCAAAGTGTAGACCAAGATCCGTGAGCGCCGCGAGTGCCCACCAGTGCACACGTCCAAAGGCGCGGATATCGGCATGCGAGAAGGCGAGCACCACGGGCGGTGGCGTCGTACCAGTCATCGCCACGTCGAGCGCGTCGATAAAGGCTTTGTCGATCAAACTGTCCCCGAACACATCGGTGAGAACATCAGCTGGGGTGCCGCCACGCGCCTGCACTTTGCGAGCAACACGCGCTACGCGCGGCAGCCGCAGAGCATCGATGGCACCGGCAAGCCCGGTGGTGCGGGCGGCCTCGGCGACGTCGGTGTCTGAAAGAACTTCGCCATGCTCATCGCGTAGCCGCATGAACACTTCAAAGTGGCTGGCGCGCTGTTCGGTCAGGCTTTGGATCGGTGCCAGCAAGATGTCTAGGCGCTCGGCGGCAATTGCCGTCGCGACCCGGGCGCCCGTGGTTGAGGCCACCGCCGTCGCCCCGAAACCGACCCGTAAGGCTGGCGCCGCAGCGAGGGCGTCTTTATGAACGGCAGGATGTCCGTGTTCAGGATGACGGAAGTCGGTATGGCGGGAGTCTGTATGGCGGGAGTCTGGGGCTAAGTCGCTAAATTTCTGGTGATCCGGGTCGGGCGAGCCGGCCTGTGGTCCACCAACACTTTGCGCCATCTGGCGCACGAGCAATTCCAACTGGGCCAGTTCCATGTCGGGTTTTGCCTGAAGAGCGGCAGGCCCCACTTTCGACGGCGGCAGTCCATGCGTGGGCTGCCGTAAAGGGAAGGTCGATAAAACAGGTGGCGAAACGGGTATTTCATCTGGGCGCTGCGCCTCGGCGGGGTGGGTCCGCTCCGGCAGACTTTGCGGTTGCAGGAGCTGCGCGGGCACCGACTGGTCTAGCGTTTTTGGGACCTGGGCAGTTGGCTGCTTGGTTGTTGCGCGCTTCTGTTGGGACGAGGATGGTCGGGTTTTTGGTGCGGCGAGCCGTAAGTGGCCAGCCGCGAGCAACAGCGCCGTGACGCTTCCAGCCGTCACCGACAACCAGTTGGCGGCGCCGGCCTCATAGTAGACCCCAAGACCGGTGGCCGCCGCAATTAAAGCGATCGACCCGTACACGATCGCGTCCTGGCCGCGAGCCCCATGTTCTAGCGGCATTTCGTGCGCGGTCAGCGTGTTCATCTTGGTCTCTCCGCCTGGGTGTCGTTGACGTCGAATCGCTTTGTCGAATGTGGCTTATGGGGGCCTCGATGCAACAGCAAAAGCCGGTTCATCCACGGTGTATGAACACGCACATGACGGATGGCCGGCGCGATTGGCGGGCTATTCGGCCGTGGGCAATTCAGTCAATCCTGGCGCTGGCGAGCGTAGAATGGCGACGACCGACAGGCTAAACAGGGCCGCCGCCAACCAGACCGCCGCCGCCGTTCCATAGTTTGTGGCAACGGCGCCAGACGCCAATGCACCGATGGGCCGGACGCCATAAATTGCGGTCGTCAACGTGGCAGCGACACGTCCGAGCATGTCCTTCGGCGTTAATAACTGACGCACGCTTGTCTGCAGAACGAGCCACAGCATCGGCCCAAAACCAAGCGTAAACAGGCCGAGGTAGAGACCTGGCTCGCCAATGCGCGGGGCAAGCAACGCTACAGACAAGACGCCAGCGAGCGACGAAATGGGGCCGAACACGAATAAGAAACCCGTCGACAGCCGTTTCAACGCCCAAGGTGCGACCGCCGCACCAAGAAGTGCGCCTGCGCCGTAACAGGCCCACGCCTGTCCGACGATCTGCTCAAAGCCGGAACCGAACAGTTGCTTCACATGAGGCGCCAGAACGGCGGTCATAGCGAAGAATGCTGAGTTCCAGGCGATGGCACAGAGCACGATGGCGCGCAGGATCGGCTGTTGCCAAACGAAGCGGGCGCCATCTGCAATGGATTGCCTCATCGAGAGACCGTTGGCGGCCTGAGGCACTTCCTTGGGTAAACCTAGCACGGCCAGCATCGAAACAATGCCGGCTGTAAAGGCGACCCCGAACGCGGCGGTAGCGTTGCCGCGGGAGACCAAAACCCCGGTTGCAAGCGGCGCTGCCAAAGCCGCGATCGCGCGGCAAAATTCCAAGGTTGCGTTGGCTCGAGGGATGCCGTGGCCGATGGCCAACCGTGGCAGTAGCGCGAAGACTGATAAGACCTGGAGGACAACGCCCGCCGAACACAGGAAGCCGGCGCTGGCCATGAACACTGGGTTCGGCGACGCAGTTTGAGTGGCGACGATCCCGAGTGCTGCGCCTGCGAGGATCAGCACAGCTCCGACAGTCATTATGGAGCGGCGCGAAAGCCGATCTGCAAGTACACCGGCTGGCAGGGACACGACGAGCCAAGCCGCTGCCTGAGCCGCGACAACGGCGCTCACGAGACCAGCCGATGCTCCAGCCGCAACGAGAACCAGAGGCAAAGCCGCAAGCATGAACTGGTCGGCAACATGGGCCGCGGTTGCGGCTGTCGCGAGTGTTGGAAAGCGATTGTTGGCGCTGGATGGCAGGCTGGGGGTTAAACTTGCGGTCAAGGCGGGCTCCTCGGGTTAAATCCCCCAGAGCACGCTGGATTTGCAGTGACGACCCGAAAAGCGTTCCCGCCGGATTGTGGAGGCGCCACGTTCAGTCTGGACCAAAAAAGCAGGCGAGACCGAAATAGAAATCGGGCCCTTGCGGACCCGATCGGTAGGAGCATCACCCTCAAGGTGCCAGTGGGCTATTGTGTCAGTAGGTGAACTTAAACGTCCCCATGAATCGTTGGTCGCATTGGAATACGGGGGAACAGAAGCCTTCGTCTCTGATGTTGGTGTCCCAATACCGCAGGTCGAGAGAAAACTTCTCGATCCCGAAGGTCATGCCCGCGTTCCAATAGCTGTAATTGTTGGCGCCGTTGGCGACGATCGCAGCAAACCGGTCCGATTTACCTGTCTGGTAGCCGTACAAGGCGCTGATGCTCGGCGTTACAATCCCAAGTTGCGGCAGGGTATAGCTTGCACCTGCCTCAGCGGTCAACACGGGACCTGTGCCGTTGGTATAGTCTGGCGACCAGAACACCGTTCCAGTGACTGCGAAATTTTTAAAGACTTCGCGGCTGACGCCAGCTTTCAGTTCGAAATAATCTGCTTCCTGCGTAAAAGCTGTCGTGGTGCGATTGTCGCGAGCGCCAGGATAAGCGTAGTAAATCCCGCCGAAATCGAAAGCAAAGCCCGCGAAATCTGGCTTCCAGCCAGCATACACGTCAACTTCAGCTCGAGCTATGCTACCGCCGCCTGGTGGCTCGCTGCCAAACTCGAGCCCCGAGGCCCAGACACCCGCGTAAAGCTTGCCCCATGTGACATCGAGACTCGCTTGCCCCGTCGGCCGTTCGGCGGTCTGCGAAATTCCGCGAAACACGTAGTCGGATGTGACCGCGACGCTAAACGAATAGCTCAGCGCCGATTTCTCCTGCGCCTCGGCCGCCCCACTCAGTGCCACGCCAGCGACTGCCACTGCTGCTAATCTTAAGGTGAAACGCATTTGGCCTACCCACTCTAAAAACCAGTCCTGAGTGCCAATGTCTATTCTCGCAACGGGGAATGCAACCTTCAAAGTGCAATGAAATCAGAGCTTTCCGGCGCGCGTATCGCTTCTGCAACACGACGGTCCTTATGCTCAAAATGCTGGCGGACTGCCCATAAAAAGTACAGGCATTTGCAGCCTTCGACGTCGAATCTTGGCGCATAAATCAGCACTGACGCTTGTCGAACGAGAAAGCTGTGCAGGCCCATGACTAAGTCAACGGGAACGCTCCCGCCAACCCTGGTGATGCTGGCCCATGCTGACTTAAGTGCGCCCGGTTGCATTTGAAAAAACCGGCGCTTATAGAGTTGCGACGGAGATGTGGCCGAGTGGCTGAAGGCGACGGTTTGCTAAATCGTTGTACCCTAACCCGGTACCGTAGGTTCGAATCCTATCGTCTCCGCCAATTCGACACGTAAAGCACTGAATTTTCTCGGTTTTTATTCACGGCGCCCGCGGAAGACCAACATTCGGTCCAACATCCTGAGAATGCTGGACGTTATAACCCGGACTCTCGACCATGACGCTGACTCTCAGCCGCCTGTCCGGCGGGGAAGGCCAAGCAGTCGCTCGGTGACAAGGCTTCGGTTCTCTCAGCCGCCTGTCCGGCGGGGAAGGGCGATATTACTGCGCCCGGATCGACAATTCATCTCTCAGCCGCCTGTCCGGCGGGGAAGTATACTGCACCGCGCTAACGGGGCTGACAGGGTCTCTCAGCCGCCTGTCCGGCGGGGAAGGCTTAGATGCAGCCGGGCCACAATCGTTGCTAGTCTCTCAGCCGCCTGTCCGGCGGGGAAGGTTAAACTCATGCGCGCCTTGCTCGATCCCCATCTCTCAGCCGCCTGTCCGGCGGGGAAGTAAATGCC
>JANNXS010000114.1:0-15882 GCA_031409695.1 Hyphomicrobiaceae bacterium
TACCAGTCGACAATTTTGGGCACGTCGGTGCGGCCCCGTGCGCCTCCGAAGGCGGTGCCTTTCCAGGTGCGGCCGGTAACAAGCTGAAACGGTCGCGTCTTGATCTCCAAGCCGGCCCCCGCAACGCCGATAATGATGCTCTCGCCCCAGCCACGGTGGGACGTTTCAAGCGCCATGCGCATGACATCGACATTGCCCGTGCAGTCGAAGGTGTAATCGGCGCCGCCGATCTGGTCTGCGCCGCGCTTGGTCATGTCAATGAGGTGTTGTTGCAGATCCTTGCCGGCAGCCTTGGCATCGACGAAGTGCGTCATGCCGTATTTCCGCCCCCAGGCTTCGCGCGCTGGGTTCAAGTCAACGCCGATGATCATGTCGGCACTGGCGAGGCGCAGTCCTTGGATAACATTCAAGCCAATGCCGCCAAGACCGAACACGATGCTGGTGCAGCCGGGCGTGGCTTTGGCTGTGTTGAGCACGGCACCAATGCCTGTTGTGACGCCGCAACCAATGTAACAGATCTTGTCAAACGGCGCGTCGGAGCGGACCTTGGCAACGGCAATCTCGGGCAAAACGGTGTAGTTTGAAAACGTCGAACAGCCCATGTAATGGTGCACCTTCTGGCCCTTGTAGGAAAACCGGCTGCTCCCGTCGGGCATCACGCCTTGCCCCTGCGTGCCACGGATCGCCGTGCAAAGGTTGGTTTTGCGGCCGAGGCACGACGGGCAAGAGCGACACTCCGGCGTGTACAGTGGGATGACGTGATCGCCCTTTTTGACGCTGGTCACGCCCGGACCGACGTCAACGACGATGCCGGCACCCTCATGCCCCATGATGGCCGGAAACAGTCCCTCTGGGTCGGCGCCCGAGATGGTGAACTCATCTGTGTGGCAGATTCCGGTTGCCTTGATCTCGACGAGAACCTCGCCCGCGCGCGGGCCTTCGAGATCGACTTCGACGATTTCGAGTGGCTTGGCTTTTTCAAAGGCGACGGCGGCGCGGGTCTTCATGCGGCATATCCCGAGTGGCAACTAGCGATAAACAGGGTTAAAGTTTATTGCGCATGACAAAGTCTCATCGTCTGGGCAATAATCGAGTCTGGGCATTAACGAGTCTGGGCATTAACGAGTCTGGGCTGAAACGAGTGGCTCCATCGGCCGGTGACAATCGCTAAGCCGACTAGGTTTGCCTCATCGCTGATTTTCCCTCAGGGATCAACGGGCACGGCTGACTGGTCAGAGAGGCGTCGCTGCAACACTTTGGTCGCAGCCGCCTTCGATGTGATTGCCTCCGCAAGCCGCGAATGCCAGAAGTCCGTGAAGTGTGCCCAACAGGAGACCTGCGCCGTGGAGGATAGACGAGCGCTAACCACTGAGGTCGCGGCTCAAGCGTCGGGAATGCCGGTTGCTTTGGGGACCACGGTCCGCCGGGCATCGTCGATTGTTCAAGAAAAACGGGTGGGATTGGGCGGGTGTCCCGCCCAAACGGGTCAGGGCGGTCGCCCGAGGCGCGCCGGCGCGTGCTTGGCCGCTATCTCCGCCGTTGCATTGTTGGTTTCAGGCTGTGGCGGCGGTGGGTTTCAGCCCCTTTACGCCACAGGCGGGACGGGCGAGCGCACGGATGCGCGCCTCGCCACCCTTGATATATCGCCCATCCCGGGACGGGTTGGACAGCGCGTTCGCAACGAATTAATTTTTGATCGCTCCGCTGCGGGCGAAGCCAAACCCCCGGTCAAGCGTGTCGAGGTTAAGTTGACGGAGACTGTCCTGACCAACGGCGTGCAGATCACGGGCGACTCCACCAGCCAAACCTATCAGGTTGAAGCGGTGTACAGGGTCGTCGATATCGCGTCGGGCAAAGTGGACAGTGAAGGCCGCAGTGTCGCGCGGGCCAACTTTGAGCGCTTCGCGGCAATATACGCGAACGTCCGTGCCCGCGAAGATGCAGAAAACCGCGCCGCGCGTGTGATCGCCAGCGACATCAAAACGCGGCTTGCTGTTTATCTCTCGCGCGGCTGAGGTCAACATCTGGCCGCCGGGTCCAGCGCGGGTGTCGGTGTGCCGCCTGCGTCGAAGACTCATCCGCACGCGCGCTTGCAACACCGATAAAAACGAGCCATGACGGTCGCGACGAGATCGCGGGTGTAGCTCAATGGTAGAGCAACAGTTTTCCAAACTGATGACGAGGGTTCGATTCCCTTCACCCGCTCCAAACAGTTGCGTGGCCAGGCGGCGAGGTGTTGGCCCCTGCCCCAACCGGCGACACACCAGAATGGCACAATCGGCTCATATGATGGTCGTCTTGCTAGACCGTCAGACACTGCCGCGCGTAAAGGCTGCGGCAGTGTCTAACCGGGTTAGCGCGGCATCAGTTGCGTGTCTGATAGAGCCACCGGCGCCACCAAGACTTCTGGCCGTCGTGGGTCTCTGACTGAATATGGCGCTCATGCTGGCCTTGCGCCTCGCGGATTTCCTTGAACTCCCGGCGTGACACGTAGCCGTCGGACTTAGCGCGGCGCTCAAGGTCCTGAATACGGGCGGCGTCAGCATTGAGTTCGCGGTATTCGCGGCGCGTCAATTCGCCTTTATAGCGGCCCTGCTCGGTTTCAAGTGTCTGCTGGCGATCGATCTCATTGAGGCGTGCGCGGCGAGCGGCTTCATCGGCGCTGGCTGAACCAGCTGTTGCAAGCGCTGCGGCGGCGAGGCTCGCTGCAAGGATAACGCGAGAGGAAATCATGCGGGCAGTCATGGTCGTCTCCTGAGGGATTGTAGCGGTCGGGGGAACCGCCTCACGTGAGACAGACAGTATGCCCAGTGCCTTGAACCGGTGCTGAATTGCGCGGTTAAGTGTCGTTCATCGGACAAATTCAATGGGCGCTTGGACAAACACAGCTGCTCCAGCGTGTCCGTCCGGATCTGCCAGGGGCGCGGTCACCGCGCAAAACTTGGAGCGCGGTCAAACGAGGGGCGGCTGAGGCGACGCGCAGATCAGGTCGATGAATCAGCAAATCGGGCGCGCAAGGCTGCAAGGGCCTCGGGCGTGTCGATGTCGGCGAGGACGGCGTCGCTGTCGATTTCGACCTCGGCCACTTGGTCGGCGTGTTGGCCGAGCAGGTGCTTGGCTCCGGTGTCGCCCGTCACGTCGGCCATATCGGCGAAAAACACGCGGCCCCACAAGACGGGATTGCCGCGTTTTCCCCGCCGTGTCGGCACGATGATGGTGCGGTTGTCGTTTGGCGAGAAGGCCGCGATCAAACGGTTGAGATGCTGGGTTGACACCTCCGGCATATCGCCGAGCACCACCAGGACGCCGTCGATGTCGGTCGGCAATTCTGTCAGCCCGCGTTTGAGCGATGTTGAGAGGCCATGTGCAAATTCAGGGTTGTGGATGAAGCGCACGTCGAGGCCCATCAGAGCGGATTGCACGTGCTCAGGCTCGTTGCCGGTCACCACCAGCACGTGCGCGCATTGGCTTGCAAAAACAGCCTCAGCCACGTGCCGGACAATGGGTTTGCCGGCCAGATCAGCTACAAGTTTGTTGCGGCCCATGCGCGTTGCGCGGCCAGCTGCGAGGATCAGGCAGGCAATGCGCGCGGCCCGTCGTGTAACAGGCGCGTCACCCTCCCGGGGCTGCGGCCGGGTTGAAATCTCCTTCAGCAAGCCGCCAACGCCCATGCGCCCGATATCGGCAGACGTGACGTGAATGCCGGCCAGCACGCGCTCCAGCACCCAGTCGAAGCCGTTGAGCTTCGGCGAACTCGCGCAACTCGGGATGCCGATCACGGGGATACCTTCAAGGGCACCCAGCAGCAGCAGATTGCCGGGGTCGACGGGCATGCCAAGCCGCTCGATGCGCCCGCCAGCCGCGACAAGGCCCGCCGGTATCACATCGCCTTCGTCGACGATGGCTGAGGCGGCGAAGACAAGGATCGGATCGGCCCCACGCGTCGCGACCTCGCGTATGGCGGCCGCGACGGCGTCAATCGTGTGGGGCACGCGCACTTCAAACGCGATGGTGCTACCACACGCAGCCACCCGCGTTTCGATGGCTTTCACACGCTTGGAGAGTACGCTTGTCTTGGTCGCTGGCAACATCGTCAGCACGAGGCCGACGCGGTGCGGGGTGAAAGTTGCGACGGTCATGGGCGCCAGTTTCGCGGCCGCAAGCGATATCTCAACAGCCGGTTCGGGAGCCGCGAACGGAATGATTTTGACGGTCGCGATCATGTCCCCGGCCATGACGCGCTCATCGGGCCGCAGCGTCGCAACGGTGAGGCGTGGATCGTTGTTGACGGCCGCCATCGACACGGGGTCAAAGCGCAGCAGGCCTGCAGCAGTTGCATAGAGATTGCAGCGGCCCGTGAACGGCTCAGCAACGCGCGTTCCAGGTCCGGCCAGCGCATCTGCAAGTCGCCGGGCCGCTAAATCTTCGTCGACATCGCCTGGCTCCAACCGCGCTGCCATGACCGTTTCAACGCCAGCAAGCCGCAAGGCTGAAACATCGTCCGATGTGAGACTGCGGCCCTTTTTGAGCACGCCGCCAGCAACGGTCGCCGTGTGCGCGAGGATTGCCCCTTCCGCCTCGGCAAGCGCAATGGTTCCAAACTTCATAGGGAGGCCAAAAGCCTTTCGACGTAGGCCGGCACGATTTGCGTGCCAGGTCCGTGGATCACCTCGGCAAAGCGCGACACGCCCTCCGATGGCTCCAAGTTCAGTTCGACGGTGTGCGCGCCCACTCGCCGCGCGCCGTCAACGAAGCCCGCTGCAGGATACACGTTGCCACTGGTGCCGATTGAAAGAAACAGGTCGCAGGCCGTCACGAGGTCAAACAGCCGATCCATGTGATAGGGCATTTCTCCGAACCACACGACGTCTGGGCGCATGCCGCCTCTGGCTTTACATTGCGGGCACTTGGTCTCGCGTGACATGTCCGTGTCCCAGGTCATGCGCCGATCACAGTTGGTGCACCAGGCCTTCAAGAGTTCGCCATGCATGTGGATCAGGTTTTTTGAGCCGGCCGCCTCATGCAGATTGTCAACGTTCTGCGTGACCAGATGAAACGCCGCGCCCCGTTTTTCGGCTTCGGCCTCAAAGTGCGCGAGCGCTGCATGACCGGCATTGGGCTTGACGGTCTTAAGACCAGCTCGCCGACCATTGTAGAATTCGTGCACGATTTTCGGGTTGCGCGCAAAACCTTGCGGCGTCGCCACCTCCTCGACATCGTACTTGGCCCAGACACCATCCTTATCCCGAAACGTCGAAATGCCGCTCTCGGCTGAAATGCCAGCACCGGTAAGGACCAGAATGTTGCTATATTTCGGCACGCAATTCCTCCCGGCGCGTCGTCCCAGGCCACGACTTTAGCTGACGCCTCTGGTCTGATCCATGGCCCTACGCAGTCGACGTTTTGGGCGAAACGCCGATGTGAGACCTTGCATTTCAAGGGTTTTCCGGCGATACACAACAGCTCTGTGCGCGCGTCTGATTTGAGGTGTGCACGCCTGATCCCGTGCGCGAGTGCATGACAATCGATACGCAACCTTTGGAACTGCGCGACCTTCTTGCGCGCCTAGTCGAGGAACATCGCACACTCGATGCCGAGATCGTGTCGCTCGAAGACAAGGGCGCGACCGATCAGCTGCACATCAAGCGATTGAAGAAACGGAAGCTCGCGTTGCGCGACCGGATCACGTCAGTTGAAGATCGACTGCTGCCGGATATCATTGCCTGATCGGGCTGGCTGCACGTCTAGCGAGGCTTAGTTTAGCCAGTCCTGTTTAGCAAAGCCTGCCTAGCCAGCGCCACGCGGCCGTTCCAGTGCGCGCATGTCAAAAGTGGCACCAGGCCCTTGCTCAAGCAGCGTCGCAAGTGCCGGGCCTGCCCGTGCGAGATCAGTTTGCAATGTGTGCGGCGGGTTGATCACCAGCAGCCCGCAGCCGTTAAGAAAGTCGGGGTGCCTCGGCGCACGCACGAACAGATCCAAAGCCAGCACCGTCTCAACGCCCGCGTCTCCAGCGACTTCGGCAATCGCGCGCTGGAAGCGCTGCACAGGCTTCACGTCCTTGATCGGATACCAGAGCACATAAGTCCCGCCTTTGAACCGAGCCAGCCCGTTCCTGAGCGCGTCCGTCATGCGTTGGAATTCGCCCGGCTGCTCGAAGGGCGGGTCGATGAGCACAAGGCCGCGTTTTTCAGCCGGTGGCAGGAGCGATTTCACGGCCGTATAGCCGTCCATGGCCATGACCTTGACGTGCCGATCCTTGGCAAACGCGGTCGCAAGCCGTGCGTTATCGTCGGGGTGCAATTCATTGGCAACCAACAGATCACCGGCACGCAACAATCCGGCAATCAGAGATGGCGAGCCCGGATATTGCGTCAGTTGTTGTGTGGCGCCATTGGCCCGGGCAATCTCCGACAGATAGGGCGCGAAGGCCGCGAATGGCGTGTTCAGCTTCGTCCCACCCTGTGTCGCCTGCCAAAGGCGCGCTATGCCGTCCTGCCATTCACCGGTTGACGCGGTCTCACGCGTATCCAGCCGATATGTGCCCACGCCTGCGTGCGTGTCGATGACACGAAATGAGGCCGGTTTCTTTTTTAAGTGCTCAAGACACAAAACCAGCACAGCGTGCTTGAGCACGTCGGCAAAGTTTCCGGCATGATAGGCGTGGCGGTAGTTCATTGGCGGGGCACGATCAAAACATCACCCAGCTTTGCGCAGTTGAGGGCGTTAAGCAGTCCCGGGACGAGACGGCGCTAGGTACGATACCATGGCATTGTGTAATATGCCGCCATGAGACGCGGTTTCATCCGGTCTTTGGGTCGCCACTGCCTAGACCACTGCCAGGATTGCTACCGGTCGCCGCGTCGGCACCCGGTTTCGCCATTTTCGGTCCGCCGGTTGAGACGACGACCATCGCTGGCCGCAGTGTCCGGTCCTCAATGGTGTAGCCGGCCTGGAACACGGTGAGCACGGTCCCGTCGGGCACCTCGGCGGTGGCCTGCTGCATGACAGCCTGATGCAGGTGCGGGTTGAACGGCTGACCCTGCGCTTCGATGCGCGTAACGCCATGTTTGTCGAGCACGGACAGGAACTCGCGCTCAGTCATCTGCATGCCATCGACCAGGCTTTTCAAGGCTGGGTCCGATGCGTTGCCCGAGACAGTCGCAAGGGCGCGCTGGAACGTATCGCCGATGGTCAAGAGGTCGCGGGCAAAGCGCGTATTGGCGTATTTTGCCGCGTCTTCCTTCTCGCGCTCTGTCCGCTTGCGCAGGTTGTCCATGTCGGCGTGGACGCGCAGGTATTTGTCCTTCAGATCGGAAACCTCGCGGCGCAGGTCGGCAATCAAATCGTCGTGGTGTTTCACGCCTGAATGCGGCGCGTTCATTGCCTCAGCCGCGGCCTCAGCTGTTGCAGCCGCGTTCAGCTCAGCCACCGTTGGGGGATGTTGCCCGGCTGGATGTTGCCCGGCTGGATGTTGCCCGGCTGGGTGGGTCGCGGCTGGGTGGGTCGCGTCTGGCTGTGTCGCGCCGCGCTGGGTCGCGTCCGTCGGTACGCCGGTGTGATCGGAATTCATGCCAGCTTTTTCGTTGCTCATGTCTTGCAGGTGTCGCCGCGTGACGGCGCCCTCTCAATTTTGCGGGTTGCGCCGCATATCGGCCGCGGGGGGCAAAAAATCAAGTCAGTAGCCGCCCAACCAATTTGGCCGTGTAATCGACCATCGGAATAATTCGGGCGTAGTTGAGGCGCGTTGGCCCGATGACACCTAGAACGCCCACGACTTTGCGCTTTTCGTCCTTGAACGGCGCGACAATCAGCGAGGAGCCTGACAGCGAGAACAATTTGTTCTCGGAGCCAATAAAAATCGATACCCCGTCGGCAAGTTCGGCCAATCCGAGCAGATGGACCAGTTCGCGCTTGTGCTCGAGGTCATCAAACAACTGACGCACCCGCGCCAGATCCTCAAGTGCCGCGACATCGTTCAGAAGATTTGACTGGCCGCGGACGATAAGGCTCTTCTTGTCGCCATCGAGCGCGCCGGACCACGTTGCGAGACCGGCTTTGACAACCTTTTGCGTGAGCTCGTCGAGCTCTTGTTTGGCGGACGTGAAATCCTTCTCGACTTCGCCTTTGGCCTCAGCCAGCGTGCGGCCACGAATGCGGGCGTTCAGGTAGTTGCTCGCCTCGATCAGTGCCGATGGTGGCAGACCCGGCGGCAGCGCAATGACGCGGTTCTCAACGCTTTCATCGTCGCTGACCAGGATTGCCAAGGCCTTGCCCGGTTCAAGCGCCACAAACTCCAAGTGTTTGAGCCGCGTCACGCGCTTTTCTGACAACACGACGCCGGCGCAGCGCGAAAGACCCGATACCATCTCCGTGGCATCCGCCAGAACTTGATCAACGGTGGTTTCCTGTTTGACCCGCAGTTGCGCTTCGAGATTGCGTCGCTCGTCGTCGCCAAGCGCGCCGACTTCGAGTAGGCCGTCAACGAACAGGCGCAGGCCCGTCTCTGTCGGCATTCGGCCGGCCGAGGTGTGGGGGGCATAGATCAAGCCCAGATGCTCCAGATCTGACATGACGTTGCGGACCGAGGCCGGTGATAGCGCCATTGGTAACCCGCGCGAGAGGCTGCGCGAGCCAACCGGCTCCCCGTTTGCGAGGTAGCTATCGACGATCTGTCGGAAGATCGTGCGCGTGCGGTCGTCGAGCTTGGCAAGCTCGCTTAGGGCCCGTGCGGTGTCGCGGTTGGTTGTCATGCGGTGTCTAGGTCGTCCTTGCTCGGCCCGTAAGTATAGCCTGCCTTGGGCCGCAACGGTAAACTACGCGCAGCCTAATCTTTGCCGGCACCGTTGTTCCTGGGTCCCGTTGTTCCTAGGTCCCGTTGTTCCTGGTCTGGCGGCTGACGCGCGGGCTCGGGGTGAGTTGGTCGCTTTGGGTCAGCCGATGGAATACGCCGCGCTGCCGCGCCGCCAACACAATGTTAACCGAGAGACGTGCCCAGCTGCACAACTGCACCGCGTTCTGAGTTCGCAAGTTCAAGGTAGGCCCATGCTCCGTCGCGTTCTGTTGCCAATGGCGGCCCTGTTAGCGGCTGGTCTTGCCACACCGGCTGCCGCCCAAGCGCGCGTGGAGCTTGGCGTCCTCCGCTGCAACGTAGATGGCGGCGTTGGCCTCATCGTGGGCTCGTCCAAGGGCATGAACTGCGTGTTCCGCCGCCGCGGGGCCGACGAATACTACAAAGGCCGGGTATCAAAGATTGGCATCGACATCGGCCTCACCAAGCGCACGGTCATCTCGTGGGCCGTGTTTGCGCCAACCGCCAACGTGCCGCCAGCGTCGCTGGCCGGTGTCTACGGCGGTGTCTCGGCCGAGGCCACTGTCGGCGTTGGACTGGGCGCAAACGTGTTGATTGGCGGTTCGCGCCAATCGATCATCTTGCAGCCGCTGTCGGTCCAGGGGCAAACGGGTCTGAATATCGCCGCCGGCATTGCCGGGATGCGACTGAGCGCGGCGCAATGAAGATCTGATCGGACGGAAGTATTTAGGCCGAGATAGCCGCTTTAAGCCGAGATCGCGCCGACCTTCGGCAGCCGCACGGTGGTGGATCGCCCCGTCGGCGTCGTCGACGCCGTCAACACGGCCACGCCAGCGCTGTGGTTCGTGCACGTCGACCACCTGAACCGCCCCGTGCGCATGACCAACACGGCCAAAGCGGTCGTCTGGGACGCCGTGTTCCTGCCCTGGGGCGGCGTGCACGCCATCACCGGCTCAGCGACGTTGGACGCGCGCTTCCCCGGCCAATGGTTCCAGCTCGAAAGCGGCTTGCACTACAACTGGCACCGGCAGTATGATCCGACCATCGGACGGTACATCCAAGCGGATCCGTTGGGCTTCGTGGATGGGCCGAGTGTTTATGCTTATGCGAACAGTTCGCCAATCCGCTTGGTTGATTCGGATGGGCGTCAAGTTTCCGTTCCTGCTCCCGGCGTGTGTCTGTCAAATCCGTACGCGTTGACCGCATGTGCTGCCGTAACCGTCATAATTTACGTTTGCATGGCTCGAGGGGGAAAGAAAAATATAGAGAACGAGTATTCCAGGGAAGCGAGATTGCAGCCCGACCCATGCGCTTGGCTCAAGGCGCAGTATGACAATGCCTCTGGGGCAGAAAGACTTAAGATTAAAGCGGCGCAAAAATCGTTGGGATGCCGCCCGACTGGTGGAGACTACTGATGGGCTGGTATACCGTGTCAGTTCTTGTTGGATATCGAACACAGAGTAACAATGTGGTCTGTAATCGAATTACCGAGCAACTTTACCTTACTGAAGCTTCTTCCATTGATGAGGCTGTAAAAAGGGGTTCTACCTTTGGGAAAGCGTATGTGGATGCGAATTGCAGTATGACAATCGAGGGTCAGCCCGGATACGCAATTCTCCTCGGCATCCGCAACGCGACTGAAATCTTAAATTTGGACGATCCGGTCCACGCGCCTCCTCGTTCTGGAACCGAAATTGGCTACAATATATACGAGTTGGATGACGCTAATGATGTCGACAAAATTCTAAAAGGCGAGGACGTTAAGCTTACTCTTGAGGGCCCTTGATTAAGTCGGCAATCGCCTCGAAGAGCGGACCACGCCACCGGGCGGTTCGCTGACCATCGACGCCTACGGCTACGGCGCGACCAACAATCGCCTCGTGCGATCACGCGCGCCGGCACGACAGTGCGTTCGCTCGCCTATGACAACAACGGCAACCAGACCAGCGACAGCGGTCTCGGCGGCTCACGCACCTACACCTACAACAACCGCAACCGGCTCGCGACCGCCACCATCGGCGCGGTCGTGTGGAACTATACCTACAACGGCCTCGAACAGCTGATCGTGCGCACCCGCGTCGGCGCCAGCCCGGCCGACGTCACGCACTACGTCCACGACATCTGGGGCAATGTCATCGCGGAAACGGACGGCGGCGGCTCGACCGGCGCCACTGGCACGGTTCGCGAATACATCTACCTGCCCGAGGCAGAAATCGCGCCAACCTTCGGCTCACGCACGGTGGTGGATCGCCCCGTCGGCGTCGTCGACGCCGTCAACACGGCCGCGCCCGCGTTGTGGTTCGTGGCCGTGACGTGCGATCCGACGCGCCCTTCGCGCGGAGTAGCACTTCACAAACAAACAATTCGACCACCTCAACCGCCCCGTGAAGATGACCAACACGGCCAAAGCCGCCGTATGGGACGCCATGTTCCTGCCCCCCGTTGGCGAACGCCGACAAAGCGAACAAGCGCGGCGTGCACGCCATCACCGGCTCAGCGACGTTGGACGCGCGCTTCCCCGGCCAATGGTTCCAGCTCGAAACCGGCTATTACAATCCGGCCTCTCCAATCCGGCCTTGTCATCGCGTCCAGCCGTGGTCTAGCCTCGCGTCTGACTGACCGAGGTCGCGTGCAGCGGCTTAATCGGCATCAGCATCGGAGGACACGCCATGACCTTTCGTCCCATCACACGGCCCATTTCCCGCCGCCGCATTCTGGCCAGCGCCGCCGGTCTCAGCGCCGCGAGCGGCCTCGGCCTTGCGCCAGCCTTTGGCCAGGCCGCCTACCCCAACCGTCCCGTCACTTTCGTCGTGCCTTGGGGTGCGGGCGGCGGCACAGATGCAACAGCGCGCATCATGGCCTCCATCCTTGAGCGCGAAATGAAACAGCCGTTCAACGTCGTCAACCGCACAGGCGGATCGGGCGTCGTTGGGCATTCAGCCATCGCGACCGCCCCGGCTGACGGCTACACCATTGGTATGGTGACCGTCGAAATCACCATGATGCACCATCAAGGGCTGACGGATTTGAAATCCACCAGCTACACGCCACTTGCCCTCGTAAACGAGGATCCTCCGGGCGTGCAGGTCAACATGGCGAGCCCCTACAAGAACGCCAAAGAGCTGGCGGATGCGATCAAAGCCGCGCCTGCGGGCAAATTCAAAGCCTCCGGCACCGGCCAGGGTGGCATCTGGCATCTCGCACTGATCGGCTGGCTGATGGCTATGGGCTTGAAGCCTGATCACGTCGCCTGGGTGCCGTCGAACGGTGCGGCACCTGCGATGCAGGATCTGGCGGCGGGCGGAATCGATCTCGTCACGTGTTCCGTGCCGGAAGCCAAGGCACTGATCGATGCCGGCAAGGTGCGTTCGCTTGCGATTATGGCGAAACAACGCAACCCACAGTTCAAGGATGTGCCAACGTTGAAGGAAGCCGCCGGCGTTGATTACTCGGTCGGTGCGTGGCGCGGCATCGCCGCCCCCAAGGGCATCCCCGACGATGTCGCCAAGGCGTTGACCGCTGGCATCAAGAAGGCCTGGGAGAGCAAGGAATTCATCGACTTCATGAACAACCGCGGCTTCGGTCTGACGTGGGCTGACGCGGCTGGTTATGCGAAGTTCATGGCCGATGGGGACGCGGCCATGTCGGTCGCGATGACCGCCGCCGGTTTGAAGAAAACCTGAGTGGCCTCAGTGGATTATCAGGTCTGAAACGACTGCCTGTACCGCCCGCTCCAGGTATCAGCTGGGGCGGGTTCTCCATTGCCGAGGGGCCGTGCACAGGCTGCGACGTTAAAAATACGCGCGCGGGATGAGGCCCTTGCCGGAGGCGTCGCGCTCCAGGTCCTCGCGAAAATCCGGGTGCGCGATTGAAATCATGGCCTTCGCGCGTTCGGCAACGGATTTGCCTTTCAGACAGACCAAGCCATATTCCGTCACGACATACATAACGTCCGTGCGCGGAACTGTGACGATCGTCCCACCCGGTAGATCGACCACGACCCGGCTCTTGCGGGCACCGCCTTGGCCGTGCGTCGATGGCATGCACAGGATCGCCCGACCGCCCTTGGATTGATACGCCGCGCGCACGAAACCCAATTGACCGCCGGTGCCACTGAAGTGTCTGTGGCCGGACGATTCCGATGCAGCTTGGCCCTGCAAGTCCATTTGTCCGGTGCTGTTTATCGCGACGACGTTGTCGTTGCGGGCAACCGACGTCGGTAGGTTTGTGTAGTCTACCGCGCGGGCTTCAAACGCGGGATTGCGGTTTATCAGGGAATAGAGTTCAGGTGACCCCATCGCAAAGGCGTAGACGGCCTTTCCGACATCGACTTGTTTGCGCGCACCCGTTGCAACACCAGCCTTCACAAGTTCAGTCAGGCCTTCGACCATCATTTCCGTGTGGACACCGAGCTCCTTGAGGCCGGCCTGCGTGAGTGCGCGGCAAACGGCATTGGGCAAGCCACCGATTCCGATCTGAAGGCAATCACCGTCTCGGATCTCGGTAGCCACAACACGTGCGATCGCCTGATCGGCGTCCGTGGTGATGGCCTCCGGCAGTTCGGCAGGCGGTCGGCCATCGCCATCGATAATGAAATCGACCTCGCTCTCATGCACCGCGTTATCCTGGCCAAGGCAATAGGGCAGGCCCGGGTTGACTTCGAGGATGACGGTTTGGGCTTTCTCGACCAAGGCGCGATGGTATGAGGCGGACGCGGAGAAGTTATAGAAACCATTGGCATCTTTTGGGCAGACTTGAACGACGCCGATGTCGACGCGATCAATAAACCGGCGGTACAGATCCGGCCATTCTCCGAGATTGAGCGGTATGTAGTTGCAACGCCCCGCATCATGTTGGCGGCGGTCGTATCCGCTGAAGTGCCAGTTCAGGCTGAGGATGTTCTCCCCTGTGGGGTCGGTGACATGGTAGGCGCGCGGGCGCATCGTGATGCAACTGCGGACCTTGACGCCCCGGAGTTCGCGCGCCCGTGCGCCAAGCGCCGTGTCGAAGACGTCCGGTTGGCAAACCCCGAAGCCGTAATCGAGCCACATGCCTGATGTGACGAGGCCCGCCGCGGCATCGGCTGAGATGTGCTTCGGTGTCGTCCGTGTCCTCTTTGCCGGCATCCATCGGTCCCCTTCAATGACGAGGCCACATAGTGAGCGGCGTTGCTCGTCTTGTCCACTCAACCGCGGGCGGCTGTGGTGACAGATCGTGGTCATGTCCCACATCCGGCTTCTGCATTTAGGCCCTGCGCTCTTGCCACCCGGGTAAAACCATGGACAACTCATGAGCGGGGAGACGCCATGATCCTGTCTGATCGTATTACCGGATTGTTTCTGGTCGGCCTTGGGGCTGCCGCCTGGTGGGGCGGCTCAAAGCTCCCGCCGGTGCCGGGGCAGCAGGTTGGGCCAAGCGCGTTTCCAATGGTGGTTGGCGGCGGGCTGGTGTTGTGCGGACTTCTCATTGCGCTGCGCATCGGGTCCAACTTCGAAGAGCAGGCTGAGGCGGATGTGCTCGCGCATCAGGATAGCAATGCGCCGCCCGCGCGGGATGACACCTGGACGACGGGCCTGCTGGCTTTGATACCACCTGGCCTCCTATTCTTCTACGTTCTTGCGGTCGATAGGTTAGGCTTTATCCCGACGGCATTTCTGATGGTGCTGACCGCGGCGATTGCTTTCGGTGCGCGCCTGCCGGTCGCTTTTGGCGTGGCCATTGGCGGCCCGATCTTTGTCCATCTGGTGTTTTCCAAGTTGCTGCGGGTGCCCTTGCCTGCGGGACTTTTGCCGATGCCCTGGTGATCCCCACATGAGCACGACCGCCACACTCATTGAAGCCTTCCGCATGGTCATGCAGCCGGATGTGCTGATCGCTATTCTGCTATCGTCGATTTATGGCCTCGTCGTTGGCTCGCTGCCGGGCTTGTCGGCCACGATGGCAACAGCCCTGCTGGTGCCCGTGACGTTCTATCTGTCGCCGATCGCCGCCATCGCAACCATCATTTCAGCCTCCGCCATGGCCATCTTTGCCGGCGACATTCCCGGCTGTCTGTTGCGCATTCCCGGCACGCCTGCGTCAGCCGCCTATACGGATGAAGCCTATGCCATGACCCGCAAGGGCGAGCCCGAACTTGCGCTGGGCATCTGCGTTTGGTTTTCAGCCATCGGCGGTATCGTTGGCACGCTGTCGCTTATCTTGCTGGCGCCGCCGCTGGCCGAAATGGCGCTCAACTTCTCGACCTTTGAATACTTCTGGTTGGCTGTTCTTGGCCTGATGTGCTCGACCATGGTTGCGCGCTCGAACCCGGTCAAAGCCATCGCCAGCATGTTTCTTGGCTTGCTCGTGTCCTGCGTCGGCATTGAAAATCCAGCCGGGGCGCAACGCTTCACCTTCGGCTTTACGGACCTTCTTGGCGGCATCGAGCCGATCCCGGCGCTGGTTGGCGTTTTTGCTTTGTCTGAAGTCATGCGCGGGATGACGCAAGCGGAGCTGCCGCGCCTCGCCAAACGCAAGTTCGGCTCGATCATGAAGGGCATGTGGGGGCTGACGAAACAGTACCCAAAGCCTCAGATCCGCGGCAACATCGTCGGCATCATCATCGGCGTGCTGCCCGGTGCCGGCGCGGATATGGCGGCCTGGGTGTCCTATGCCATGTCGAAACGGTTTTCAAAAACGCCAGAGAAATTTGGCACGGGCCACCCCGAGGGGCTCATCGAAGCGGGTGCCTCCAACAATGCCAGCCTCGCCTCGGGCTGGGTGCCGTCGCTGTTGTTCGGCATTCCCGGCGATACCATTACAGCCATCGCCATCGGCGTGCTGTACATGAAAGGGCTGAACCCCGGCCCGACGCTGTTCACGGAAAAAGCGTCGAGTATGTACGCGCTCTATATCATCTTCATCCTGGCCAATATCCTGATGATTCCCCTCGGCATCGCCATGATCCATCTGGCGCGCCATATTCTAAGCGTGCCCCGTTCGGCCATCATGCCGGTCATTGTGCTGCTGAGCGCTGTTGGCGCGTTCGCGACTGGCAACAACCTGTTCCTGGTGACGACGGTCGCAGCCTTTGG
>JANNXS010000115.1:0-6152 GCA_031409695.1 Hyphomicrobiaceae bacterium
GCCGACGCCAATGCCAACGGCGCGCAACGCAACATCGCCGGCATTGCCAACGAGACCGGTCGCATCGTCGGCCTGATGCCCCATCCTGAAAACGCCGCCGAAGCCGATCTCGGCTCAATCGACGGCCGCAAAATGTTTGAAAGCGTGGTCCAGTCAGTCGCCGCTTGAAACGTCAGGCAAGACTGACGCCCGCTTGCTCGACTGCCGCGTTGCGTCTCGTCCGCGGTCCTTCAAATCACTTACGAACCGTCCGCTGTTCAATCCGCTTTTCCGGCGTCGCGTTGTGGATGATGCGCTGCACGAAAATGCCGGGTGTGTGGACATCGTCGGGCTCGATCTCGCCGATCTCGACGAGATGCTCGACCTCAGCGACGGTAATTCTTCCAGCTGTTGCAACCATCGGATTGAAGTTGCGCGCGGTCATCCGATAGACGAGGTTACCGGCCTTGTCGCCCTTCCAGGCTTTGACCAGCGAAATGTCGGCCTTGATGGTGCGCTCCATGATGTATTTCTGGCCGTCGAACTCCATCACCGGCTTGCCGTCGGCAATGACGGTACCGTAGCCGGTCGTGGTGTAGAACGCTGGGATGCCCGCGCCGCCAGCGCGCAGCCGCTCCGCCAGGGTGCCTTGCGGTGTAAACTCAAGTTCAAGTTCCTTGGCCAAAAACTGCCGCTCGAATTCCTTGTTTTCGCCGACGTAAGACGAGATCATCTTCTTGATCTGACGTGTTGCGAGCAACTGGCCGAGGCCAAAACCGTCGACGCCGGCGTTGTTTGAAACCGCCGTCAGATCCTTGACGCCGCTATCACGCAAGGCCGCGATCAGTGCCTCTGGAATACCGCATAGGCCAAACCCGCCAACGGCCACGATCTGGCCGTCCTTGACGATGCCATCGAGCGCCGCTTTTGCGCTTGCGTAAGTCTTGTCCATGCTGGGCCGCCATAGGTTCAAAAACGAGTATCCGGCGCTCTCTAGCGCAGTCAACACGGGGTGAGAAGGGCGGAGAAACCCGGGCTGAGATTTGGGCCGAGATTGGCCCGATGTTTGATTCTAGCGGCCGCTCAATCCACCTGTTCGGGCTCAGCGGCCGGTCGCCCGCGATACATCCAACTCACAATCACCATGGCGAGCGGCACCCAACCCAAGCCCGCAACTAAGTAAAACACCGGGACTTGCCAAGAGGCAAGCCGCGGAAACACGGAACTCGCCAGCACGGCAACGACGAGCGAATAAACCGTCAGCAGCACCAAGAGGGCAATTGTGCCAAACAGTTTGCGTGTGCGCTGGGACATGGTTTGCCTCGATGACGGCCTGCGCGTTAAACCAGAAGGTCCCACTTAGCCGTGGGGAGCGCTTAGCCAAGGTGGCTGCTGCATACAAGGCGGGTCTTGCCCGTGCGGCACTCCTTCTCGTTTCACTTGCTTTACCAGAAAGCGGTACGCCCATCACGGCATCTCGCCCTGCGGCAGACCACGCGGCCAAGCGTCGTCGTCGTTTTCGGGACGCTGTTCACGGAAACGCTCAAACAGCGATGTGAAACCGGTTATCCGGTTCGATGCTGGACGGCCGTCTTCGTCGGGTGAGAGGCGGTCGACCAGTGGCCCACTCCAGGGGCGGCGTCCGCGGACGTCAGCCACCGTATCGAGGCGGATGCCACCCCCATCGAATGAGAGGGCGTGGGCGCCGGCGCGCGCGAGGTGTGTTGGCGTAATCAGGATCTGGCTGGTTTTCGCGTTCGGTCCGCAAGGTCGCTGCAGTGGGAAGCGCACAATGAGGATATCCGCCTTGCGGCAATCATCGCGCAGGGCCGCGGGGCTCATGGCAACGGCGATGAGACGCCCCTTCAGGCGCGCGGTACAGCCGATCATATCGCACGTGAAGAGTGTCTGTTCCGCGGCCTCGGCCGGTGTGCGGCGGTCGCCGTCGAGCTCCAGCCAACGGGCCAATTCAAACGCCGATCCGCGACTTGCGAGCGCGGCGAGGCGCCCGTCCGGGCCGCGCACGGCAATCGTTGTGCCATCGCGCCCAACGTACACGTCAGGGCGACGGTCGAGCGGCGAAACCAGCACGCCCGCCGCAATGGCAACCACGCCCAACACACGCCACGGCCGCGACCACAGCAACAGCCAAAGCCCGCCGCCGATCAACAGTGCAAACGAGACCGTCGGTATGGCCGGAACCTTCACGACCGCACCCGGCAGGGCGCCGACCCAACGGGCGACAGCCGTCATGGCATCAATGCCCCAACCCATCACGGTCAACGGCAACACTTCGAGCCCAAACGGCAGCGCGATCAACACCCCGAGGGCTGCCGGCATGACAATAAGATTGCAGATCGGGATGGCGAACAGGTTTGCGATCAAGGCAAGCAATTGAGTGTTGTGGAAATGATAAACGCCGAACGGTGCCACGACGAGACTGGCAATGATCGTCGTCACGAAGTTGTCGCGCACGAAGCGGATTGCCTGGGAAGTCGGGCCGTATCGCTCACCCGCGGTCCGTCGCTCCTGTACCTCGCGCCGCGCCCGCATATATTCATACGCCGAGATGAGGCCCGTCACGGCGGCAAACGACATCTGGAAGCCAGCATCCAGAAGGCTTTCGGGCGTTATCGCGAGGATCAGGATCGCGGCAATCGCGACGTTCCGTAGCGCCAGCGCTGGCCGGTCGAGCAAGACCGCGACAAACATGATTGTTAACATAATCCACGCGCGCACCGTCGCCGGCGCACCGCCTGAAATCATCAGGTACCCAAAGCCGCCGAGGATGGCACCGACCGCCGCCCATTTCTTGATGGGATAGCGCAGCGCGAGGCGCGGGATCGCCGCCAACCCGAGGCGCAGCAACCAGAACACAGCCCCCGCCATGATCACCATGTGCAGGCCGGAGATCGACAGAATGTGGAACAGACCGCTGTCACGGTAAGCTTGGTTGGTTGCGTCCGTGATGCCACCACGCTCGCCCGTGATCAGCGCCGTTGCGATTTCGCCGGTTTCGCCCGGCAGGGCCGCGACGATGCGGGCACGGATCGCCTGACGCAATCGTTCGATGGACGCGCGCAGCGTCAGCGCGTAGGGCACAGGGCCAAGATCAGTTGCACGCTCGATCCGACCGGTCGCTAAGCCAATGCCGCCAAGGCTAGAAAACCAGGCGAGCCGGCCAAAATCGAAATCGCCGGGGGCCGACGGCTGCGGCGGGGCACCAAGCGTTGCGCGCAAGCGGACGCCGTCTCCAGGTCGCAAGGTTGTATCATCCGTAAGGGTCCGGATGCGGACCCGAAATGGCAGCGCTTGCCCGCTTTTTTCGCCAAGCGTCACGACGCGCAATGTGATGCGCTGGCCGCGCGTGGCCCGCGGCTCAACGAGTTCGACGAAACCGGCGAGATCGACCCGGAACAGTTGCCGTTCCAGCACGGGCGCTGCGACGAATTCCGTCCGCAGTTTTGCAGTCAATCCGCCGAACGTGATCGCGAGGACGGCACCGGTCACCAAACGAACCAGATGGCGGCGATGCGCCAGATGATGCAGCGCCACGGCCGCAATCGCGAGCGGTGCCAGAACCAGCATAAGGGGTTCGACCCCCGCCGCGAAATACAGGCCGATGCCGAGACCAAACAGAACCGGCAACCACAGGAACCAGCGCTCGCGTTCGGCGTCGATTTCGGTGGCGATCCAATCCAGACCCGCGCCGCCAGCGAACGCGGACCCAACGGACAAACCAGATCTCCCGTCGACGCCAATCTCAGCCATCCACAGCCCGCCCCGCCGCGCGCCAGCCACACGCCGTGTGTCATACGCTGGCCACCACTCTGCGGCGAACAGCCAAGGGTTGCAAGCACGTAGAGAGAAGGCCCGAGCAACCCTAAAAGCCCGAGCAACCCTATTTTTAAGTGCCAAGCCGCCGCCTGGAAACGTTCTTCATATGAACAAAAAAGGTTTGCGCTTCAGGGCCAAGACTGCACGGCAGCCACGCTATCAAGAAAATCATGGTATAGTGCAGGTCGCTTCAACATGCCGAAGGCTGACAATGCGGATCGTCTTCATGGGCACGCCAGAGTTTGCTGTGCCAACGCTGGCTGAGATCATCGGCGTTGGACATGACGTGGTTGCCGTCTACAGCCGTCCGCCCAGCACACAGGGTCGCGGTCTGACCGAGACGCCATCACCCGTGCACGCCTTCGCGGCCCTGGCCGGTCTTTCAGTGTTGACGCCAAAAACACTGCGTACTGAGGTCGCGCAGGCCACATTTCGCGCCCACGCGGCCGATGTGGCGGTGGTTGTTGCCTACGGCTTGATCCTGCCAAAGGCTGTGCTCGACGCACCCACCCACGGCTGTCTCAATCTGCACGGCTCAAAACTACCACGATGGCGCGGGGCGGCACCCATACAGCGCGCGGTCATGGCGGGCGACACCGAAACGGCGGCCATGGTCATGCGTATGGATGAAGGCCTCGATACGGGGCCGGTGTGCTTAGCCGAGTCTCTGCCGATTGGACCCGATACGACGGCCGCCGAACTCCATGATATGATGATGCTGCGTGGTGCGAGCCTTATGGTGCGGGCGCTGGCCGCGCTTGATCGCGGCAGCCTGACCGCATCGCCCCAATCAACTGAAGGTATCACCTACGCAGCCAAGATCGAGAAGGCCGAGGCGCGCATTGATTTCACGCGGACAGCGCTCGAGGTGCACAATCACATCCGCGGGCTATCGCCATTCCCAGGAGCGTGGTTCGAAATCATGGTTGGGGACAAGCTTGAGCGGATCAAAGTGCTGCGATCGCGACCGGTTGCGGGAGATGGCCCGCCCGGCACCTTGCTCGACGACGTGCTCACGATCGCATGCGGGACCGGGGCGATCGGGTTGGTCGATGTTCAACGCGCGGGCAAAAAACCGATGACGGCGCATGACCTGCTGCGCGGTCTCAACATTGAGGCGGGCATGACCGTGGTCCGGGGGTAACCCGCTTTACACGACGGTCAAAAGACTGGTCTGATGGCATCACACCGCCTCGATATGGAATTTCGGCACCGCGCAGAAATCGAAGCCACCTTCATTGAAGGGGACGCTCATGGGCTGTTGGGTGCCATTCAGATCCGTTACCCGCGTCTCGACGACATGCCGACCAACGGGCACGTCCCATTCAAAGTCAAAGCGCGTCCAACGATAACTTTTCGCGATCGGATCGAGCGGTCGCATTTTTTGCCATGCCGTACCGTTGACGCGCACTTCGATGAACTTAACCCCATACTGCGGCGCCCAGGCGTAGCCCCGCAGTTTTTGCGGGCCAGAGGCCAACCGCGGGAGTTCACCTTGTTTGATTGGATAGTTGTGCGGAAACTTCGGCTGCTTTGACAGCACCAGGGGGATCGTCAGCATCGAGCGCGGTGGCGACCACGTGACGGGGACACCTCGGATATCAGCCGGCTTGGTGAAGCGAAACTCATCCCGTGGGCCAGGGTTGGGTGCGCGCGCGGCGTAGTCTGGGCCAAACAGCACATGACGTTTGGTGTTGAGTGGCACAAAGAAGTCGTGCGATGCGATTTTGATTTCGGTCAGCCATTTGGTCGAGGCAGCCCCACACCATCCCGGCACCAGCGCCCGCACCGGTGCGCCGTGATCCGGCGAAAGATCTTTGCCATTCATCTGGAACGCGAGGCCAATGTGCCGACCGCGGAACAACAGTGCGTTGATCGGCACCGGGCGGCCAGTGTCGGAGGACGTACCGGGTGTTTTTCCGTCAACACCCGACCAGAACAGACACGACTTGGCATTTTTCTTGAGCCCGACGAGCCCAAGAATATGGTCCATTGCCACAATGCGCCACTCGGCTTGGCCGATTCCGCCCATGCCCCACCCGGTGCCCGTCACCTCCGTTGGCGCTTTCAGCATATCCTGCTGCTCCCAGAACAGAGAGCGGCCGTTGCCTGCGCATTCCATGGTTGAAATCAGACTGCGCGACGGCATTTTTAGAAGGTCGTTGTAGCCGATCTCAAGGGGGCGTTCGACAGCGTCGCCATGGATCTTGAGCCGCCACGTCTCGCGGGCAACGCGAGCATCAGTTTCAGGCATCGGCGTCGGATATTCGTTGCGCACGTAAAAGTCCGAATGCGGCGTTATGTACTCGGTCTGATCCCAGTACCGCATGCCCTGG
>JANNXS010000116.1:0-9972 GCA_031409695.1 Hyphomicrobiaceae bacterium
CGTAAACTGATCATAAGACGTGCGAGGTCTTGTGTTCTTTAGCCCTGGCGACGTGGTTTGGCGCGCTCATACAAACCCATCACCTCGGGTAGATGCTTGTTGATGGTATCGATGCGCGTCTGCCCCGCCGGGTGGGTCGAGAGCCATTGGGGCGGCGCACCAGCCGAGGCTTGCGCCATTTTCTTCCAAAGCGTGATGCCGGAGCGTGGATCATACCCGGCGCGGGCCGCAAGCTCCATGCCGATCAAGTCTGCCTGTAACTCGTCATTGCGTGAGAATTTGAGTGCGATGATATTGCCGGCCTGCGCGCCGATCACATCGCCAGCGTCGCCGAACAACAGGCCGCCGACGACGCGAGAGACCGTGACAGCAGCAGTGCTTTTTACAGCGCGGGCGCGGGCGTGTTCATACAGGGCATGGCCGATTTCGTGGCCCATGATCATTGCCACTTCGTCGTCACTCAACTGCAGTTTGTCGAGGATGCCGGTGTAGAAGGCGATCTTTCCGCCCGGCATGCAGAAAGCGTTGATCTGGTTTGAACGCAGCAGGTTGACTTCCCAGCGCCAGTTTTTCGACTCCGCGTTGAACTTGGCCGCGCCTGGTAACAGGTCGCGGAAGATCTTGCGCAGGCGGATCAGTTGCGGGTCGTTATCTTCGGCGAGCGCGCGCTTCTGAAAGGCTTGCCGCGTCATTTGCAAGTATTGGGCGCCTGCTTGCTGCTCAAGCCGCTCAGCACTGACGAGTTTACGTGACCAGGCCGGGCGAGAAATTTTCACGCCCTCGCTGTCTTGAGCGATCGCAGGCGCAACCAGTGGATGGGCCAGCAGCGCGGCCAAACCGAGCACCATGCAGAGGCGAGCCACCATATCGGCCCGAAATCCAGAACGCATCGCAATACTCCATCCCGGCTCTGGCCATCCCGGGCCATTCCGAACCGAGATAGCAATAGCAAGTTTCGGATGTGCGGACTAGGCGCGATCCGGAAATGGACGGACATAAGCAAACAAAACTTGGAACCTAAAATCCCTAACCCGGACATATCTGGCCAGGCGGTGTGACTTCAGTCCTTGCGTCCCGTACGCGCGGTCGCGACTGTGTCGTCCGACACACGTTTGCCTCGAACGGCAAGCACCTGCAGTCCCCGCATCACATCCGCAGCGACGACAGTCACACCCTTCTCCGAAATCAGCGCAGTCATCCACATCACGGCAATGCCAGCGCTGACCAAGGCAAGCTCGATCGCAAGGCCGTTGCCTGTTTGAACTAGGATGATGTAGCCGACCATGCTCATCAAGGAAGCGGCGACGAACACCGGCAACGAGTTGCGGCCGAGACGCGTGGTCACCGGGTCGTTTTCAGCGATGCGTGTGAGAGGTTCCCAAACACGCGAATGAACCAGCAGATAAGCCAAGGCTAACACGTGTAGCAGCCGGGGCAGTGGCAGCGCCGATTTGTGCAGCGTGTCAGACCAGCCCGGCAACAGACCGTGGGACAAGTGGCCGCCAAGGCTCCAGATCATCCACACCGCGCCCAAAATAGCCCAAGCGAGTGCTCCCGCGTAGGCAAAAGGGTGGTAGGCCACACCCGTTCCGCGAATTTTCAAGACACCTAGCGACAAGCCGATTGCGAACAGGAACTGCCAAGCGAACGGATTGAAATACCACCCGTCACCTTCTGGGTAGCTTGGGATGCTGAGATGAGCAATCTGCGCTGCTAGATAAAGCGAGAACGAAGCTATCAGCATGAGCCGAAGATCGATCCGCGCCAGCCAGAGATAAATCGGAAGTGCGCCGAGCAGGAGGATGTACATCGGCAGAATGTTGAAATAGCCGAGTTGGTATGTGCCGAGTGCAATGCCGATCAAGCCTGGCCACGGGTCTTGGAACAACGGCGCAACGCCGATCAGCTCCAGATAGCCGCTGTTACCTGAAATTCGTGCCGCGACGGCGAACAGCAAGATGGCAGCCAACGTCGAAAAGATGTGTGCCGTGTACAGCGTACCGACGCGACGCGCAGATTTCACCACGGTGCCGCGAACGTCGCCTTGATCAAAGCGTTTGAAAAACGCGAAAGCCGCGGCAACGCCTGCAAGTAGAACAAATACCTCTGCGGCGTCCGAGAAGCCGAAATTCCTGGTTGTCCAGTTTTCAAAGCGATTGCCCGGCATATGATTAACGAAAATCGAGGCCAGCGCGACGCCGCGCAGCCAATCAATCCTCTGGTCCCGACTGCCTGTTCCGGCGGCCATAGCGTCACCTAATCATCAGAGCCAGTGCCGCATCCCGCCATTCGCGGGATACCTCATTTGGCCAAGTCCGTTTCAATCCAGCCTAGTCCGGTCCAAAGCAGTGAAACCGCAGTCGCCTCGTCCGCCACCCGAGGCGCGCAACGACGTATCACATGTGGCAACATATGGTTACGGAAGTGTGACAATGCTGGGGCAGAATCACAGTGACCATTCGGCACGGACTTGACTAGAGTATACCGCACTTGCTCACAACCTCATCACACATTGCCGCACAGGCTCCCATGAGCAAATCGCATGATCACACTTTCGCGAACAGCAGTGCCTGACAGCCATCGCCCGCGAGCTTTAGACCGATGATGAACGTCAGGCCGTAAATAGCTCTATAGAACAAAGCCGTGGGCATATATCGGACAATGCCGATGCCGACGACGTTGGCCGCAATTGCGAACGGCATGAGCACCGTCGAAAGTACGAATGTCTCAAGCGTCAATTGGCCAAGGCCGAAAAACAGCGGCACCTTAATGGCGTTGGCCAGCGCGAAGAACACCGCACTCGTACCGACAAACAGATCGCGAGAGGCTATTCGCGGCAACGTATACAAATTGTATGGCGGGCCACCCGCGTGAATGACGAAACTGGAGTAACCAGCCATCGTGGCGAGGATCGTTGAAGTAACCAGAGAGTGCGAGCGGACCGCCTTGTCCGCCGACTGTTTCCCGTGCTGTATCCTGACCCACTTCCCGAACCACGCCCCGAACCACGCGTTGAGGCAAAACAGCATTGCCAACAGTCCAACCGCCAGCCGGATGGCCCCTTCAATCACATAGGCCGCTGTGACCGCGCCCAGCACAATGCCGAAAATCGCCCCGGGCAACATGTAAGTCAGCGTTTGCCGGTCCCAGGTCTTCCGAAAAATATAAACGGTAACTGCGTCCTGCACGACCAGAACGGGAAGTAGAATAGCCGCGGCTTGCACTGGCGACATGACGAGCGACATCAGCGGCACCGCCAGCAAACTGACGCCAGCGAGGCCGCCTTTTGATAGGCCGTAAAGCGCGACCGCGGGTATGGCCACGGCGTAAAACATCAGATCGGTCAGCATTGCGTGAGATCAAGCGTCCCGCCGCATCGCGCTATAAATCAATGCTAGCCCAACACAAAAACCAATGTTGATGGTCGCGCCGACCGCCATCCGAACGGGAACCATGCCAGCGAACATCGGCACGCCGCGGAGTTGCGGGATGACAATCCAGTTGGCGATGACCAACATGAACAAACCGTAGATCACGCCCTTCACCAAGGCAGGCCCCGGAAGTTTCGTGTTCACAAGCGCATAGCCAACGCCCCACAGACCGCCCCAGAACATCAGATTAAACAGCACAGGAAAGCCGGGGAGGCCTAGACTTTTGAATGCATTGGCCACGGCGACCGGTGCCCCGCCGAAAGCCGCCATGTTGTAAACCAAGGGGACCGGGCCATTGGGTGGCGCCGTGATCAGCCCGGCTTTGATGAAACCCCAGATGATCGGTTGGTGAACCAACAGCACGGCCAAGACCGCCGCAATAAACCCAATGACGATCCGCATATTGTTCTCCCAGCGAAACGATCCGCCGCGATATCTTGCATGGCCCGCGCTGGAAATGGAAGCCCGAACTCCAGTGGCCAACGTTTCACAAACCAAACCAAAGCCGCCCTTTTACGCTGCGATCAGATCCGCGAAGGCTTTGACCCCAGAACTGCCAGGAAACACGCGGTTCGCAAGTGCGCCATCGGGGATGCCGAGATGGTCGCGCAACACGCCCTTTAGGAGGCCGCGCAGATCGCTGGTCGGCTTAAGATCTCGATTTTCGTACAGGTTCGCGTCTGCAAGCCCCGGCCAATCGGCAATCATTCGGCCCCCACGCACGCCGCCGCCGAGGACAATGGCCGTCGTGGCCATGCCGTGGTCGGTGCCATTGGTGCCGTTGACGCGAGCCGTGCGACCGAACTCAGTGACAACGACCACAACCGTGTCTTTCCAGGCAGCGCCCATGCCGTCGCGAAATGTCTTCAGGGCCAGATCGAGACCGGACAAGCGGTTGCCAAGAGTGCCCGTGACGACCCCTTCATTGGCGTGTGTGTCCCAGCCATTATAGGACAGCGCGCCGATACGTGGACCATCGTTGGCGACGAGGAATTTTGCGGCGGCTTCCGCTGCATCGGTGAAGTCTCGGAACGGACGTTGGGGCTGTGGGGCGGCCATCTGCGCCGGTGTCGGTTTGGCTATGGCCGTCATGCCTGACTCGGCGACGCGGTTGATTTCCATACCTTCGGCTAGGGCACGGGCCAGCACTGGGTCAGCTTGGCCGTACAGGTCCATCAAACGGGCGACGGTCGAATCGCGCAGCGGCAAATTATAGACCTTGGGAATCCAAGACAGCACTTGCGCCGGCCCCCGCATGACAAGCGGCACGACGGCGTCCATGGCAAGGCCTTTGGGCGAGACTTTTCCAGCATCAGCCATGCCGGACAGCGCCCGGTTCAACCATCCGCTTTCGTGGCGGCCGGATGCGATCCCGCTTTCCAGGATATCCTGGCCGTCAAAGTGCGAGCGCTCGCGATAGGGCGTATGAACAGCGTGCACGATCGTCGCCTGTTTGGTCTGGTACATGTCATGCAGGAACGGCATGTTTGGATTGAGCGCAAAGAAACCGTCGAGTACCAAGCCGGGCTTGTCGCCGGTCGTGCCGAGCGCAATTTGCTGGCGTAGTCGCACATAGTTGGGGTCGCCGACGGGGGCCGCCAGTGACAGACCATCGAGGCCTCCGCGTAATACAATGGTCAGCAGACGCGGGTCACGTGTGCCGGCCAACGCAGATTTTGGCACGAAGCCCCAAAGTGCGAGCGATGCGGCCGAGCCACCGAGCAGGTGGCGGCGCGAAAGCCTATGATTTTCGGTGCAGGACATGGCTTGGTCTCGTTCCCGTTCCCGTTCTTGTCGGTAGGCATACCCATAACCGTCACATCTACAACGGAACGCCCCGCGCCGGTATGATCCGTCGCGAGGCGCGTGTGTCATCACAGGTAGGCGTCTCAACGCACCCAGGTCTCGTCCTTACAGAACACGACGGCCGTGCAGCCTTGCAAGTTTAGACCCTTGGGGCCTTCAAGCGTGACTTTGCCGGAGTAGGTTTTTCCGTCCTCGACGTTGAGCAGGTCGCCGGCCCAAGTGTTCGCACCGGTTTTGGCGGCGCCAGTCATGATCACTTTACCCGCGGCACCTGCCGTTTTGGAGCTGATAACTTTGGCGCAAAGTTTGCCGCCGCAGTCATAGAAGTCGACCTTGGTGCCATTCGACGGACGTGTCCAAGTGCCAAACGGGCTTGATTGGGCGAAGGCAGCCGTCGCACCCAGTGCAAGCGTGGCAGTTACGGCTGCGATTTTCAGAACATTCATGGCGTTTCCTCCAGAAGCCGGTCTCAGGCCGGCTACGATGATCCTATGGCGGCTTATGCCACCCGTCACCAGCGAAATGCGTGGAGTCTGCGGCGCTGTGATGGCTCGATTTATGCCGGATCGTGCACAGAGCTTGTTCCGGCATCCAACAGAAAGGCCAGCAAACAACGGGGAATGCCCAGCGGATTCCCAGCAGCTTCGTTTATGCGCAGCCTCAAACCGCGAACCCCATCTCTTGCAGGCGCGCGCTCGAATCTTCAGGACCTGTGAAATGGATAGCGGCCATGCCGAGCCGCTGCGCTGCTTCAACGTTGGGCCGACTGTCATCGATGAACACGCACCGCCGCAGATCGAGATCATAAGTGTCGGCGAGACGGTTGTAGATGGCTGGATCAGGTTTCAACAGGCCGACTTCGCCCGAGACAATCACCCCCCGAAACTCCGCTAGGTACGGAAACCGCCGTTGCGCTTCCTTAAACGTATCAGCGGCGAAGTTCGTTATGGCATAGAGCGGTATGTCCGCGCGTTGAAGCGCGCGCAGAATGGCAACCGTACCTGGAATGTCCCGCGGGACCATTTCATTCCAACGGGCACGGTAGGCTTGAATTTCGGTCGCATAAGCGGGATGCCGCGAGATCGCCTCGGCCTCCGCCTCCGGCCACGGTCGGCCGCGGTCCTGTTCCAGGTTCCACGTCGGGTGGCAAACCTCAGCGAGGAACCATTCCATATCCGCTGGATCAGCAAAAATCGTTCGGTAGAGGTGGCGCGGATCCCACTCCAGAAGCACCTGGCCGATGTCAAATACAACCGTATCGACGGGTGGGGCCGCCACGATCACAATCCCTTCCGACGAGGTGCGAGGTCAGGAAAGCGAGCGGGGCGCCGCTCCTTTTGCGCGGCGAAGGCCACCGCCATCAACGCGCGCGAATGCATCCCCGATTGCCACAGCGCGACCTGCTTGAGGCCCTCATCTATACTGTGATCGCGGGCGTAATTGATCATCGCCTTGGAGCCGGTCACAGCCAGCGGAGATTTAGACGCAATCTCGCGCGCGGTTTCAAGCACGGCGGCCAACATCGTCGCATGGTCTGGATAGACGTCGTTGACGAGACCAATTGCGAGCGCCTTCGCGGCCGGCAGCCGCCGGCCTGTGTAGGCAAGTTCTCGCACCCACCCTTCCGGGATGAGCTTGCACAAACGGGGGAACGTGCCGACATCGGCAGTCATACCAATGTTGATTTCCTGAATCTGGAAGAACGCATCCGCCGTGCAATAGCGGATGTCACAGGCGGACGTCATATCAACGGCGCCGCCAATGCACCCGCCCTGAATGGCCGCCAGCACCGGCATTCGCGCGTTATCAAGGCAGTTGAAGCTGTTTTGCAGCGTCAGCACCATATGGCGGAAGGCCTCATGTTCGATCTGGGCTTGGCCAAGTTGGCTCGCACTCGTACCTGCGCTCAGGGCGGGGTCAGTCTCGAAAACAGAGAGATCCATGCCGGCCGAAAAGTGCTTGCCTGTTGACGAGAGGACGATGCAGCGCGCGGACGCTTGGTCCGAAATTTCGTTCACCAAACGGGGCAACTCGCTCCAGAATGCCCGATTCATGGCGTTTAACTTCTCCGGTCTGTCGAGCCGGATATGCGCCACGCCGCCATCGATTGAGAGGGAAAGCGGTCTCGCGTCGTTGCTCATGGGACCTCGTATAGAGTGGTCGTGTCAGCAGGATTTACGTGTCAGGCACGGTCATTGAACAAGCGCAGCTCCCCGTTGGGGCGGCGCGCAGCGGTCATGACTTGCGCCGCGCTGCGCGGAAATCCGTTGGGCGCTTTTCGCGAAAGGCTGCCACACCTTCGAGCACCTCGCCGGCGCGGAAGGCTGCTGTCTGCGTCGACATTTCGCGCTCCAGAAAATCTGCGAGACCGAGCGTGCGACCTTGGCGGATGAGCTGCTTTGTCAATCCAAACGCCACCCGGGGCGCGGCCGCCAACCGTTCAGCCATCGCCTGCACCTCGGTCTCGAACTGGTCGGCTGGCACAACCCGATTGACGAGGTTCAGCGCCAGCGCCTCATCAGCTGAAAACTCGCGATTGAGGAGCAAAGCTTCGCGCGCTTTGACCTCGCCAATGAGGCGCGGCAGCATATAGGCAAGTGCGAGATCCGGTGTGACGCCGAGCGCAATAAAGGCTGGGCGAAAGCGGGCGTTCGATGAGGCGATCGAGATGTCACCCATCAGGGCCAGACCAAAGCCGGCGCCAGCTGCAACGCCGTTGATCGCCATCAACACGGGTTTTGGACCTTCGGCGAGGATGCGGATCATCAATTGCAAGCGCTCGAGCGATTTCGGTCCCTGGTGTCCTCCCTGACCCGCGGCGCCCTTGGCAATGGACGCCATATCACCACCCGCCGAAAAACCACGCCCCGTTCCAGTGACAACGATACAGTCGACATCGACGTCGCTCATGCCCGCGCTCGCGTGCGTGATCATGGCCTCGGCGGTTGCGACATCAAGCGCATTGAGTTGCGCTGGGCGATTGAGCCGCAAGGTGAGGATGCCTTCGCGGCGCGTGGCGATGACGACGTCTTCCATGGCGCAGTCCTGATGTAGGTCGATGCAACTGTCCAAGTCTAGTGAGGGGGCAAACCTCGCAGAAAGGCAATGCACTACCGCGCTCAGCCGAGTAGCACTGTCGCCACTCACTCCCGCGGCACGAAAGTGCATGACGCCGCCGCTGCGGTTTCTCTCGGCGGCGCCGGTCCAAGACAGACGTTCCAGTATTGGCCGTTACGCGACCGTGAGCTTTTGCAGCGAGACCAACTCCTTGATGCCCTTGCGCGCGAGCCCCATGAGCGCGTCGAACTGCTCCTGGCTGAAAGGCTTGCCCTCGGCCGTGCCCTGAACTTCGACGATGCCGCCCGACCCCGTCATAACGAAGTTGGCGTCGGCATCGGCATCGCTGTCCTCGGGATAGTCGAGGTCGAGCACCGGTGTGCCTTTGTACAGCCCGGCTGAAACCGCGGCAATGTTATCGCGCAGCACGCCCTCGCGCACCATTTCGCGCGCTTTCATCCACTGAATACAATCATGCAGCGCGATCCAGGCGCCCGTGATGGCCGCCGTCCGTGTGCCACCGTCGGCCTGCAACACATCGCAATCGACCGAGATTTGCTTTTCGCCAAGCGCTTTAAGATCCACGACGGCGCGGAGCGAACGGCCAATCAGGCGTTGAATTTCCTGGGTTCGGCCCGAGGGATGGCCAGCCGTCACCTCACGGCGGGTTCGGTCGTGGGTGGCACGTGGCAGCATGGCATATTCCGCCGTCACCCAGCCGCGGCCCTGGCCCTTTAACCACGGCGGAATGCGTTCTTCTAGGCTCGCCGTGCAAAGCACATGCGTGTTGCCAAACTTGATCAGGCACGAGCCTTCAGCATGCATCGACACGCCCCGCTCGAAGGAGACACGACGCAATTCATCAGGCTGGCGCTTGGAGGGACGCATGGGCAGTTCCAGGATTTTTGGGGCGGCAGAGTTGGCTTGGTGCCCCTTACGTCGCTTTCGCTAGGGCGGCAACGGGCAAGTGTTGCGGGGCCATTGCCAAAACGGGACTGTTCGAGAGATCCCCCGTCGGCAGTCATGCAACGCCCGACGTTGCCCCTCGTGCTGGTCGGCGATGTTCCGTTGCTGCCACAGTTATGTCCCGCACGTCCCCGACTTACCTGCCACCTGATCGACAAATTTCACTGCAGCATCCAACGTGGGAGCGCGCCATCGAAGTGGTGCTGCAAGCGTCAACACTAAGCCGATGTGGCCGATGCCGGCGTATTCAGCGGTCTCGACGGTGCTGCCGACGGCTTTCAGCGCAGCGGCGAGATCTCGGGAGTTGTACAGCTTAACTGTGGTGTCGTCGGAGCCATGCAGCAGCAGAGCGGGTGGGGCGCCAACGCGAACAAGCGCGACGGGTCGCGCGCTGTCTGCGGGTTGCGCGGTGTCAAAAATATGCTTGGTCGAAGGCCACGTGGTTGGATCGAAGGCATAGGGTCCGGCCAGGCCGATGAAGCCTGCGGGCTTTGGGAGGTTTGTACCCGCGCGTGCGAGATAACGCCCATCGTAAGCAATTAGGGCCGCCGAGTGGGCGCCAGCCGAGTGACCCATAACGACGATCGGGCGACTTCTTCCACCGACCATAGCGACGTTTTTGACAACCCAGCCGTAGGCCAGCGCCGCGTCCCGGCAGGCTTCGGCAGTCCGCACGAGCGCCCCGAGCAACTCAGGGTCGGTGACGTTGCCC
>JANNXS010000117.1:0-8819 GCA_031409695.1 Hyphomicrobiaceae bacterium
CTATTTTTGATCACGTCTGCGGCCGGGCGCGTCTGGTGTGGGTACACGTGCCCGCAGACGGTGTGGACCGATCTGATGATCGTCATTGAACGGGCTTGGCAGGGTGACCGCAACGCCCGCATCCGCCTGGATAAAGAGCCATGGGGCGCGTCGAAAATTTTCAAGAAGGGGATGACGCATATCTCCTGGCTTGCTGTCGGTTTGCTCACTGGCGGCGCACTCGTGTTTTACTTTCGCGACGCACCCACGCTGGCCCGCGAGTTGATCAATGGCTCAGCGCCACCGATCGCTTATCTGTTCCTCAGCATCTTCGCCTTGACCACCTACGTGCTTGGCGGCCTCGCCCGCGAGCAGGTTTGCACATACATGTGCCCGTGGCCGCGTATCCAAGGCGCAATGACTGACAGCCACACGCTGTTGGTCACCTATCGGACCGAGCGCGGCGAAGCACGCGGCGCCATGCGCAAAGGTCCCGATGGCATCGTCGACTGGTCTAAGCGCGGAGACTGTATCGATTGTAAAGCCTGTGTTGCCGTCTGCCCGGCGGGCATCGACATCCGCGATGGCTCACAGTTGGAATGTATTCAGTGTGCGTTGTGCATCGATGCCTGTGATGAGATCATGGACAAAATCGATCGGCCGCGCGGCTTGATCGCCTACGACACCGTCGCCAAGATCGAAGCCGGAGCCGCTGGGCGCCACCAGTCGTGGCAGTTCGTTCGTCCACGTACGATGCTGTATGCTGGATTGTTTGGGCTTGTCAGTTCGATCATGCTGGCGGGTTGGCTCAACCGCGCGATCGTCGAGGTCAATGTCTTTCCGGATCGCAATCCGCCTTACGTCCGACTGACAGACGGGAGCATCAGGAACGGCTACACTGTCAAAATCCTGAACAAGCTGCATCAGCCCCGTGACTACGCCATCTCAGTCGAAGGCATTGTCAACGCACAGACCTCTGTCGTCGGCCTCGAAACGAGTGAGCAACAGATCCGGGTTGCAACAGACACACTGCGAGAATTGCGCGTGTTTGTGACTGTGCCAAAGTCACGCGTCGCGGCCTTAGGCGTTGCGTCAGCACCGATCACGATCCGCATCCTCGACAGCGGTTCGGGCGCACATGTCGCCCGCAAAACCAGTTTCCAATTGCCGCAATCGTCAGTCGGAGAGCGACCATGAGAGACGTTTTGCAATTGGGGCCTGACGATCCGAGTGCTGTGGGGTCCCGTCAGCTTGAAGTCCGTCAGCTTGAAGGCCGCCACGTGCTCGCGCTGTTTTTGGTTTTCTTCGGCGTTGTATTTGCGGTCAACGGCTACATGCTCTACTCGGCTTTGAGCACCCACACAGGCGTTGTATCGGTCGAGCCCTACCGAAAGGGTCTCGCCTACAACAACCGCATTGCCGACGCCGAGCGCCAGGAAGCGATTGGTTGGACGGATACGGCGACTGCTAACCGATCCGGCCTCGTTGCCGTGCGGATGCAGGCAAGAGATGGGGCCCCCCTGGTTGGTCTGCGGCTCACGGCCGTTCTGGGCCGCGCGGTAACCGCGCGGGGCGACATGCCTTTGACGTTCACAGAGGTAGCACCTGGCGATTACCGCGCGATGGCTGGCCCCATCGAAGCCGGCACGTGGATGCTCACACTTGAGGCGCAGTCCGGCATCGACCGCGCGATCCCGTATCGATCAAAGAGGCGGCTATGGCTCAAGTCTTGAATGTCGCCCAGCTCCCAGGCGCACAACTCCCAGACGCCCAACTCCCAGACGCACAGGCGCAGGTCGCACGTCGCACTCATCTGACGCTGCTCGCCGTGCCCGAAATGCACTGCGGCGGTTGTATGCGAAAGGTCGAGTTGGCACTTGCATCCGTGCCCGGCGTTGAATGTGCGCGCGCCAATCTTTCGGCCAAACGCGTTGCCATCATGACGACGGCGCGGGCGCCCACGGTCGAACCCTATCTGGCCGCGTTGCAAGGCGCAGGCTTTGAGGCAACCGCACTTGCCGACGTGGACGACAACACATCTGCACGCGTACAGGATCGAGACCTCTTGAAGCGGCTTGGCGTCGCTGGATTTGCCGCCATGAATGTCATGCTGTTGTCGGTGTCTGTGTGGTCGGGCCACGCTGGCGACATGCCAAAGTCCATGCAGACTCTGTTCCATTGGATGTCGGCAGTAATTGCACTTCCAGCTGTCGCTTACGCGGGGCTGCCCTTTTTTCGGTCCGCGCGGAACGCGCTGGCCGCCGGTCGGCTCAATATGGATGTGCCAATTTCGCTCGGCGTCGGTCTCGCGACGGCCATGAGCCTGTTTCAAACGGCCCGCGGGAGTGAGCAAGTCTACTTTGACGCGGCGATAACGCTATTGTTCTTTTTGCTCATTGGCCGGGTCCTCGACCAGCGCATGCGCGTGCGGGCAGCAAGCGCCGCCGAAAACCTGCTCGGGCTGAGATCACCTGCTGCATCGGTAATATTTGCTGACGGGCGGATCGAGCGGATCGCGACGTCGGATATCGTGCCGGGTCAACGGGTGCGTGTGACATCTGGTGAGCGGATTCCGGTTGATGGCCGCATCATCGAAGGCTCGACTGAGATCGACCGCAGCCTGATGACTGGGGAAAGCTTGCCGCAGCGGGCATGCGTCGGCGAGTTGGTCTATTGTGGCACCATAAATCTGGCGACATCGATCGACATCGAGGCGACGGCTGCCGCTGAAGACACGCTGCTGGCTGATATCGCGCGGCTTATGGCGACAGCTGAGCAAGCACGCGGCCGCTATGTGAAGCTAGCCGACCGTGCCGCACGTCTCTACGCGCCAGCGGTGCATATTTTAGGCGCTGCCACTTTTGCCGGCTGGCTGCTTGCGGGTCAGGGCTGGGAAGCAGCCCTGACGTCAGCAATTGCCGTGTTGATTATCACCTGCCCCTGCGCACTCGCGCTCGCGGTCCCAGCGGTGCAGGTCGCGGCAACCAGCAGCCTGTTCAAGCGCGGCATGGTCTTGAAAGCACCCGACGCGCTTGAGCGATTGTCGGAGATCGACACGATTGTCTTCGACAAGACGGGAACGCTGACATTCGGCACGCCCTCTTTGGTCGACGCAGACACCGTCCAGGCATCCGTTCTTGCCGCGGCCGCAGCACTGGCGGCTCATAGTCGGCATCCCTATTCTCTTGCCGTGACAGCCGCAGCACGCAGCCGTCAGTTGAGGGTGGCACACGCGAAAGACGCCGTTGAGATACCGGGTCTTGGGATCACTGGGGTGGTCGATGGAGTGTCCGTGCGGTTGGGGTCGGCCTCGTTCTGCGAGGTGACCGCTTGTGGGGTGACCGGCCATACGCCGCGTGGACCGGCGGTCTGGGTTCGGCTCGGCACATCTGCGGCGGTTGCGTTGAAACTTCAGGATTCATTGCGCCCGGATGCTGTCAAAACACTGCAGACGTTGCGTGCTTCTGGCTACAGCATCGAGATTTTGTCGGGCGACAGTCGCGGGGCTGTGGAACAGGCAGCGGCCACGCTTGCAACAGAAGCGTGGCAGGCAGAAATGACACCGGCCGACAAGATTGCGCGGATCGACGCGTTGAAGCGCTCGGGTCGTAAGGTTCTCATGGTTGGAGACGGTCTGAACGACGCGCCAGCGCTTGCCGCCGGACACGCGTCACTCTCGCCAGCCACAGCCGCAGATATCAGCCAAACTGCCGCCGACGCTATCTTTCAAGGCGCGCGCCTCGCGCCGATCGTTGACCTGCTCGCCGTTGGGAAAGCCGCGCAGAGGCGTGCCCTTGCGAACTTTGCGATCGCGATCGGCTACAACATTGTTTTTGTCCCACTCGCGATGGCAGGGCACGTGACACCTTTGATTGCAGCAATTGCGATGTCAGCGTCATCTGTTGCGGTGACGCTGAATGCTTTGCAGGTCCGCGGCGCTGTTGGGAGAGAGCTATCATGACCGCTCTTGCATGGCTTGTCCCTGTTGCTCTGTTTCTCGGCGGGCTTGGTTTGTATGCGTTTCTTTGGTCCCTCAAGAGTGGACAATACGACGATCTGGAAGGCGCCGGTTGGCGTGCACTGGACGATGAACAGCATCCCGACATGGCCGGTGTCGACGCCCGTCCAGCCGTCGAAAAAAATGCTTCCTGCGTGAAAGACATGAGGGCGCTCACATGACCCAGACAGAACGCACCACAAAAAGCGCCTCGGGCGCAGTAGATATTGTGGCCGATGTCATTCCGGCGCCGCGCCGCGTGTCCTTCGATGCGCCGTGGGCTTGGCTTGCCGCGGGATGGCGCGATATGCGGCGCGCACCAAAGATTGGGCTGGCCTATGGCTGCATCGCGGCTGCGATGGCCGCCATGCTCGGGTTTAGCTTGGCGTTGATCGATGCGCTGCCTCTGTTTTTGACTTTGATCGGTGGTTTCCTGTTGCTTGGCCCGCTGGTCGCCATTGGTCTTTATCAGGCGAGCCGGCAGATGGCTGAGGCAAGGCCCGTCACGCTGACAGACGTTGCCTTCGCGCCTGCAGCCGCCCGTGGCCAATTGGCCTTTGCTGGCGCATTTTTGCTGTTGATGTTCTTTGCCTGGCTTCGTGTTGCGATGCTGCTCTTTATGCTGTTCATCGGCACCAACGCCATTCCGCAACCAAGTGAATTCGTCCAGGTCCTTTTGTTCACGCCACATGGCCTTGGCCTGTTGGTTGTTGGCACAGCAGTTGGAGCCATCTTTGCCGGCATCGTCTACGCAACAACCGTCGTCGCGATCCCACTATTGTTGACCAAGCGGGTCGACGCGCTGAGCGCTGGCGTCGCCAGTGTCAACGCCGTTCGTGCGAATGCTGGACCAATGGCGTTGTGGGCTATCTTGATCGTCGTGATTATGGCCGCGGGCTTTGCCACACTGCTCGTAGGTCTTATCATTGCGTTCCCGCTGATCGGGCATGCCACTTGGCACGCCTTCGCCGACATCTATGGAGAACGCGCCGCCTGACCCCGGTCACGTGATCGCGGGCGGTCCGACAGCGCTTCGCCGCGTTAGCGTAAGGCAAGTGTGCTTGTTTCAGGCGCGACGCGAGTGGCCCATCAGCACGTGGGCGTCCTCAATAAGGGCCCGCGTCAAATCTGCAGCCGACATCTCACGCCCGAGACGCGCCGCCTGACCCGACCAGAGAGACGTGAACGCACTATCCCCGCGTGCTTCGGCCAGTGCCCTTAGCGGAGCCATTGCGTTCGAAGCCAATGGGAACTCAGGCGCGTCTCGCGTGAGAGGCCCAAGTTCACGCATCGCTTGGTTGAGAATACCGCGTGCCGGGCGTCCGGTGAACACATTGGTCAGTGTTGTAGCATCGTCGCGCGCGTCAGCGAGTGCTGCCCGATGGAGCGCTGACGTCGTGGCTTCGGGACAGAACATATAGGCTGTGCCGACCTGAGCGCCACTGGCGCCCAGCATGAAGGCGGCAGCGACACCGCGACCGTCAGCGATACCACCGGCAGCGATGACCGGCACGGCCACGGCGTCAACAATTTGTGGGACGAGCGCCAGCGTGCCGGGTTGTCGGCTGACGTCCGCAATCACGTCGTCAGAGAGAAAAATACCACGGTGACCACCGGCTTCTGCACCCTGAGCGATGACCGCGTCGACGCCGTGGGCTTCGAGCCATTGCGCTTCGGCAACCGTGGTCGCTGAGGAAAGAACCTTCGCACCCCAAGCCTTCACACGACGCATGAGATCGCCGCTCGGCAAGCCAAAATGAAAGCTTACGACGGCGGGCTTGAAGTCTTCGAGAACCTTACAATAGACGTCGTTAAACGGCGCGCGGCCAGCACCAGGATAGTCGGCCTTCGGATCGAGACCAAGGCGCGTGTAGTGCGGCGCGAGCTTTGTCCGCCAAGCGGTTTCACGCGCGGTGTCCGCCACGGGTGGCGAGTGCACGAAGAAGTTCACATTCACGGGATGCGACGTCTGCTGCTTGATAAGTGCTAGTTCTGCACGCATCTGCTCCGGCGAAATCGTCGCGCAGGGCAGCGAGCCAAGGCCACCAGCATTGGACACTGCGACGGCCAGCGCTGACCCGTTGCTGCCAGCCATCGGCGCCTGAACAATCGGCAACTCGATGCCAAGCAGATCGGTAAGACGCGTGTTGGGCCGCATGGTCGGTTCTCGATCTGGCAGTGTTCCGTGCAGCAATACAGGACATGTGACAGCACAGCCAACCAGCAAATCAGAACTTCGCCAGGCCGTTTACAAACACGCCGCGGCTCTTGTTCGAGAGGTCGGTGATGTTGTCGGAATAGTCGGTGAAGTTATAGCCAGCGCCCAGCCGGAAGTTGTCATTGATGTGCTTGTAAACTCCGAGCAATGCGCCGGTTTTGCGATCCGAGGCCGTCGAGGATTCGAGCGTGCGCAACTCAGCCAGGATATCCCAATCCTGTATGATCTTGAGGTCCAGACGCAGGATCGCAAGTTGGGCGCGCGCATCAAACCACTCGCCGGCGCCTTCGCGGTCACGCAACTCGCCGACACGGATTGCGTACTTCCCGCCAACTGTCAGCCAAGGAAGCACATCGTAAGCAAGGTCGATGGCGCCGACGTGGCTGCGCTGGGCATAACCGAGCGAAACACCATTTGGCAGCTTCTGGCCCGGGCTCGGGATATCCTCAAAGAACGTGTATTTGACCAGGGCATTCAGGCGATCATTGGCAACCGGGCGGTAGGCGAAACCGGTGACCGCTTCCGTGAAATTGCCATCCACGTAATCGCCGACCGTCTTTGTGTTGATCGCCGTGTTGAATTTACCGACGAAGCGCCAATCGTCCGACATCTTCTGGGAGATCGTATTGTAGAGCAGCCATGTTTCGCGTTCACGCGTCGCCGATTCGTCATGGCGATACTCGAGTTTGCCCGAGTAGGTCAGGCCAGCGTGGCCGTAACCGACAGAGCCTGACGCCGCGAGGCGCTTCAGGTCGCCCGCGTAGGGATCGGAGAGTGTTCCGCTCTCGATGGCGAGGCCGGTTTTCCAATGCTGCAGCGGCACGAGATCGATACCGTAAGCGTGCGTGAGGCCAACGAACCCGCCGCCGTGGCGATAACGTTCCTCGCCGAACACGCTGGCTGAGTCGGAATACCGTTTGCGCGCGCCAGCAACCAAGACCCCTTCGCCACCGCGCGAGATTACGTCCGTTTTATCGGGATCAAGCGCGTAGGTGAGATACAGGGTCTGTTCATCGTTGACCTTGTATTCCGTGCCAACCTTACCGCCGAGGCCGCCGTTGCCGCCGGAGATTTCGCCGAGCGCCGTAAACCTTTCGTTCAGCCGCATGGTGCCGCCGACGCCGACGCGGTCATTGTTGTTGCGCGTGCCAGTGCGATCAACTGTCTTCTGGCCGAAGACATAGCTCGTCCAATCGCGGCGGCTGTCATAGTCAAAGCGAAGGGCGAGATCCGTGCGCCGACCGAACGTGTTCAACGTCGGGCTGGCCGACAGCGTGCGCAACTGTTGATCATCGAGCCGCAGGCCGACGGTGGCTTTCCAGTAGTCGTTGAAGGTGCGTGTGACGTTGATCTCGCCGGCACGATAGACGCGGAACTCGTCCTGTTTGTCGGACAACTGCGCTTTCAAGGCGTGCTGCGCGTCAAGCGATACGATGGCACGTGCTCCAGCCTCGGTCGCAGCACGGTTGGTGGTGATTTGCCCGGGTGAGGAGAAATCACGATCTTTATGCTGCCAGAAAGCCGACAAGCGGCCATCATGCCCGGTCCAGATCTCGGACAAATCGGCTGCCGCTTCTAGGCGGCGCGCGTAGGCCGTGCGGCCGTCGCTCTGCCGATTGACAAATGTGAACCCGCCATCGAGCGAAATGGTTTCGCCATCGCCCGGACCATTCGAACGCGCAACTTCAGCCTTGACGTAAGTGCCAGGCGTTGCCCGTACCGTGACGTCGGTGCCGACGATGCGCTGCTCGCGACCGGCGCCGTTTTGGTCATAGCCAGAGACTCCGAGTTGCACATGATCGTTCACCCAATGCGAACCACGGCCACCGACGACTTTGTCCTTGTTGGCCTCAAGACCTGGCGCATATTCATAGGTCGACACGAGGTATTGCTCATAGCCTGACAGGGAACCCGTCTGGACGATGAAATCATCCACAGCCGTTGAAGCGAGCGGGCTCTTCAGAACGATGCGGCCCTGCAGATAATTGATCTCGTAGTCTTGCGTCGGCACGAGTGACTTCGAGCGAACCACGATACCCGTTTCCTTGTCGCGGATCTCGACTGTGATCCGCTCGGAGCCTTGGGTCAGGTTCTGTCGACGCAGGTAGTACAGCGAGCCACCGGTGCCGCGGAACACGTCGCGGCCGGGAATGGTGCCGGGTTCAGCCGCAAACACTTCGGCCTTGGTTACGCGCTCGCCGTGGCTTGTCGAGGTGTCGCTGACGTATTGTCCGCGAGCACCGTAGAGGCCGCGGTCGTAGCGCACAAAGTCCGTACCGGTGATCGTGGTCTTGAAGTTGCCCCACATGATGTTGCTGTCGCCGCGATCGACGCGGACGTAGAACTTGCCACGGGTCGGCGCGTCTTCGGTGGTGGTCGAATCATCGCCATAGACGGGATAGTATTTGTTCGGATCAAGTTTGCGTAGCAGGTAGCGCGGGTCCTTGCTGTCGAAACCTGAGAACAATGAACCGAAGGGTTGGTCCTTGGTGTCAGCCGATGCGGTGATCAGGTATTCGCCCTTGACCTTGCCCTTCAGATAGAAGGCGACGCGGCCATTGACATAGCTTTCCTTGGCGTAGCCATCGCGATCATCGGCGCGCACCACGTTGGCCGGACCAGAAA
>JANNXS010000118.1:0-2641 GCA_031409695.1 Hyphomicrobiaceae bacterium
AATTGGAGTCGACCCCGACAAAAAACCAGTGGTTCATATTGTTGAAATGGCGATTGCCAAAGGGTTAAAAACGGGTTTGGTTTCGACTTCATCTATTACGCACGCAACTCCGGCCAGTTCCACGCAACACGAGGGTTGCGCTCAAGCACGGGCTCGATATCGTGGACGAAGAGCCCCTTGGGTGCGGAGACGTCTATATTTCGCTTGATGATGCGCTCAAAGAATGTCGGCTTATTCCAGGGGTTAAAGTTTTGCGCGGCAATGTGGCGATCTACGTTCTCTCGCTGTCCCCCTGGATAATCCGCAAACGTATTGTAAATGCTGACGGGCTGGAAACCTCGTTTCAATGCCTCGTTCCGATGGGCACCTTCCGTCCGATCAAAGACGTCCCAGTAGGCTTCAAGGCCGGCGCGCATTTCAAAGGTCGGTATGTCGTTCCAACCCGGGGCTGCGGAGGGCGGCGCTTGCGCTGCCGCGGTACTGGTAAAAGCCAACACAAGCGCCAAGGAGCGTCTAAGGGCGCTGGTAAACTGCAACGTAGGCGAGCGGAAATCGTCGCATGCCTTTCGCGTTGACGCACTTGACCCCGGGAATGATCGAGGCCGCTCGCCAACTCCAGTAAGGAACAGCCGCCAGCGGAGGCCACAGTCCACCAAGTATTTTCCCTGAGAGATCCACCAAAGCATCGATCCCACCTCCAACTTCATGCACAGAAGTGACGCTCAGGTTATGTTTGGAGCCGAAATGTATGAGTTTGTAACGTGTATAACGATGATAGTCATGTGGTTCTTCGTGGAGGAAGTAGAAGAATGGGACGCCCACGATCGCGTGCCCGCCGGGCCGCAGAATTCGGGTGATTTCACTAAATAACGCGTCGGGCTCCGCGATGTGTTCAAGAACATCAGATAGCAATACGGTATCGAAAGACATGTCTGGGAACGGCAGCGGCACATTCAAGTCTGCGACGACATCGACTTCGGCGTCTTGGTGCGCGGAGTTCGGCCAATCGACCCAGACGACGTCAGTGACCATATCTCTGTACACTCCGTAGAGTGGAGCGTTTCCGCATCCGAGATCGACCAACCGGCCCGAAGCATAGCTGCGTAGTGCCGTTCATAGCCGGCAACCTGCAGATCACCCACGAGCCTCGAGAAGTAGCCCCGATCGCGTGCAGCAACCCATCGACCGTCGCGTGTTTTCTGGAACCTAGATGGACGCCAATCAGCTTTCGTCTTGCGGGTCATTGCACCATCCTTGTACTCGTCTTTTGCAGTGGTCGGGCGAAGATCGCTGAACCGAAGATCAGCCATATCACTGGATCGTAGAAATAGAATTTTGTCACGAATAATGGGGTTATCAGCACCGCGAAGGCGATTCCCCGGCGAGACCAGACGCTCCATGCAAAGGCAATAAGCACGACTGAGGTCGGCACGATGCCAAAGTAGTAGAACATGTTCAAAAAGGTGCCTAGGTCCTGAGGTGATACGCACCATGAGCAATAACTATACGGCAAGGGGCTACCAAATAACATTCGCCAGCTAACGGCCTGCCACAGCGCATCGAGCGCTTCGTCCTTGTACTCCCTAGAGCCTTTGCCCTCTCCGCCGCTAAACCGGTCGACAAAGTAATCGGTCAACGAATTGTCGCCGGACATGGGGAAGCCGACGACGACCACGGCGCCAAGAAGGATGATCGCAAGCACGACGAGAGCGATGCGGGATACAATGTTGATTGATCTGCGTGCGTAAAATATTTCGATGAAAGCTGCAGCGCAGAAAGCAGCAACTCCGACTACCGCCCAGGCTGCCAGGGTTACCAGTGTACTCAGAATGGCGACTGCGTTCAGGCGGTCGGCTATGACGCCGGTGGAAAGTGCGCGAAGGACAACGCAGGCAAACATTGCGTTGGAGTATGTGCCGGGCTCGATTTGGAACCCCGTTAATCGAATCTGCCCCATGAACAGCCCGACCCGTGCAGAGCTGAACGGGAAGATCACGGAGTGGAGGTCAATAATTGTGCCACTGACAGTGTAGATCACACCGGCGATGATCAACCCTATTAGGTTAAAAACGATGTAGCTCTTGATCAAGACATCGAGCAGACCTCGCCATGACGGTTGCCCACTCCCTGCCATGAGCACCGCAGAGAGGATGAAAGCACTTCCGATGACAGCGAAGGTCGTGAATTCTAAAAGGTTCACAGCAAAGAAATAGACAGCGCAAGTCATGCCTAGCCCGAGGACCGGTCCCCGCACGCGAAATCCGAAGCGGAACGCCAGGAAAACGAACAGCGTGAGACAGGCAAGTGAACGAAAGAACCAAGCGTTGCCGCCGGCGGTCGGATCGTCGGCAATCTCCAAAGATGTGAACGCTAGGCAGAAGAGAGGAAACGCCAAGACGGCGTCGGTCGTGCGCCATCCGGCAGCAACTTTCGAGCGCTTGATGCTTTCTTCGAGGTTTTGCGACACCACCATGCACAGCCTATCGCTCACTGACGCTGACGAGGAAGTCCATGAACGCTTTGTAGTTTCGTGCAGCGTCGAAGTCTCGTGACCAAGCCGCGCGTGGATCAGCTTGCGAAAGCCGGCCCTCTGGTTGGAGGTCGGCAAGAATGCGATCTGCCAGATTGTCGGGGTTTTCGG
>JANNXS010000119.1:0-2259 GCA_031409695.1 Hyphomicrobiaceae bacterium
GTCACGCAATCCGAATTGCTGTTCGGTGCGCGGCTGAGATCCGATACTCCCGCGATCATGACCGCAGTCCGCGCCTTTCTCGCGCGTGTGACTGTCCACACCTGGGACGATGCCGCGGCCGAACACCACGCTGAAATCCGCACCGCTGCCAAAGCCGCCGGTCGAAGCGCCGGCACTTTCGACGTCATGATTGCTGCCCACGCTCGCGCGCTGGGCGCAACGCTGGTGACGTCGGACAAGGCGATCGGGAATTTACGGATCGATGGGCTCGACGTTGTGTCGTGGTCGGGGAAGCGGTGAGGCGTCTACTCCGAAGCGGGATACGTTTCTTCGTAAATGTCACTGATAGAGCGCCCGCCGAATTTCCAATAGGGGCCGGGCGAAACGCTGTATTCGATCCCGAGGACCACCCGTGTTGCGGCGGTCAACGACATCTCTTGATCGCGCATCCGCACCTTCTTGGGGGCTATCACGGCAGCGACGTCCTCGGTTACCGTTGACGCCAAGACCGATCCAACTGGGATCTGCATTTCCTCGAAGTTGAGGTTGGGGCACCGTGTCCGTTGATATTCTTGACCGGCCGCTGCGTCCGCTTGGTCGGCAACAGGCGCTTCGGCGACAATTGCCTGCGTCGTGTCTTCGACATGCAAGAGTTTCAGAATTGCGATTGCCTGCCCCGGATCGATCTTAAAGAACTCGCGCTTCGGATTGACGCGCTGGGGCGCGAACGCGGTGTGCAACGCCTTCTCGACTTCCGCAGGATTTGTGACGCGACACGCGAACCGCAATTCGAACGGAAACGGCAAGCCGGTCGTGTACAAGTGCGACAGCCGCGTTTGTGGGTCGTCACCATCGGTCATCCCGATCTTCACGAGATCAGGCATGGCTGGATTGGTCAGGACGTAGACGGTGCTGAGGGACATGGTCACTGCCGCCGCAAGCTAAACGTCTCGCCATCGGGGCTTGTCAAATGACCGAGCCGCGCAAGTGCCAGCACGGTCGACGACACGCGCTTGTCGATGGCCTTCCCCTGGCTGAATCGCTTGGCGATCTGCGGGATCGAAATCGGCTCGCCAGCACTCATCAGCACGGACATCACGGCGGCCGTCTCGGCCAATTCATTGCCGGTCGGATACTTCGGTTTTGCGCGTTCGGCTGCCGGCAGCATTTCGCGCAGGTCGTCGTCGAAATCAAGCACGCCTTGTTTGGGCTTGATCCCATCTGTCGACTTGGCTTGCCGCGCGGCCTCGGCAATGTGCGCCCGCTCAGCCTCGGAGCCGAAGCGCGGGATCTGATAATCTGGCCGCAACCAGCGCACTTTGCCGGCCTTTTCCTCCGCCGCGCGGTCGGCATTGAGCTTGACGAGACGTTCGAGCACTTGAGCCTCGGTCGAGTGGTCGCCCCAGCCGCAGGCATCGAGGACGAGCGCATCGATCCGATCGTGCAGTTCCTTCAGGATCAGCACCAGACCTTCCGCCTTGATGCGCTCATTGTCGGCATCGAGCGCTTCGCCTGCGCGCAATTTATCGAGCACGTTATACATCTGCGTCAGGGTCAGTCGCGGGTGCGCCGCCTGCCGCGCCTTGCGATGCGCGTGCAGTTCATCAGCGACGGCGCGGATCTTGGCCTTCAAGGCGTCGCTGCAATCAGGAAACGGGAACGGATCGAAGCAGCGGGACTTGACGTAAACAGAGTCATTGCCGACGCCGAGCCAGCCGCCCGTGCGCATGGCCCATGTCACATGCACGCGCGATGACAGCACGCCAAGGTGAAACGCGTCGTCAGAGGCGATGGCGACCAGCTTGTTGTCCGGTAGGATGGCCGCGTCGAGGAACTGGAACACGCGATGCTTGGCGGTTTCGACGGTGGCAATATAGCGAGGGAGGCCGGCCAATGCTGGGCGAAGTTGTTCGCGCGGCTTTCCATGCGTCCACCAAGCATCCAGATACTCTTGCGCGTCTCTCGTCGGTGACTTCTGAAATTGCGCGTGCCTTGCAGGTTTCACCGTTTCAAGCACATGCTGATAGACAGCCGGAAAGCGCCGGCGCACGTCTTCGGCATCGAGGCCGAACAGATCGATCACCATCACGCCACGCGGCGTCGCCATCAGGTCCTTACCATTGCGATAAGGGCGGATGTGGCGATCGAGACCTGGGACCGTTCCGAGCCCCAGCGCCTTCGCCTGCTCAGGCGTGACGATGAATCCAGCGCCGTGCAGAGCCATACCACGCGATGACAAGCCTTCGTTTGCCGTGAGAC
>JANNXS010000120.1:0-42117 GCA_031409695.1 Hyphomicrobiaceae bacterium
ATGTCTCGTGCATGCCGCGCCCAAACGCGGCATGAATTGTTTCTGGACGCCTGTTTTCCCTCGGGGACCCTTCCCATGTCGAATGTCGCCACCGCAACCAAATCTGCCGATCCCAACGCACTGCCCGAAACCAACGTCATGGGCACCTATGGCCGTCAAAATGTTCTCTTTGAACGCGGCGAGGGCTCGTGGATTTATGACACCAAGGGCGACAAGTATCTCGATTTCGCGTCCGGCATCGCCGTCAACGCGCTCGGTCACGCCCACCCGAAACTGATCGCAGCCTTGACCGCCCAGGCGCAGAAACTCTGGCACACCTCAAACCTGTACCGCGTCGCTGGCCAAGAAGAGCTATCCGCCAAGCTTTGCAAGGCGACGGGCATGGACCGCGTGTTCTTCTGCAACTCGGGCGCCGAAGCTTGCGAGGGCGCCATTAAAGTCGCGCGCAAGTATCACCACTCCAACGGCCACCCCGAACGCACACGCGTCATTGGCTTCAAGGGTGCCTTCCACGGGCGCACGCTCGCAACGCTGGCCGCGGCTGGCAACGAGAAATACCTCGAAGGTTTCGGGCCGCAGATGCCGGGCTTCGACGTGCTGGCGTTCGGCGATCACGACGCGCTGACCAAAGCTATTGGTCCGCAAACAGCCGCCATCATGATCGAGCCCATCCAGGGTGAAGGCGGCATTCGTCCGGTGCCGCATCAGTGTCTGCAAGGCTTGCGCGAGCTATGCGACAAGCACGGCATCCTGCTCATCTTTGACGAGGTCCAATGCGGCATGGGCCGCTCCGGCAAACTTTTCGCCTACGAATGGGCCGGCGTGAAACCTGACATCATGGCGATCGCCAAAGGCATCGGCGGCGGCTTCCCTGTTGGCGCGTTTCTCGGCACGCTCGATGCGACTAAGGGGATGGTGCCCGGCACGCACGGCTCAACGTTCGGCGGTAATATGCTCGCCATGGCCGTCGGCAACGCCGTCATGGACGAAGTCAATCAGCCCGCTTTTCTCGCGCAAGTACAGAAGCTCGGCATGTTTGTGAAACAGCGCCTCGCGTCCTTGAAAGACGAGCACAGCGACATCATCGAGGAGGTCCGCGGTGTCGGCCTGTTGATGGGCGTGCGCTTCAAGGCGGACATGCCAGTGGGTGACATCGTCAAGGCCTGTACTGCTGAGAAATTCCTCACCGTCGGTGCTGGCGATAACGTGTTGCGTATAATGCCGCCGCTGAACGTCTCAGAGGCCGAGATCAGTGACGCCGTCGCCCGCCTCAGCCGTGCCATCAAGGCCGCGAAGGCCGCAAAAGTAGCGGCGTAGGCGGCAGGGGTGCTGTGCCGATGCGCGGCGGCTGTTCCGGCTCGGTTAACCCCGGTTTACGCCGGTTAACCCTGGGCCCCGGGCAACCGCAATTGGTCACACCAGTTGGCCTCACCAACGATAACATTTGAGAACCTATGGCAGATTTCGTGCTGGTGCTGTGCGCGGAACGGCCTAGGGTCGGCGTCAACGGTTGGAGGCCAGAACTTCGAAATGACAGTTGCGCGCGCGTGGATGAACCAAATGTTGGTCATACTCCCCCATCGTATCCGCGAGCGCATCCCAGAATATTCCTGCGCACTGTTGGCTCTGGCGTTCGCTCTATTGGGTTGGGTGGTTTGGGAGTATCGGCGCACGGTCAATCTCGTGGCCCATACCATTGAGGTCGAGACAAGTATTTTTGAGGTTTTTTCAAGGGTCCAGGACGCGGAGACGTCGGCTCGTGGCTATGTCATCAACGGTGATGAGGGTCATTTGAAACACTTCACCGAGGCTGAGACCACGATTGAGGCGGCGCTCTCGGAACTGACGGAGCTGACGGCTGACAACGCGGCACAGCAAGCGACGATGTTTGACTTGCGATCCGCAATCAAGGCGCGTTTTGCAACACTGAACGAGAGCATCACGCTTCGACGTGCGGCAACCACTGCGACCGTGTTGTCGATCCCTGCATCACGTGCCGGGTTTGCCGAGATGGAGCGGGTTCGCGGCCTTGTGGCTCTGATGAGAACAGCCGAAGCAAGCTTGCTTGTTGCCCATGTCGCACGTGTGCGGACGATCACCATTCTAGGCGTCATCATGGGACTGACTACTCTGGCGCTGGTGATGGCTGCCATGGCTGCCTGGGTCTGGAACACCCGCCGAGAGGCGCGCCAGCTGATTGTTGCGGCGATCGAGCGGGAACAAAATGAAACGAAAATCCGCCAGATGCAGAAGATCGAGGCGGTCGGTCAGCTCACGGGAGGTCTGGCCCACGACCTCAACAACATGCTCGCAGTGATTATCAGCGGTCTCAACCTGACACAAAAGCGGATTGCCGCTGGCAACACCGATGTCCAGAGATTTATCGATGCCGCGATGGATGGCGCCACGCGTGCCGCGACGCTGACCAACCGGCTGATGGCATTTTCGCGCCAACTGCCACTTGCACCACAATCGATTGATGCCAACAAACTGGTCGGCGGCATGTCGGACCTTATCCAACGCACGTTGGGCGAGACGATCCAAACTCAGACGGTTTTGAACGCAGGATTATGGCGCACGAGTGCCGACGCGGGGCAGCTTGAAAACGCGCTGCTGAACCTTGCCATCAATGCGCGTGATGCCATGCCGGATGGTGGCAGCCTGACCATAGAGACGTCGAACGCCACGCTCGATGGGTCCTATGGACGAGCGCACGATATGCCGCCGGGCGACTATGTTTTGACCTCGGTCACGGATACCGGCATGGGCATGACGGCTGAGGTTGTCGGCAAAGCGTTCGATCCGTTTTTTACAACCAAGGGCGTCGGCAAGGGCACGGGCCTCGGGCTCTCTCAGGTGTTTGGCTTCATTAAACAATCCGGTGGGCACATTAAAATCTATTCGGAGGTTGGTTTCGGAACCACCGTAAAAATGTATCTGCCACGCCTCTATGATGACGGACCGGAGCGAGCCATTCGAATCGCCGAAGCAGAAGCGTGGCCAGATTTGACGCCCGCCACGCGGGGTGCCAACGCAGCTCGCCTTGTCCTTGTCGTCGAAGACGATGCGCGTGTCAGTGAGATGACGGTCTCAGCGCTGCGCGAACTGGGCTACACGGTCATCCATGCCGACGGCGCAAAAAATGCCTTGCTGAAACTCGATGCCCATCCGGACACCGAATTGCTGTTCACGGATATCGTCATGCCAGACATCAACGGCCGGCAATTGGCGGCGGAAGCGTTGCGGCGCCGACCTGAGCTCAAAGTCCTCTACACAACCGGCTTCACGCGCAACGCGATTGTTCATAGCGGCAAGTTGGATGCAGGGCTGCATTTCTTAGCTAAGCCATTCACGCTCGTGCAGCTCGATTCGAAAATGCGAGAGGTGATGGCCTGACAGGGCTATTCAATTCTCGCTTCGTAAACTGACTCGTAAGGCAAACCACAGACTCTACTGTCATCCTGCCCCCTTTATGGGCAGGACCAATTCCTCAGCGTGATCAGATCTTAAAGGCTCATTGCCCCGGCCCTGCTATGGATGCTGCCCACAAGTGGGGCAGGATGACAGTTGGGGTGGTGTCGAATTCGAGAATTGAATGGCCTTGTATGGCCTGACCTTGTCGGGTGGTTCCGCATTGCTTTCTCATACCAACGGCCAAAAAGATTGACCGTTGGTATTTCGCTTCTTCTCGTGCGCGCGGCCGCCCCACCAACCACGCGCGTGCTCGTCGAGGCCTGGGGGCATCGCGTCAAATGTGCAAGCGCTCAACCATGGACGCGCCCCCATGATACGCGCCCACGGGAACGCGCCTCAGGGCACCAGCACGACCCGCCCGACGACCTTGCCAGCCTTGAGGTCCATCAGTGCCGCATTGGCCTCATCCAGCGGGCGGCGCGTGACGTTGACGAGTTTCAACTTGCCGCTCTTGGCCAAGGCCACGATCTCTGTCAGCTCCGCGAGATTGCCGACGTAACTGCCACGGATGGCGAGCGGACGCATTGGAAACAGGGGCACTGAGACGGTGATCTCGCCGCCATAGAGGCCAACGACCACAATTTCAGTTCCGCGTGTTGCTGCCGCCAGCGCTAGATTAACAGTCGAGGCCGCGCCGACGAGGTCGAGCACCATGCGCGGGCCGCCGTCAGTCGCGGCCATGATTTGTTTGGCTGCATCTGCAGCGCCGCCATCAATGGCGGACAGCGCCCCGGCTTTGACTGCCGCTTCACGCTTGCCCGGGTCGATGTCGACCATGATAGCGCCCTTGCCCCCCATGGCCGCAAGGATCTTCAATGCCATGAAGCCAAGACCGCCCGCGCCCATGATGACGACGGGTTCCTGGGCAATGCGCGCGCCGAACTTCTTCAGCGCGCTGTATGTTGTCACACCGGAACAGGCGAGCGGTGCCGCCTCGGCCGCGTCGAGCCCTTCGATGTCGATGCAGTACATGGCCTTGGGCACGATGACATAACGCGCATAGCCGCCGTTCTGGAACACGCCGAGCGAGCGGCCCTTTAGGCAGAAGTTTTCGTCGCCGGACTTGCACGTGCCGCACGCGCCGCAGCCAATCCAAGGAAAAACGACCACCTTGGCGCCGATCTTGACCTCCGTCGCGTTCGGCCCGGCCTTGACGATTTCGCCGGCAATCTCGTGCCCCATGGTGATCGGCAGAACGATGCCGCGATCTTTGAGCGAGATTTTCTTGCCGCCGCCGAGATCGTAAAACCCTTCCCAGATGTGGATATCGCTGTGGCACACACCAGCGCCCGTGACCCGCACGAGAACCTCGCCGTCTTTCGGCTCTGGGATCGCGCCGTCGCGCATTTCGAGCGGCTGGTGGTGGTTGGTGAGGCAATAGCAGCGTTGCGACATCAAGACGTTCCTCGTGTTTTCTGGTGAGCCAGCTTTTTTTGAACCAGCTTTTCACGGCCTAGGCAATTTGCCCACGCGCATGGACGTCGGATAAGACGCCCGATCATACAGCAGGGGGCGCTTTAAGAGGGGCAGCCGAGACAGGTCGGCCGCGCCTAAGCGCGTCGCCTCACCGCTCAAACCGTGATGAGGTCACGCTTAAAGCTACCATTGCGCATATAATAAAACGGCACGGGATTGGTGCCAGCGTCAAGGGTGCCGTCAACGAGTTGCTCGGTCAGGTCCTCAAGCACAAGCCGTGTGATGCGCGGGATATCGAGTTCACGGGCGGCGTCGAGCGTCAGCCAATCGAGGCCTGAGAGTTCGCCGTCGTTGTGGCCAAGACGCTCTGCGATGGCCGAGGCATCCATGGTGAAAAAGCGAGTATCAAAGCGCCGCGGGCGTCCCGGCGGTGTGATCGCGCGGGCAAAAAATGTCAGCGGCGCCAGGCTAGGTACAAACCCGCGCGCGCCAAAGCTGCGCCAACTCTCGGGCGCCGTATCGCCCAGCGCGCCTTTACCGCCGATGACCAGGCCCGCCTCTTCAAAGGCCTCACGCACGGCGGCGAGTGCCAGGGCCTTCGCACGCACAGCGCTCGCCTTGCCCCGCATCTGCGCCATTAACTTGATCATCTCGGCCGGCCGCAAGTCGCTCGCGATCGCGATACCTTTATCGGCCGGGTCCACGCGTCCGCCGGGGAACACGTATTTACCTGCCATGAAAGCAAGATCTGCACGGCGCTTGCCCATGAGGACTCGCGGCTCGCCGGCAGAGCGGTCGAGGATCACGAGTGTCGAGGCGTCGCGCGGGATCAATGGCTTCTGATTTGGATCCAGTTTTTCGCCAGGCTCGGCTGTGTTGGCACGCGACGTCATGGCATTTTCCGTTGTTGCGTCCGGGCACGGACCTTTGGATCGTCGCCAGCCCAGGGTTCAGGGGTATCGATGCCTGCGACCGGGGCGCCAAAACCGTGCATCCGCCAGGCCCATTGCAGCCCGATCAGCGCACCCTTGATGCGCGGCAGGAGCCAAAGCGACAACCCCAACGTCATGGGCAGCCAGAGCAAAAGGTGAATCCACGTGTCTGGGTGGTACTTCTTCTCAACGAACAGCAACCCTGCAACGACTACGTGGGCAACAATGAACATCGTGAAATACGGCGGTGCATCATCTGCGCGTTGATGATGCAGTTCAGCGCCGCAAGCGCCACAGGCAGGTTCAACCTTAAGGAAGCGGCCATAGATGCGCCCCTTGTCACAGGCTGGGCACATCTGGCGCCAGCCCGACCAGAAAGCGGCGGAGGCGTCGCGCGACGCAGGTGAGTTCTGGCTCATGGCACTGTGCTGCCGGTCCCAGTCGTCAGGGTCAAGACGCGTGGTGTCGCGGTACGCTCCGTTCGCAGGGCAGCCATATCTGGCTCGCTTGCCTCAGCCGTTTTGGATGTGACGCAATGGCGAGCGGCGGAAGCGGAAGGGGCGGAAGCCTGGAACGTTTGGCGCTGGGAGGTTAGCGGCGGCGCATTGCGCACGCACTTCGATCCCAGAAATACAAACCCGGCTCAGGCGTACCACCCAACTCTGATCAGTTCTGGCCTGATCAGTTCTGCCTGATCAGTTCTGGGTTTTGAGATAGGCGATCAAATCGGCGCGGTCCTGAGGGTCTTTGACGCCGACAAAAGCCATTTTGTTACCCGGCATGAAGCCGCGTGGGTCTTCGATGTACTTGGCGAACGTCTCTTCCGTCCAAACCAAGCCCTTGGCGCCGGCTTCCTTGTTGGCCTCCGAGTAGGTAAAGCTCTCGATCGTTCCCGATTTACGGCCAAACAGACCGTTCAGGATCGGGCCGACCCCGTTCTTGGCGGTAGCCCCAACCTGATGGCAAGCCCGGCATTTTTTGAACACATCGGCACCGGCCGCAGCATCACCAGCCGCCTGAGCGAACGCGCCGGTTGAGACGATGGCAAAGGCTGCAACAAGTGAAAGTACGGCACGCATGGGTCAAACTCCGGCGACCATTTTTCGATGCCGTTACGTCTAGCATTTGCATCCGCCCGAGCGGACGCGACCAAGTGCTGCAACGTTGGCTTGGGGTGCGGCGGATTAAGCCGCTGGTTGGCGCACGTCGCGCGGGACGGACCGAAGCTTGCCGTTGGCCTTAGCGACCACGTCGAGTGTGGCGATGGTTGCGAGGTCGAGACCCTTTTCCCAGTAGCCATCCGTGCTGTATAGAGTCGAGAGGTAGTCGATCAGCGCGTTGACCTTTGTTGGCATGAAATCGCGGCACGGATAGACCGCATAAATGGCGACCGTGTCGGCACCGCGGTACTGTGGTAGCACGACTTTGAGTTCACCGCTTTTCAGTTCGGCGCCTACATCCCAGATCGAGCGCAGGCCCATGCCAAGGCCAGCGAGCAACGCATCTCGGACAAGTTCAGCTGAGTTTGAGCGGATGTTGCCTTTGACGCGGATCTGATGTTGGCCGTCCGGGCCTTGCAGGCGCCAATATTCCTGTGCACCAGCGGACAGGCAGTTGTGGAAGTCGAGGTCGCCGAGCGTCTGTGGCACATTGCCGATCTTTTCCAGATACTTGGGCGAGGCGACAATGACCCGCGTGTCGTTGGCCAGCTTTTTTTGGACCAGCGAGCTGTCCTGCAATTCGCCGATGCGGATCGCGACATCAAAGCCACGGCTGATGATGTCGACAAAATCATCCGTCAGGTGCAGATCTAGTTCGATCTCGGGAAAGCGGCCCAAAAAATCGGCCAAATAGGGCGCAATGTGCAGGCGCGAGAAGGTGGTTGGTGCAGTCACTTTGAGCACGCCACGGGCTTTCGTGTTGCGGCGTGAGACAAAATCCTGGGCTTCCTCAACGAGGTTCAGAATGTCGACAACGCGCTTGTAATAGCCTTCGCCGGTCTCGGTCAGCGTCAGTTGGCGCGTTGTGCGCTGAAACAAGCGGGCGCCAACTTCGTCTTCCAGCAGCGAAATCCGCTTTGAAACAACGGCCGGTGAGAGCCCCATTTCACGCCCAGCGGCGGACATATTGCCGGTTCGTGCGACGCGAGCGAAGATATCGAGGTCAGCAATAGAGGTCACGGTACAGGTCCCTGGTGCAGGCAGAGTTCAGAAGAAATGTAAGGCAGGTTTTTAGTCATTTGGGCCGAAGTCTTTCAACGTCCGGGAAATATACGTTCCTTTCGGTGCAAATTTGCTCCAGTTCGGGCGGTAATGTGCTCATGCTTTAATGAAACACAAGTTAGACTTTCGCTGAAATATTGAAGGACGGGTGCGTCATATGCACCTGTAGGTTGGCCCGCAAGTGGGATTCGATATCGGAATTGTTTGGACCGATCACTGTCTTGATAACTGGCCCGATTTTTCTGGCACACGCATCTTGAAAGTGCCAATGACCCAGCCGAATTGGGCAGCCTGACACCCGCCCGCTGCAACCTGCAAGTCGAGGTCATTTCCAACATGACGGCCCACCCTGAAGCCGCGCTGATTGAAGCCGACGGTTTGCGCAAGTCCTTCGGCACGCTAACCGCCGTCGATGGAATCTCATTGCGGGTGGCCAAGGGAGAAGTGCTTGGCTTTCTCGGGCCAAACGGCGCCGGCAAATCCACGACCATGAAGATGCTCACGGGCTTTCTCGAGCCAGATCAGGGATCGGCACGGATTGCTGGTTTTGATGTTTCGAGTGCGCCGCGAGCGGCTAAGGCGAAACTCGGCTATTTGCCGGAAGGCGCGCCGGCCTATGCCGACATGACTCCGCTGGAATTCTTGCGGTTCATCGCATCGGTGCGTGGTTTTTCCGGTGGCGAGGCGCAAAAGCGCATCGATAAGGCTGTTGAGCGGACAACGCTGAAAGGCGTCTTGGGTCAGAGCATCGATACGTTGTCTAAAGGCTTTAAGCGCCGCGTTGGCATCGCCCAAGCCATTCTTCACGACCCCGAAGTTCTGATCATGGATGAGCCGACCGACGGCCTCGATCCGAACCAGAAGCATCAGGTGCGCCTGCTGATCCAGGAGATGGCCAAGGACAAAGCGATCATTGTTTCGACGCACATCCTTGAGGAGGTCGAAGCTGTGTGCTCGCGGGCGGTGGTCATCAACAAGGGCCGCATCGTCGCCGACGGTACGGCCGCTGACCTGATGAAGCGAGCACCCGGCGCCAAGACCCTCGATGATATGTTCCGGCATCTGACGACGTCGGACACGGCGCGGGTGGCGTGAGTGTCGGCCATATGTTATACTGAAATATAACTTGGAGGTCTTCATGCACTCAGCAAAACTTCGGACCGTTGGCGGCTCGACCATGGTCGCTATCCCGCCAGCCGTTCTGGAAGCCTTGAACTTAGCTTCAAAGTCGGAAGTTTCGATTTCTATAGAGGGCAACAAGCTTGTGATTACGCCGAAAGTCAGGTGCAAGCCGCATTTGAGCTATGCCGAACGCATGGCTATGTGCGACCCGAATGCCCCGATCTCACCGACAGAGCAGGAATGGATCGACGCGCCGCGAATGGGACGTGAGGAGATATGATCAAACGGGGCGATGTCTATCTGGTCGATCTCGAGCCGACGCTTGGACACGAACAGCAAGGACGGCGGCCGGTCCTGGTCGTCTCCAAGACTGGATATGACCGGATCAGCCTGCCCCTGATTTGTCCGATCACCAATGGCGGTGGCTCAATGCGGTCTGCAGGGTTCACGGTCACGCTGGCCGCCAGCGGGATGAAGACGACAGGGGTCGTCCTCTGCAATCAGATCCGTGCGCTGGACTTAAAGGTGCGGCGTGGAAAGAAGATAGAGCGCGCGCCGGATTTTATTGTCGATGAAGTTCTCGACACGCTGCAAGTGATGCTGGAAAAAGACAATGCGTAAAACGCTAGACATGGCCTTCATCATCGCCAAGCGCGAGTTCGCCGGTTATTTCGCAACGCCGCTAGCCATGGTCTTCCTGATCATTTTTGTTGCGCTGACGGGCGCATTCGCCTTTTTTGTCGGCCAGTTCTTCGAGCGCGGCCAAGCGGACCTTGTTGCGTTTTTCACCTATCATCCGTGGCTCTACCTGATGCTCGTGCCGGCCATCGCCATGCGGCTGTGGGCGGAGGAACGTAAATCCGGCACCATCGAATTGCTCATGACGCTGCCAGTTTCAGCTTGGGAAGCCATCATCGGCAAGTTCCTCGCGGCTTGGGCGTTTATCGGGGTCGCGCTGCTCTTGACCGTTCCCTTCTGGATCACGGTCAACGTGCTTGGTTCGCCCGACAATGGCATCATCTTCACAAGCTACATCGGCTCATTCCTGATGGCGGGCGCTTTCCTCGCCATCGGTTCAGCCATATCTGCCCTGACCAAGAACCAGGTGATCGCGTTTATTGTTTCGTCGCTGGTGTGTTTTTTGATGGTCATGAGTGGATATGAGCTGGTGCTTGGCGCCTTGCGCGCGTGGGCACCCCAGGTGCTGGTCTCAGCCGTGCAATCGCTCAGTGTGCTGTCGTATTTCGACGACTTCATGAAGGGCATCGTCAGCCTGCCCGCATTAGCGTTTTTCAGCTCCGTGATCGGCGTTTCGTTGTTCGCCAACAAGATCATCCTCGACCAGAAAAAGGCCGCGTAGGTGCCTGACTACGTCGGTCAGACACCTGTCTTCCGTGCTCCCCGCAATGGTGCCTGACCGAGGTCAGCCACCCAGATTAGAGCCTGACGATGCACCCGCAAATCGACAAAGCTCGCGCAACGACCAACGTTTGGGTCGATCGCGCTGCGTCCAGAGCCAGCCGGCTTAGCAAGGGAACGCTGTCGTGGACGGGGCTGGCGCTCGCTGGTCTTGCGTTCCTCGCCGTCAACTTGTTTGCGTCGAACGCGTTGCGCTCATGGCGGGCGGACTTCACCAGGGACAGCCTCTACACCATCTCCGAGGGCACCAAGCGTGCGCTGGCGGGCATCGACGAGCCGATCGATTTGAAGGTCTACTTCACCAAGAAACTCGGTGAAGTTGCGCCGCAGTATCAGAAGTCGTTTGAGCGCGTGCGCACGTTGCTTGAGCAGTATCGTTCCCTGTCGAATGGCAAGCTGCGCGTTACCTACTACGACCCCGAACCATTCTCCGATGCGCAGGATCGGGCCGATGCTGCCGGCATTCGCGGCATCGCGCTCAATCAGGATGGGGACCAGGGCTACTTTGGCTTGGCTGGCACGAATTCGACCGATAACGAGCTGTCGATCCCGATGTTTACGCAAGAACGTGAGCGCTTCATCGAGTACGACGTGACCAAGATGATTTATGCGCTGGCCAACCCGAAGAAGCGCGTCATCGGTCTCATCTCCTCGATCCCGCTTGAGGGCGGCATGGACCCGATGCAGGGTATGCGCGGTCGGCCGCAGCCGCCGCAAATGATCCTTGAGCAGATGAAAGAGGTGTTCGAGGTCAAGGCACTCGACAAGGACCTGACGGCCATTCCCAAGGACGTCGACGTGCTGATGCTGGTGCAGCCAGAGGGATTGGCCGCGGGTGCACTTTACGCCGTCGATCAATATGCCCTTGGCGACGGCAAGATCCTCGTCTTCGTCGACCCAGTCGCTGAAACGCAAGGCCGCAACATGGGCGGCATGATGATGCCGCCGAGCACGCCAAAGTTTGGCGATTTCGACAAGATCCTGGCGTCCTGGGGCGTCGCGTTCGACAGCACCAAAGTTGCCGGTGATAAAACACATGCACGTCGCGTGCAGTTCGGTGGTCGAGGCGGGGCTGCAACAGTAACGCAGTATGTCGCTTGGATTGGCCTCGACAAACGCAACCTGGATGCCCGCGATGTGCTTTCGGCTGGTGTCGAGAAGATCAACGTGGCCAGTGCCGGTGTGCTCACCAAAGTCGAGGGTGCTACAACGACGGTCGCGCCGATCTTGCAGACCAGCGAAGACGCGATGCAGATCTCGGCTGAGAAAGTGTCGATGATGCCGGACGCGCCGGGCCTGCTGCGCGACTTCAAGCCAGAGAAGAAGAAGTTGATGCTGGCCGCCCGCATATCTGGCGATGCCAAGTCGGCCTTCCCCGAGGCGCCGATAGCCGACGTCCCGCCAGCCGATCCCTCCAAGACGCCTGAGCTGGCCAAGACTGAACCCGCAAAGACTGGTGACGCGGGAAAGAAAGACGAGCCCAAGAAGGATGTGCCAAAGATCGCGGCTACGCCCCACAAGGCAACCGGCAAGGTCAACATCATCGTCATCGCCGATACGGACATGCTGCAAGACCAGTTCTGGGTGCAGGTGCGCGAGATGATGGGCCAGCAGATCGCTGTGCCTCATGCGCAAAACTCAGCTTTCGTCGTTGGCGCGCTGGAAAACCTGTCGGGCTCGGATGCGCTGATCTCGCTGCGCGGCCGTGGTGTCTCAGATCGGCCGTTCACTTATGTAGACGCCATTCGAACCAACGCTGAGCAAAAATTTCGCACTGAGGAACTGGTGCTGACCAACAAGGTCAAAGAGGTCACAGAACAGCTGTCGAAGCTCGAAAAGGGCGCCGATGGCGAGAGCGTCCTGATCACGGACAAGGACAAAGCGACGATTGAAGGTTTCCGCGGTGAGCTGCTCTCAACGCGCAAGAAACTCCGCGACGTGAAGCTTGCCATGCGCCAGGATATTGACCGCCTCGACGGCTGGCTGAAGTTCTTTAACATCGCCTTCGTGCCGCTGCTGATCGGAGCGGCCGGCGTCTGGTACGCGCGGCGGCGGCGCAACGTTGCTTGAACATCGCGCATGCGATGCATCGGCGCCAACCGTGACCCGTATCGCTGTACACCCCGTATTGCTGCACATATCGAGGCTCCCTCATGACCCCGCGCACGTTTGTTCTGACTGGCGCCGCTGCCATTGCGACCAGCTTTGCAGCACTCATTGCCTATGCGAGCGCAAACCCGTGGTCGCAGGTCAAGGCAACGGGTGCCAAACTGGCCCCGAACTTGACGGCAACATCAAAAATCGGCTCGATCGTGCTCGGCACTGGGCCGAGCGCACTGACGCTCGTGCACAAAGACAACAAGTGGGGCCTCAAGGAGCGCGCCGGTTATCCGGCTGAAACCGCGCCAATACGCGATCTTTTGACCAAGCTTGGACAGGCCCAATTGATTGAAGCCAAGACGCGCAATGCAGAGCGCTACGCGCTTCTCGAACTTGAAGATCCCGCGGGCAAAGATGCCAAATCGAAGGCCGTCCGTGTGTTGGATGAAAAAGGCAATCCCATTGCCGATGTCGTGCTCGGCAAACGCAAGTGGGATGCGTTTGGCTCGGGCAAGGGCGGCACCTACGTGCGTGTGGGCAAGGACGCCCAGACGTGGTTGGCCAATGCAGATATCGACATCGCAACCGAGGTCCGCCGCTGGATTAAGCCTGAGATCGTGGCCCTCGACGGCGCTAAAGTGACGGAACTCAGTGTGCAGGTGCCGGGCGAAGACAAACTTGAGCTCGAGCGCAAGGATGGCAAGTCGGCGTTCAAGGCGTTCCCGGTTGAGGGGCAGAAACTCAAGGATGCCAACGCCGCCGAAGCGCTCATTCGTGCATCAGCCAACATCGACGCCGAAGACGTGCGCAAACTCGACGCGGCCGCGTTAGCCGATACGGCAACAGTCATCACCTTTAAGGGCGACCAGGGCCTGGGCGTTACGTTACGGCTGCGCAAAGATAGCGATGCGCACTGGGTCTCAGTGTTGGCCACTGGCGAGGGCGCGGCAAAAGTTGCAGCTGACGCGCTCAATGCCAGGACCACCGGCTGGGAGTTCAAGGTGCCCTCGACGAAAGCCGAGCAGTTGGCCCGCAAGCGCGCTGACTTGCTCGAAAGCGTACCCGCCAAGAAAGAGTGACACCGGTTCGCCGCCTGAAAGTGGCAGACCTATCATTGTCGCAACGAGGTGGCTGTTTATGCAACTCGCCATCATCGCCATTGGCCGCCTCAAGGACGGGCCTGAGCGTGTTTTGTACGAACGTTATCGCACCCGCCTTGACGCACTCGGCCGTACCCACGCACTCGGGCCACTGAACCTCAAGGAAATCCCGGAGTCGCGGCAAGCCTCGGTCGAGGCGCGCATGGAAGACGAGGCCAGGAAATTGCTCGCGGCCATGCCCGCCGGCGGGCATCTTGTGTTGCTGGACGAACGCGGCAAGACGCCAACGAGTGCGGCGTTCGCCGCTGATCTGCGGTCCCGTCGCGACGCGGGTACAACGGCTGTCACGTTCCTTCTCGGCGGCGCCGATGGCCACGGCGGCTCGGTTCGAGCAGCGGCACACGCGACCTTGGCTCTTGGCACGATGACCCTGCCGCACGGCCTTGCGCGCGTGGTCTTGGCCGAACAGTTGTATCGAGCCGTAACGCTCATCGCCGGTCATCCCTACCATCGGGCCTAGATCGGCAGAAAGCATTGCAAATTGTCGGCAATCTGAAAAAGATCCGTTGATTGATCTGAAGCATAGTCACAGAGATTGCAGAGTCGGGGTTTGCGCATGTTGTCTGTTTTGAAACTGGAGCTTTGCCGTTTTGCGAATGACGACGGTGGTTTTCTCGAAGGCGACTGGCTTCTCGTGGTCGCCATTCTCGGCGGCGCGCTCTCACTGTCGTCGATCTTCGGCTACAACATCGGCCACATCGTCGCCCAAGCCTTCGACGATCTGATCATGAGCGCGCTGCGCCGCGCGGGCGTTTGAGTCCGACGGCCTTTGCCTGCGCTCAGAGCCTAGCGTACGCACTGAGCGCGGCATGCAAACAGGCCGGGCGTCGCCACCCGGCCTGCGAAAAGTACGGCGATCAACGAAGCATCAGGCCTTCGAGACGCAGCCTTTGTCCTTCTTGCTGTAATACTTCATCATGCCGCACTTGCCGGGCTTGCCCTTGGTCACATGTGCTTTGGCTTCAGCCGAACCCATCGAACCAACCGACGATGCCGTGAGGCCAACGGCTGCGAGGAATGCTGCTGCGAGGACGATCTTGACGGACTTCATGTCTTTCTCCCGATTGTGGCTCGCAAACTCATTACGGCAGTTCTGCTGCCAAAGGTACCCCGCGCGCGCCTTGCGGTTCCCCTAGTACGCATCAGATAGAATGCGAGTTTCAATCTGAAGACAAAATCAGTGCATGCACAGTGGGACAGTGCATGGTTAAAATATTGCGTTGCTAATTTGCCACGGACGACCTGAGGCGCTTCAAGCAAACCAGATACGCTCAACGGTCCAAAACATGCCGGCTGCCGCGATCAACAACGACGCGGGCTGCACAATCCTGGACCGATACCAAGTGCGGTCGCGGAACCAAAAGGCCGTGGCAAAGAACGCCAGAGCAATGACTGCGAGTTGCCCCAATTCGACGCCGACGTTGAAGCCGATAAGCCCGGTCACATATTGGTCGGGCGGCAGCCCGAGATCTGTCAGAATGCCAGCGAAGCCCAAACCGTGCAGGAGACCGAAGGCGAACACAACAAACGGCCGCCAGGGCGTCAGCTTTGTTGTCATCAGGTTCTCAACCGCAACGAACACAATTGACAGCGCAATCAAGGGTTCAACGATCTTTGGTGAGACGTCGACATAGCCATAAAGGCCAAGCGCCAGCGTGATGGAATGCGCAATGGTGAACGCCGTCACCTGAACCAAGAGCGGTCGAAGCTGCGGGCTCAAAAAGAACAAGCCAAGTACGAACAAAATGTGATCCAGGCCCTTCGGCAAAATGTGGGTAAAGCCCATGGCCGCATACTCAACGAGGGTCGCGACCCGCCCCTTTGCAGCGCCGGCTAAAAGTGGAATGTCAGCGCTGACCGCCCCCTCCTTCAACCAATTGGTTTCGAGAGGCGCACCATCGGCACGTCGCACGCGCAAGACGCTTGAGCCGAGAGACGCTGGAAACGTCCAACGAAGCATCTTCAGTTCCGGACCAAGCGGACCGGAGACCGTCAGCGTCGAAATGCGTGCAAGTTTCGGGTCTTTGACGTCTGGAACATCGACACCGATTACGCGCAACGCCACGGGCTGGCCATCGGCCAACATCGTAACGGTCTGCAGAAATTTCGGCGCGAAAGTGGCAAAGCGCGCCTTGAGTTCGGCGGCCGGCAGATCACGCAAGCGGTTGTAGGCCGCGGCTTCAGGGGCGTCGTCGGTGTCTTTGTGTTGCGGTCCGATGCCCGCCATCACGGCCTCAAGATTGGCCGATAGCGTGAGCGCAACCTGATCAGCCCGGCTCAGATCCGCGGTCACGACCACCGGCCGTACTTCATGCGCCGCGACGCCCATTGGCAGAACGACATACGTCAATAGCATGGCGAGAAAGGCAGAGAAGCGAGACCGAGGAGATGTGGTTCTTAGTGTCCGCCTGCAACTGATCGACATTTGGCCCGTATCTCCAATTGCCCCGCATATCGATATGACCCGTATCTCGCGGAGCGCGTACAGCATATACGCATGAGCGCCCCGATAGGTGACAGAGCAATGAAGTTTTTTCTCAGCGTCTTTTGGGTCGCAATCGCGCTCAGTTGGATGTCACCGGCACAGGCGCATGAGTTCTGGCTCGATGCCGTCGCCTACACGCCCAAACTCGGGACAAAAGTGCCTATTGTGCTGCGCAACGGCACCGGTTTTCTGGGCGATAGCTACCCCTATCAGCGCAAGTGGATCAAGCGCATCACCGTCAGCGACAGCCGCGGCGAACGCATTTTGAAACCAGTCGAGGGTGACGATCCTGCGGCGGAAATCGACTTGTCACGCCCAGGCCTGACGATTGTTGCAGTCCAGCGCGCGCCCGACGTCGTTGACTATAAGTCGCTCACACACTTCATCGAGGTGCTTGAGGATGAGGGCCTCGATGCACTCGCAGCACGGTATCGGTCAAGGCCGGATGCGCCGCAACAGCTGCAGGAAGTCTATAGCCGTTTTGCCAAGGCGCTGCTGTCGGTCGGGCCGGCGGATGGTGCCGACAGGGCTCTTGGATTGACGCTTGAAATCGTCCTCGAAACCAACCCGTATCTGGCCGCCCCGGGCGCGCCACTGGTTGCGCGGGTTTTGCAGGCAGGTAAGCCCGCAGCAGGCGTAATGGTCAAAGCGTTTCAGCGCCAGCGCGGCACCTCCGGCTCACTTGAGCCACGCAGGCCGCGCACCGATGCGGACGGACGTGTGCGGATCGAGGGGCTGGGATCTGGCGAAGTTCTTCTGAGTGCCGCCGTGTTTTCGCCGCTTGCACCACTTGCCTCAGATGAGGCGCTGCAAATCCGCTGGCAAAGCCTGTGGGCATCGACGACATTCATGCGGCCTTAGTTTGTGGACCGTAGTCTGTGGGCTGTGGTTCAAGTATCGTGGTGCACGGTGGCGATGACGTGATTGGATCCGTGTCATGAAACTCATCTTGTTTGATTGCGACGGCACACTGGCGGACAGCCAGAATGGCATATCGGCCGCCATGGATGCGGCCTTCGAGGCTGAGCAACTGACGTCACCTGGTCGCGCAAAGACACTGTCGATTGTGGGACTGTCGCTGCCTGAAGCAATGACGGCGTTGGCGCCCGAACATAGCATCGAGCAGCGCGTGCGCCTCGCTGCGGCCTATCGGGCAGCAGCCCAGCGCATTCGCGTCGCCCAGGCTGAGGACCCTCTCTTTCCAGGCGCCGATCAGGCTGTCCGCACACTGTCAGCTCGCGACGATGTGCTGCTGGGTGTCGCCACTGGCAAATCTCTGCGCGGCTTGCATCGGTTGATTGCGCACTACCAATGGGACAATATCTTTGCCACCCTGCAGACGGCCGACGACAACCCATCGAAGCCACATCCGGGCATGATCCACCGGGCGTTGGTCGAGACCGACTGCGCGGCCGCTAACGCGGTTATGATCGGCGACACGAGTTTTGATATGGAAATGGCCCGAGCCGCAGGTGTACGCGCCATCGGCGTATCCTGGGGGTATCACCCGGTTTCGGAACTGAAAGACGCCGGCGCTGAGACAATCGTCGATACCTACGGCGATCTCATGCGCGTGCTGCATCGCACATGAGCTTGGGGAAATAGGCTCCAGCGAGCCGTGCGAAACCCTCACGCCTCAATCGACTTGGCGGCCCATTCATCGGCGCGGCGGCCGATCAACGCGCCGATGGACGACAACTTTTCGCGATCAAGCGCCGACGACAGAACCGACTTGATCGCGCCGATCAGTGCTGGGCCCTCATAGATGAGCCCCGTGTAGATCTGGATCAACGTTGCCCCGGCTTCGATTTTGGCGAGCGCTGTCGCACCACTGTCGATGCCACCAATGCCGATGAGCGGAATTTGACCACGGGTCAGTTGGTAGACGCGCGCAAGTGTAACGGTTGACCGATGGAAAAGTGGTCGCCCCGACAAGCCGCCCATTTCCCGCGCCGTGATCTGATCGCGCAAACCGGTCCGCGCCAGCGTGGTGTTCGACACAGCGATGCCGTCGACGCGGTTCGCCATCATGCGCTCGACGACTTGTGCGAGGTCGTCTTCGGCGATGTCGGGCGCAATCTTGACGATTATCGGCCGTTTTGGCGCACCACCGGCAACCAGTTTGTCGCGCGCAGCCATAACCCGACCAAGGAGTGCATCAAGTGCTGCGGGGGCCTGCAGGTCGCGCAAGCCCGGCGTGTTGGGCGATGAGATATTGACAGCGAAGTAACTCGCCAAGGCGTTAAATGTTTCAAGGCCTGCCACATAGTCGGCGGCCTTATCGTCGGTGTCTTTGTTTGCGCCGATGTTGACGCCGACAATGCCACGTTTCGGGCGCGCTTCAAGACGAGCCAGGGCCGCCGCATGGCCACCATTGTTGAAACCGAGGCGGTTGATGACCGCATGATCGGTGACAAGGCGGAAGACCCGCGGCGCGGCATTGCCTGACTGCGGCTTCGGCGTGATGGTGCCGACTTCAGCGAACCCACATCCAACACCCAGCACCGCATTGGGGACGCGTGCGTCTTTATCGTAACCCGCCGCGATGCCGATGGGGTTTGGGATGTTCAAGCCGTAAACAGTTTGCGACAGGCGCCGATCAACGGGCGTCAGATCGCTCGGGTAGATGCCAGCTTCAAGTGCCTTCAGTGAAACCTCGTGCGCGCGCTCGGGTTCAAGCGCGAAGAGCGCGGGTCTCGTCAGATTGAACAAGCCTTTCAACATCACACCATCTCCACTGGGAAGACATGCCGGCCATCAGCACCGAGCGGCAAAGGCTTCGCCCAAACGACCGCGTGTAAAGGTAAGGCTGCGTAGAGATGCGGAAACACGTCCCCGCCGCGCGAGGTCTCCCACTTCAAAGCACCTATGAGGGCGTCCCCCAACGCCACCGTATCGATGGCCGCCAGGACAAGATCGCGCTGGCCGGCGAAGTGTCTCGCTGCCGTTTCACGCGTTTGGGCCGCAGTCGAGAAATGAATGAAGCCGTCTCGGACATCATGTGGCGAGCCGTCGAATGTGCCATTGGCGACAGCGGCCGTCCAAAGTGGGGTATCGGCAATCTTGTAGATCAGCGGCATGGCGGCCCCAGAGGCATGCAAAAGTGGCGGCGTGCCCGCGTGTCGGCGAGCACGAGTTGACGTCGGGTGCGGCTAGCATTACTTGCTCTCCATGACCACCCGCTCGACAGCCCTGCCGTATCGATACCGCCGCGCACTTTAATGTGCCGCGCGGTTTGCTGCTGTTCGATCTCGGTGATCCCTTCCACGAGATCTCTGCCAAAACGCCCGGCCACTGCCGCGCACGACTTTGCCTTGCGCGGATAACCTCGACGACCACCCCGCACGGACGCATGTCATGGCCAAATACACCTCCGACTTTCTCAACGTGCTTGATGAGCGCGGCTTTATTCATCAGTGCTCGGATTTTTCAGGGCTCGATGCCGTCGCCGCCAAGGGCAAGGCCATCGCCTATGTCGGCTATGACTGCACGGCGCCGTCATTGCATATCGGCAACTTCATTTCGATGATGATGCTGCATTGGCTGCAAGCGACCGGCACCAAACCGATCGCGCTCATGGGCGGCGGCACGACACGCATCGGCGACCCCTCGGGCAAGGAGGAGGGCCGCGCTTTGCGGGCGATAGAAGAGATCGATGCCAACAAGGCCGCGATCAAAGGTGTGTTTGCGCAGGTGCTCAAGTTCGGCCCCGCGTCCGGTGAGCCGGGCGAAAAAGACGCGATCATGGTCGACAATGCCGACTGGCTGGTCGACTTGAAGTGGATCGATATGTTGCGCGAAGTCGGCCGGCATTTCTCGGTCAACCGCATGCTGACGATGGACTCGGTCAAACTCCGCCTGGAGCGCGAGCAGGAGATGAGCTTTATCGAGTTCAACTACATGGTGGCGCAGAGTTACGACTTTGTTGAACTCGCCAAGCGCACGGGCTGTAATCTGCAGATGGGCGGGTCGGATCAGTGGGGCAACATCGTCAACGGTGTCGACCTCGGTCGGCGCATGGGGCTGAAGCATCAACTGTTCGCCTTGACGACGCCGCTGCTGACGACCGCCTCAGGCGCTAAGATGGGCAAGACCGCGCAAGGGGCCGTGTGGCTGAATGAAGCGCAGATGGGCGCCTACGATTTCTGGCAATACTGGCGCAATTGCGAGGATGCCGATGTGGCCAAACTGCTCGGCTTGTTCACGGTCCTGCCGATGGGAGAGGTGCGGCGGTTAGCGGCGTTGTCGGGCAATGAGATCAACGACGCGAAAAAAGTGCTCGCTACGGAAGCCACTGCACTCATCCATGGCCGAGCCAAAGCCGAAGCCGCTGCCGAGACCGCTCGAAAAACTTTTGAACAAGGTGCGACAGCGGATGATCTGCCGACCGTCAACATGCCGTACGCTGTGCTTGCCGAGGGTGTCGGCGTTTTGCAGGCTTTCGTGCAATCGGAGCTGGTCAAGTCCAACAGCGAGGCCCGGCGCCAAATTCAGGGCGGCGGCCTCAAGATCAACGATGAAACCGTCACCGACGATAAGCGTATCCTAACATTGGCCGACGCAACACAGGCCGGCGCCATCAAGCTGTCGCTCGGAAAAAAACGCCATGTACTGTTGAAACCAAAGTCCTGACATCGGGTACATCAGGATCGATGGGCCAGGACGCCGAAACCGGCCAATCATGGCGTTTTTCTTGCATGTCGGCTGCCATGAAAAGTGTCTTAGGATGACGGTCTGGAAATGACGGTCTGGCATGGTAAATAAAAGCCAAATCTGAGTATGTGAATTTTAAATAAATTGAATTTAATTTGAAAACGAAAAAGATTCCGATATTCTGCGTCATTTACTTCTTTTAAATCTGCCTCCGATAGTTTGCGTCTTGCAGGACGAAAACGCTACAGGAGGAATCAATGTATGTTCCGAAAGAAATAGAGCATCTCGCTCGCAATGACCGACAAGTGAAGCCGGCGTCCCCGCGCCGGCCAGCGACGTCACTCGCGGCTCTCCGCGCACGCTTTATGCACGATGAAAGCGGTTCGATCGGGATGGTGTTTGGCCTCATGGTCATCCCATGCGTGATGCTGGTCGGCTTTGCCGTCGACTTCTCGCGGGTGCTGGCCGTGCGCCAGCAGACGCAGGGCATGCTGGACAACGCGGCACTTGCTGGTGCAAAGGCAACACAGGGTGTGGCCGGCAATTTGGACACGATTGCCCAAACGGCGGCGGCATCTTTCTGGACGTCGCACAAGGGACAGATCGCGAATGCTGTCGCGGGAGCGGAGTCGGTTTCATACAGCTCGAATGGTGCCAAGACCGAGTTGACCTGGACCATCACGCAATGGGTTCAAACGCCATTCCTGCATGCTGGCAGCATGCTCGTGAACAAACCCGCCCCGGCCGGCGCGCCAGCGGCCTGCTCGACGAGTGGCTGGCAGTGTCAGAAGATCGAAATCCGATCGACGTCGACGGTTCAGGCCGGCGGTGGCAACAAGGATACCAACATCGAAATCTCGATGATGCTCGACGTCACGGGCTCAATGAGCGGTGGCAAAATCGACGACCTCAAACTGGCCGCCAAAGATCTGATCGACATCGCGGTCTGGAACGACCAGAGCAAGGTCAAGTCCCGGGTTGGCCTCGCGCCGTTTGCTGACGGATTGAACGTCGGCACAGCGCTTGCGCCTTTGGTTCGCGGTGCGGTTCAATCTGGCACCAGCCCAACCAACGACAACAGTGGTAACTATGAGTTCTTCAAGTTCCACAAAACCGGCAGCACAAGCACCACACGCACCTACAAAGTTTCTAACTCGTGCGTGACCGAGCGTGTTGGCCCCGAAGCCTTTACTGACGCCGCGCCCTCATCGGCACCCGTCGGCAAAGCGTATGCTGAGACTGACGGCAGCTGCTCGCTTGTCAAATCAAGCGATGCCGAGATTAACGTTCTGACGCCACTCACGAGTGACAAGACCGAACTGAAGAGCCGCATCGACAAACTGGCGCTTGCGGGCTCAACGGCCGGTCAGCTCGGCACGGCTTGGGCCTGGTATCTGCTGTCGCCGAACTTCAGCTATCTGTATCCGACCGCTAGCCAGCCTGCGGCCTATAGCGACACGAAAACGCGCAAGATCGCAGTTCTGATGACGGACGGTGAGTTCAACACGCAGTTCTGGAAGGGCGTGAAGGACAAAGATTCCTACGATGAGCGCGCAAATGGCACGTCTGAAATCGGAACGGGCAGCCCGCCGCCGAAGACCGACACCAACGCCCCGACGCTTAGCGGTCTGACCTCGTCTGAATATCAGGCCGTCAAGCTTTGCTACGCCATGAAACAAAAGGGTATCGAGGTCTTCACGGTCGGGTTCCAAGCGCCCACCGCCGCGAAGAACTTGCTCAAGAACTGTGCGACCGACGTCGGTCACTTCTACGATGCAACGACCGGTGATGCGCTTCGCATGGCCTTCCGTGACATCGCACTGAAGATCTCGTCGATCCGTATTATGAAGTAACGACGCAAGCCTCTCTGCCTGCGTCCTGCACCACGCACGCAAAAAGGGCGGTTCCTCTCAACGAGGGACCGCCTTTTCTGTTTGGGGGCTGTGTTTAAATCCGAAACTGTTCGGACAATATGCGCTCGTCCAAGCTGTGGCCGTGGTCGAACAGCATGAACAGGTCGATGTCGCTGGCCTCAACAATATCGACGCGCACGACGCTACGCGTTTCCTTATTGTCCGCAACAGCGTTGACGGGCCGCTTGATGGCATCGAGCACGTCGATCTGGATCTTCGCGGCACTGGGTAAAAGGGCGCCGCGCCAACGCCTCGGCCGGAACGGGCTGATGGCCGTCAGAGCCAGCAGCGAGGCGTCGATCGGCAAGATCGGCCCCTGAGCCGATAGGTTGTAGGCGGTAGAGCCTGCGGGCGTCGACACCAGTACGCCGTCGCAGATGAGTTCGCCTAGCCGCTCTTTGCCGTCGACATGGATGCGCAACTTTGCCGCCTGATGGGTCTGGCGATAGAGCGACACCTCGTTAATTGCGAGTGCCGTCGTCGTTTCGCCATCGGCAGAGTGGGCGGTCATGGAGAGCGGGTGCACCTGGGTCTGTTCGGCGCGTTCGAGACGGGCCAGCAGATCATCCTCGCGGAATTCGTTCATGAGGAAGCCGACGGAACCGCGGTTCATACCGTAGATCGGTACGCGAGCGTGCATGTGGCGATGCAACGTATCGAGCATGAAGCCATCGCCCCCAAGAGCCACAATCACATCAGCGGTCTTGGAGGGCGCATTGCCGTAGGCGTGCACTAATCGACGCAACGCCGACTGGGCGTCCGCGCCGTCGTTGGCAAGGAAGGCGATACGATCGAATTTCGACTGCGACATGGCCGGCCCGACGAACAAGTGAGCGGCAGCGATAGCACAGGTGTGACGAACGTGCGCGGGGGACTGTCGGGGTGCCCGCCAGATCGCTTAGTTTCAGATCGCCTAATTTCAGCCACCTTACTTTTTCGCGCGGTCTGGATAACTCTTGGCCATGCCGTCGCGTACATCCATCTGAATGCCATATTGGGGGAACGGATAGCGCAGGCCGTTCTTCGCGAGGCTCGCCATGCCAGCCAACGCTTTGGCGATATAGGCGGGCGGCAGCGCCATCAGCATCTCATCATCGAGTACGCCGCCATAGCGTCGCTCGGCAAAACATGGGATTGAGAGCGACGGCGTTTGGGTTGCCAGCGCGCGGCCCCAGCTGTCGGCGCAGGCGGTTTCCCCAACCACTGACCAGTCAAAACGCTTGTAGCCGACGTACTGAAGCCCATTGATGAAATACATCATGGCGCCGGGTGTGGCATAAAACAGCGCAATATCCGGTGGATTGAGCCGACCAGAGGCGAGCGGTGAAACGGCTAGGGCCTCGTATTGCCCGTCCGGCACGCAGGCCAGCGCCGCCTGGCGTGCAGCTGCATCGTCGAGCGTGCCGTGCCAGACGCCGACGGTTGCCTTGCCCGAGCGCCACTCGTCGGTTTTCGCATGGCCAAGACCAACGACGGCCCGGCATTGGGCGCCAACCAGATCTTCTGACGTGATACCAACGGTCCAACCCAGGCGCGCGGCTTGCCCAACAACCTGGTCGAGCGTGTGCACATTTTTGGGACGGCGGATCCTTTCGATGGCTTCCATATCGGCGCGCGATGTGAACATCTTCATGGCGAAGGGTGCTGTCCGAAGACGCAACACCTGCTCAAGATCACGCGACAGCTTCACAAGGTCGGGCGGTACATCGGCAATCGAGGCATTGGCTGAGGTGGTCATGGCGGGCCTGGACACGTGAGGGATGATCGGCGGGCATTTGATCGTCGGGTATTTGACACCCTGCCGCCGTCGATTGTCTACTCGTGGTTCTGCAATCGCTTTCATTAGGGGCAGAAATGGCCGAAATCACCAGCGTCGAACAGCTTCGGACCCGGCTCTCCCAACCGCGCAAGACGACACTCGCTAAGATTTTGCCTGCGCTCGATGAGCAAGGCCGCAATTACATACAGCACGCGCCATTCCTGTTCATGGCGACGCGCGATGCGGCTGGCAACGTCGATGTGTCGCCAAAAGGCGACGAAGCTGGTTTTGCGCACATCGAGAACGACCAAACGCTGTTGCTGCCGGAGCGCGCCGGCAACAACCTGGCCTTCGGTCTGCAGAATATCATCGCAACGAAGAGTATCGGCCTGATCTTCATGCTGCCGGGCACGCCTGAGACGTTTCGTGTCAATGGCACGGCCTCAATCCACGACGATGCCGACTTGCTCGCGCGCCTCGGGACCGTGGAGCGACCTGCCCTGCTCGCCATACGCGTCAACATCGAACGCTGCTACTTCCACTGCGCCCGCTCGTTTGCACGCGCGAAGATCTGGCAACCCGACAGCTGGACCACGCCGATAAAGGTTTCATTCGGCCGTATCATCGCACCGCGCGTTGGCGGCGATGCTACGATGGCCGCTGCCATCGATGCGACCGTCGAAAATGCTGCGGGCGCGCAACTTTGGCGCAATGCGTGACGGCCGTAATCGCACGACAAGCCGCGCCTGCCCGACGGGACCAGGATGCGATACAGGTGTCACATTTGAAGCACCGTTGTGCCGCATCTTCCGATATGGAAGCGGGATGAAGCTGGCCACGCTTGGTTGGTTTCAGCGAAATTCTGCTGCACTGCGACCAGGGCCGCCTGCCATGACGACTGCCATCGCGCGACCATCACGCTCCCGATTTGGCGCGCAGCCTCTAGCGATGCTCGCCATGTCAGCACTAGCCTGCCTGGTTGCTCTCATTTCTTCGGCATCGGCTGAGCCCAAATTCCCGCAACTGACGGGACGTATCGTTGACGAGGCCAACCTGCTGTCGGCGGCTGACAAGGCCGAGATACTGACCATGTTGCGTGATCTTGAGGGCAAGTCTTCGGACCAAGTGGTCGTGTACACCACCAATTCGCTCCAGGGTTACGAGATCGAAGACATCGGCTATCGCCTCGGGCGTTTCTGGAAGATCGGCCAGGGTGATATCAACAACGGCATTATTCTCATCGTTGCACACAAGGATCGAAAGGTGCGCATCGAGGTGGGGCGTGGGCTCGAAGGCCAGATGACGGACCTGCTGTCCGGCACCATCATCCGTAACGGCATCCTGCCCGCGTTTCGGCGCGGCGATTTCGCAGGCGGCGTGAAGGCTGGTGTGCGAGACATCAAGGATGTGTTGCTCGGTGACACGGCGGAGGTTGAAAAGCGCGCGCGGTCGATCAAACCGCGTCAGGCCGCAACCGACTGGACGCCCCTCATTTTCATCGGGTTGTTCATTGCGTTCTTCATCTTCGTGTCGATACAGGAGCGCCGGCAGGCGGCCTTACCATCGAATATGCAGCGGCGGCGCCATGGCCAGCCGATCGACAACCGCCGTGGCTCAAACAATGGCGGGATCGTCGTCATACCCGGAGGTTGGGGCGGATCGGGCGGCTGGTCGGGTGGCAACAGCGGCGGTGGCTCACAAGACAGCGGCTGGTCGGGCGGTGGCGGCGACTTCGGAGGTGGCGGGGCGTCGGACAGCTGGTGAAGCGTGCGTGCCGACGGTAAAGTGACCACCACCTCAGCCGCCGGTGACGCTCATGTGGCGGCCGACGGCCGGTTTTTTCGAGCGACGGTCGATGACGAAGTCATGGCCCTTGGGTTTGCGCAGGATGGCGTCGTCAATGGCCTTGCTGAGTTGCGTATCATCGGCAGTGGTGCGCAGGACGGACCGCAGATCGGCCGCATCTTCCTGGCCAAGGCACATGTAAAGCGTGCCGGTACAGGTGAGGCGCACACGATTGCAGCTCTCGCAGAAGTTATGCGTCATGGGCGTTATGAAACCAAGCCGCCCGCCGGTTTCCTTGACACGCACATAGCGTGCGGGGCCGCCGGTTTTATAGGCGATCTCATTCAGCGTGAAAGTTTCGGCGAGGCGCGCCCGCACAAGAGAGAGCGGCAAATATTGATCCGTTCGATCACCATCAATGTCGCCGAGCGGCATGGTCTCGATCAGGGTCAGATCCATGTCGCGGCCATGGGCGAACCGAACCAGGTGTTCGATCTCGGCCTCATTCGTGCCCTTGAGCGCAACGGCGTTGATCTTGACCTTGAGGCCTGCCTCAAGCGCTGCATCAATACCGGCCATGACGCCCGCGAAATCACCCCAACGGGTGATCTCCTTGAAACGGGCGGGATCAAGCGTATCGAGCGAAATGTTAATCCGCTCGACGCCCGCGGCTTTCAGCGCTTTGGCATACTTCGGCAATTGGCTGCCGTTGGTCGTGAGTGTCAGCTCTTCGAGCGCGCCGGAGCTTAAATGCCGCGACAGGCTTTCGAACAGCCACAGGATATTTTTGCGCACCAGCGGCTCACCGCCCGTGATGCGCAACTTCTTCACACCGCGGCTGACAAACACCGTGCACAGTCGGTCTAGTTCTTCGAGTGTGAGCAGGTCGCGCTTGGGCAGGAACGTCATGTGCTCAGACATGCAATAGACACATCGAAAATCGCATCGGTCGGTCACAGAGACACGTAGATACGAAATCGATCGGCCGAAGGGATCTATAAGTTGGGACACGGCGCCGCTGAACTCCCGGACGATACTCAAGCAGGACGTAGCACCGAAGCTGAGGGATCGCCACCACTTGGTGGGACGAGATGAGTTGCACGGCGCGGCGAAGACGGGTTAGCCCTCGCGACGATGACGGGCGGCGGCGAGATCAATGACAGTTGCCTTTAGTCCGCTTGCGGCTTCCCTAGAAGCAGATGACACAGCGCCAACGATGCCTGACGCGGCTGAGACGCCCGGATCGCCGCACAAACTGGACGGCTGGAGGCCGAATAGCTGAGCCGCCTGAATCACGCGACCCGGACTGAGCTGGGCCGTGCCGTGTTCAATGCAGCGATACGCCTCAACGCTAAGCCCGAGCGCTGCCGCAACAAAGTCTTCTGTGGCCGCGAGTTGTGTCCGAGCCGATTTAAGCTTGCGTCCGACCGCTGCGTCTACGCGAGACGCACGCAACACATCAGGCCGCGGTGGAGATTCGCCATTCATGAAAACTGATCCGAATCGATTACCTTGGGTTGAGCGTACAGATAGCAGCTTAACGAATCGTCCGACAAATGCGTTTGCGCGCGGTTACCGTCAGGGCCTATGGCCAGGGCGTATAGATTGGGCGACATGCGGAGTTGATGATGCCAGACGCGCTGAAGACAACCCCTGACATTCTCGCAACAGCAGCAGACTGGTTGGCGCGCGATGGTCGTGTTGCTGTCGCAACTATCATTGACACGTGGGGCTCTGCGCCAGTTCCGGTCGGTGGGCAGATGGTGATTGGTCGTGGTGACCGCTTCGAGGGCTCGGTTTCGGGCGGCTGTGTCGAGGGCGAAGTCATCACCGAGGCGACAGAATTACTCGACGACGGCGGGGCCCCGAAAGCCCTGGCTTACGGTGTTGAAGACGAGACGGCTTGGCGTGTCGGTTTACCCTGCGGCGGGCGCATTCGCGTGCTCGTGCAGAAGCTCGAAGGCGCGGCCGATCAGGCGTTCCTGCAGACCGCCGCGACGGCGCGCGCAAAGCGCGAGGCGTTGGTGATTGAAACCGACCTTGTAAGCGGGGCACGCAAGGTGTTTGCGCGGGATCAATCAGGCCTCGGCGAGGACGTTTCCAAGCGGTTTCTCAGCGGTCAAAGCGGGATCGTTGCCGGCGATGGCCACGAACGGTTTCTACACGCCCTGTTGCCACCGGCCCGCGTGCTGATTGTTGGCGCAACGCACATGGCGCAATCCCTTGCGGTCTTCATCCGCGAAGTCGGCTATGACATCACCGTCATCGATCCGCGCACGGCGTTCGCAGCCCAAGAGCGTTTTCCGGGCGTCACGCTGGTCACGGCCTGGCCGCAGGACGCCTTGCCGAAACTTGGCCTCGACCCTTACACCGCAATTGCTGCGCTCTCGCATGTCGGTCATATCGACGACGAGGCGCTCAAGCTGGCGGTCAAGTCCGAGTGCTTCTACATTGGCGCGCTCGGCTCACGAAAAAATCATGCCAAGCGCACGGAGCGGCTGCAAGCCGCCGGTATGACGGCTGCCGAGATTGCCCGGATACGCTGCCCTATCGGCCTCGACATTGGCGCATCGACTCCGCCCGAGATTGCCGCGTCCGTATTGGCTGAAATCATCCGCCACTTGCGTGGCGCCAAGGGCAAGGGCGCGGCAGGTTAGGTCCGGTCCGCATCACCCACCCGAAGACCCCCTACCGCCGAAATTGCGCGCCCACGGACTGGCCGACGGACTCGCCCACGGACTCGCTTGTCGGATGGCTGAAAAGCATCTACACGCCGCGGCAGTGTCATATTGGGGCTCGCGATCGGGCGCCCTCACCTGATCAGGAGACGACCCATGGCTGGACCATCTGCTCGCGGCGCCCGCTCGGCCCGCAACACTGAAACGCGCAAGAAAAAAGCGCGTCGCGTTATTCCCCGCAAACCCGTCACAACCGCGCTCGGCAACACGCTCGGCGCCCGTTTGAAAGCCAAAAAGGCCTCCGGTAAGCGTCTGCAGGCTAAGGCGAAAGCCGCCGTCCCGGCATAACCTGTCGCATCGGACTTTGAGCCGTGCGCAAAATCACCGTACTGCAAGTCATCCCGCGCATGCGATCGGGTGGCGCCGAGCTCGGTTGCTTGCAAGTCGCAGACGCTTTGGTGAAGGCTGGGCATCGGGCGATCGTCGCGTCGGCCGGAGGCCGGATGGTCGACCAGCTCCTGACGGTCGGCGCTGAGCACATCGACATGCCACTTGCGGCCAAGAACCCGCTCTCGCTCGCACTCAATGCCCGTCGATTGTCAGGCTTGGTTAATTCAGAGTGCATCGATATTTTGCATGCACGCAGCCGCGCGCCGGCATGGAGCACGCTGATCGCCGCGCGCCGGACCAACACCGCGTTCGTGACCACCTACCATTCGGAGTATTCCGAACGTGGTCGGATCAAAAACCTCTATAATTCCGTCATGGCACGCAGCGACACGGTGATCGCCGTCTCGCACCACATGGCAACACTTATTCGCGACCGTTATGGGCCGCCAGAAGAGCGGATAGCCGTAATACCGCGTGCCTTTGATCCGGTGAAATTCGACCCTGCATCGATCACAACTGAGCGTATTGCGGCTATAAGAGCCTCGTTCGGCGCCAGCTCCGACGATCAAATCGTGCTGCTTGCGGGTCGCATCACGCGGCGCAAGGCGCAGGACCATTTCGTTGAAGCGCTCGGGCTACTTAAGCAGCAGGGTCGGCCAGTGCCGCTTGCCGTGCTTGCCGGCGAGGTGGAAAAAGATGCGTTTAAGGTCGAACTTCTGGCCCGTGCGGCGGCGCTCGGCGTCGCGGATCGTATCCGCATCCCGGGCTTTGTCAGCGATATGGCCGCGGCTTACATGGCGTCACGCGTGCTGCTGAATATTTCTGCTTTTGAGGGTTTGCCGCGGGTGGCGCTGGAGGCCCAGGCGATGGGTTGCCCGGTGATCGTCTCGGATACGGGGCCTGGCCGCGAAGTGGCGCTGACACCGCCCGAGACGCCACGCGGGGCAGCGACAGGCCTGCGGGTGCCATTTGCTGACCCGTCGGCGCTTGCTGCAGCCTTGACCGAGATGCTGGCCGACGACGTGACACGGCAGGCCATGGGGCATCGCGCCGCGCAACACGTGCGCGCCACTTACACGCTCGATAAGCTCACATCGTCGACATTGCAGGTCTATGAAACGGTGCTGCGACGCCGTGGCCAACTTTGACTGGCCAAATATGACCAGCCAGCTTTGACCAACGTGGGCGCGGGCCAGTCACACACTGACTTGCCCAGGTTGCACACGCCAGGATGGGAGTTCAGCGACATGGTTTAAACACCCCTCTTGTCATACTATTTCACGCTGCTATGCTGTAGACGCATACCGGGGAGTTGTCAGCCAATCGGCGCCCCGTCGCGATCCTGCCTCGCGGCACGAACGGGCATGTCGAGCCACCTTGGACGTAACGCCGATGGACTGGGACAAGCTCCGGATTTTTCATGCCGCGGCCGAGGCTGGCAGCTTTACGCACGCGGGCGACACGCTCCGCATGAGCCAATCGGCCGTCAGCCGGCAGGTGTCGGCTCTCGAAAAAGATCTGGGTGTGTCGTTGTTTCACCGCCATGCCCGCGGTCTCGTACTGACTGAGCAGGGCGACCTGCTGTTTCGCACGGCATCTGAGATCTTGACCAAACTTTCCACGGCCGAAACGCTGCTCGCCGACACAACGACCAAGCCATCGGGCGATCTGCGCGTCACGGCGCCGATTGGACTTGGTACGGTGTGGGTTACGCAGAAGCTGCGCGAGTTCATGGACCTGTACCCGGAAATTCGGGTAGAACTTGTGCTTGCGGACGAGCAGATTGATATCTCCATGCGGGCGGCCGATGTCGCCATCTGGACGGCCGAGCCATCGCAGCCGGACCTGATCCGTCGGCCGTTGTTCTCAATGAACATCCACGCCTATGCCTCGACAGCGTATGTTAAAAAATACGGCACCCCGACACTTCTTGACGACCTCGACCGGCACCGTTTCGTGTCCTATTCGGGCACGCCACAAGCGCATTTGTCCGCCATCCGCTGGCTCGAAATCGCTGGTCGCGAGGGCAAGAGCCCGCGTGTGCCGGCGTTCACAGCCAACAGCGTGCTGGCCATGAAATACGCCATCCGCTCCGGCCTCGGCGTTGGCCTCATCCCCGACTACTTGACGGATGAGGGCTCAGACCTGGTGCCAGTGCTGCGTGAAGTCGAACTGCCAAATATGCAGATCTATTTCTGTTATCCCGAGGAACTCAGAAGCGCCAAAAAGGTCCAGGTCTTTCGGGACTTTCTGGTCACCAAGGCGCGGCAGTGGAAGCACTAACAACCACGCCGGAAAAGACCCTGCGCCTCGCCGTCCTGTTCGCCTTGGCGGGTGAGGGCGTGTTGACCCTGATGGACGCGATCGTCAAAGATCAGACCAGCCGTTACGCAATTGTGCAAGTGACTTTCCTGCGCTTCGCCTTCGGCGCTTTGGTCGCGACCGCACTTGTCGCCGTTCTGCGCCCGCGATTTCCCGGGCCGGAGGGACTGCGCTTTCACGGCTTGCGTGCGTTTTTAAGTGTCTTCACGGCATCCCTGTTTTTCTACGGTTTATCGAAACTACCGGTCGCGGAAGCCATGGCGCTTGGGTTTCTCTCGCCGCTTTTCATGGTGGTGTTCGGCGTCCTGCTGCTGAAGGAGCGTTTCGACGCCAAAATCGGGCTCGGGCTGGCAGCTGGCATTGCTGGCATGATCATCATCGTGTCGGGTCAACTCTCTGGTCAACTCTCTGGCCAACCTGCAGGCGCCGTCTACTCGGCAGAAGCGCTCAAGGGCGCGCTCGCGATCATTGTCTCAGCCGTGCTCTATGCGCTGGTTGTGATTATGTTGCGCGCACGGGCCAACGTCGATCCGATTTCAGTGATCGTGTTCTTGCAAAGCACTATACCGGCGGCGATCCTCGCCGTGCCCGCTTGGTATATCTGGCAGCCCGTGGCACCAGCAGATCTCGGTCGATTTGCGATTATCGGTGGACTTGCAATTCTCGGCCACACGCTGATTGCCAACGCCTTCAAGCGCGCAGAGGCCGCCCGGCTCGCGCCATTGCACTATACGATCCTGCTTTGGGGCATTTTGTACGGTTATCTGTTCTTCGGCGATGTGCCTGGGCCAGCGACGCTCGCTGGCGCGGCGTTGATTGCCGGCGCCGCGATCATCATCCAACGACGGTGACCCGATCGGCAACAAACAGGACTGCCGCTATCATGCGTAACATACGCCCTTGACGGCCGCGACGACCTGATCTGCGTTCGGCAGGGCAAGCTTTTCAAGGTTGGCTGCGTAGGGCATCGGCACGTCGGCGCCGTGGACTTTGGCTGGCGGCGCGTCGAGATAGTCGAAAGCCTGTATGGCGGCTTGGGCGCAGATTTCCGAGCCGACCGAGCACACGGGCCAAGCTTCTTCAACGGTCACCAAGCGGTTGGTTTTCTTTAGGCTGGCGATAATCGTTGCCATGTCGAGGGGGCGAATTGTGCGCAGGTCGATTACCTCACACTCGATGCCGTCTTTGGCGAGGATGTCGGCGGCCGCCAGGGAATACTGCATGCCGCGTGCGTACGACACGACAGTGCAGTGGCGGCCTTCGCGCACCACCTTGGCTTTGCCGATTGGAACAATCCAATCGACGCCTTTGGGCACCGGGCCGGAGACGCCGTAGAGGATCTCATTTTCCAGGACCAACACTGGGTTGGGGTCACGGATCGCAGCTTTCAGCAGACCCTTCGCGTCCGCCGCGGTTGCGGGGGCGACGACCTTCAAGCCGGGGATGTGGGCGTACCAGGAGGCAAAGCACTGCGAATGCTGGGCCGCGACGCGGGCTGCGGCGCCGTTTGGTCCGCGGAACACAATGGGGCAGCCAAGCTGGCCGCCAGCCATATACAGCGTTTTGGCGGCGGAGTTGATGATCTGGTCAACAGCCTGCATGGCGAAGTTCCAGGTCATAAATTCGATGATGGGTTTCAAGCCAGCGAACGCCGCGCCAACGCCGATGCCAGCAAAACCTTGTTCTGTAATGGGCGTGTCGACGACGCGTTTGGCACCGAACTCCTCAAGCAGGCCCTGGCTGATCTTGTAGGCGCCCTGATATTGCGCAACCTCTTCGCCCATGAGGAACACATCGGCATCGCGGCGCATTTCCTCGGCCATTGCGTCGCGCAGGGCCTCGCGCATGGTTTGGGTGGCGAATTCGCCAGTGTGGTCTGGCGTATCCGCGACTGAGGCTGTGTGCACGGCTGGCATCGCGACAGAAGTCGTAACAGTCTTGGGCACCGCCGCAGGTGCAGCAAGCGGGCGCGCAGCCGCAGCTGGCATGGCTGAGACGGCTGTGGCCTTGACCTCACCCTCGGCAAAGATCAGGGCGATAGGTGTGTTGACCTTCACGCCTTCGGTGCCGGCAGCGATCAGAATTTGCCCGATCACGCCCTCATCCACGGCTTCGACTTCCATCGTCGCCTTATCGGTCTCAATCTCGGCGATGATATCGCCGGGCTTGATCTTCTTGCCCTCGGTGACCAGCCATTTGGCAAGCTTCCCCTCCTCCATGGTTGGAGACAGGGCCGGCATTAGGATTTGGATGGACATCAGGGATCTGAACGGGGTGGCGAGGACGGTAAGGTGGCAACAGGTTGACCACCGACACGCTATCGCGTGCACGCACAGAAGGCGAGCCCCGAATTATAGGACGCGGACAAGCAGTTGTTAAAGTCGCACGTCGACGTTAAGCTGCTCCGCGCTGGATTTAGGCGCACGTCTCATCAAGATGCTCGGCGAGCTTCATGCCATTGCGAATACGAGATAATTATTCCGTTCTGTTTTATGCGCTCATTGGATTTTCACTTTTTCACGTAGCTTTTATTATCTATCGAATTCCACTTCCATTACAGATTGATCCCAACGAAGCGTGGAACGCCTGGCACGCAGCATCGGCCATGGGGCGCCGGTCTCTCTACCCAACTCAGGACGAGTTGATCATCAACAATTACCCTCCGTTATCATTTTATATCGTCGGGCTTGTAGGACGTTTGCTGGGCGATGATATCCTGGCTGGACGGATCATTTCCCTGACATCAACTTTGATGATCGTCGGGCTTATTTGGCTTATCATTCGACGGCTGGGCGGAAGCGCAGTCGGCGCGTCACTGGGCGCATTATTCTGGGTCAGTTCGACGTTCCGATTTGCATCACAGTATGTGGGCTCGAACGAGCCCGCCATGCTTGGGCTTGCAGCCATGTTGGCTGGACTACATTGGTACATGACGCGCGTTGTGACCGGTGGGGGCCTTTGGCCGCCGCTGGCCGTCATGGTCGCCGCCGGTTTCGTGAAGCACAATATGATAGTCTTGCCCGTACTCGCCTTCGTATGGCATGCCCAACATAGGGGGATATCAGCGAGTTTGCGGTTTGCTGTGCTTGGCGCTGCCATGGCAACTGCGTCGCTTCTCGTGTGTTACATGTTTTTTGGTTCGAACTTTATTTTACAACTGACCTTGCCCCGTGAAATCAGACTGATGCGGATTGTCGAACACCTAAACAGGTTGCAGTTTATTATCGTCGCGCTTGTGGTCTGGGGCTTTTGGATCGCCCATCGGCCGTGGGACAAGGTAACAGTTTTCACATCGACTTGGCTCGGCCTTGGCTTGGTGACGTATTGTTTGCAAAAGATGTCACCAGGCGTCGATACCAACGCCATGTTTGAAATGTGGGTTGGTGCGGCCGTAGGATTTGGTCTTGCCGCGCCGGCAGTATCGCCAGCACTTGTATCCGCCGCGGTCCTCATCCGCCTTCTCGCTGACCCGAACATCCAGCCCTATCGTCTCGTCTCAGCCTCGTTTCGCGCTGACGTCGACGCCCGTGTACGCGCAATGATGGCGGAGGTGGAAACCGTGCGGAGGGGACCGACGCCTATCGTTTGCTCCATCCCAGTCGTGTGTTACCGCGCCGGCCAGCCCTTCACATACGACATCTACGGTGTCACGACCCGCCTTGCCACGCGGCAGTTATCACGGGCTCGCTTCGATGAAATTTTTGCGTCCAATTCCTATCTGTTTCGCAACAGCGACCCTTACATTTCCTGGTATCGTGGACGCGATGTCGCGGCCGTGTCGGGTACGACAGTGCCGCTCGAACCGCCGATGAAGCGATAACGTTGCGGAGCTGACGGTCGCGGGACGTTCTCCGATCATGCCGGGACGCCAGCAAAAGGTTGGATGGTATGCCAGTAAAACTTGGGTTTCTTGGCTTCGGCATCATGGGCGAGCGTCTACTTCGGGCGGCGCTCGACCATGATGCGAGCACGGTCGTTATCAGCGGCATCTTCGATCCGAACCCGGCGGCAGCCGAGCGCGTGAAATGCCTGCGTCCAGATATCCCGGTGTTTGGTCGTCCGGAGGAGCTAATCGAGGCGTCCGATTGTCTGCACATTGCCTCGCCCCCATCGAGCCACCTCGACTACCTTCACCAGTGCCTGCAATCAGGTCGAGCAGCGCTGTGCGAAAAGCCGCTCGCAACTGACGTTGCCGCGGCCACCCAGGCAGTCGCAGCCCTGAGCAAGGGCGGCGCCCGGGCGGCTGTGAATTTTCCATTTGTGTCGTCGTTGGCTGTCGATCAGTTGCAACACTGGCTCGCTGATGGCGTGATCGGAACGCCTGAACGGATCGATATTGAGCTCGCGTTTGCGGCATGGCCACGATCCTGGCAGGTGGATGCCGCCCGTTGGCTTGATGGTCGCCGCGAAGGTGGATTTACGCGTGAGGTTGCCTCGCATTTTTTGTTTCTGTCACGACGCTTGATTGGCCCACTGGAACTCCGCTCGGCCGTGTGTTCCTATCCGATCACGGAACTGAGCGAACGGCACATTGAAGCCGATCTCGTGGCCGGGACCCTGCCCCTCAACATGATCGGCAGTGTTGGGGTGTCGACGAAGGGTGATCACAACATATGGATGCTGACAGGCAGCACGGGCCGCATTCGGTTGCGCGACTGGTCGTGTGCCGAACGAGAGGTGGGCGGCATATGGCAAGCGCCGACTGTTTCGGTTGCTCCGACTGTTTCTATGAGCAACGAGAAGGCGCGTCCTTTGGTGCTCGCGCGACAGCTCGACAAAGTGGTGGCTTTGACCCGCGGCGCACCGACGAACCTCGCAACGCTCTCAGAGGCGCTTGACGTGCAGGAGGTCGTTGAAGCAATTTTAAAGGCGTCTGACACCGTCGGTCAAAAAATTTGACCGACGGTGTCAGCGCTTTTTTTTGCGCGCGGCCGCCCCACCAACCCCGCGCGCGGGTCCCATCGGTCAATACATATGGCCGCTGGTCTAAAGGCCTCTAACTAACGTCACGACATCGACGCAGCCTTGCGCGCGCGGCCCCCGCGCACACGTCCCCGTGTGGTCAGCCAAACCCCGCCTAAAATCAGCGCCAAGCCGACACCATGGTAGGTATGCACGGGTTCGCCGAGCAGCAGAATACCAAAGCCGAAGTTGAACACGGGGATCAGGTGCAGGAACACGCCCGCGCGGCTTGGCCCGAGAACTTCAACGCCCAGAGACCAGCAGATGTAGGCGACGATGGAAGTAAAAATCGCGGCGTAGGCAACGGCGCCAAGACTTTTGGCCGATGGGACAAAGACAAAGCCGCTGACGTGCTCGTAAATGGCCCAAGGTACATTTGCGAGCGTTGCGGCGAAGGCAAGTGCAAACAGAAAGCTGCCAAGCGCGATCGGTGGGCGCTTGCGCAGAAAGGCTGAGTAGCCCGCAAACAAAGCCAGGTTTGCAAAAATAATTAGGTCGCCGCGGTTAAACTGCATTTGGCGCAAGACATCGAAATCGAGCCGGCAGGCGATTGCGACAACGCCCAACAGCGACACGGCGATGCCCAACACTTGCACGGGGCGCAGCGCGTCGCGGAAGGCGAGAAAGCCCGCCAGCGCCAGCACGGCCGGGGCGACTGAATTCAACACGCCCATGTTGATGACCGTCGTATATTGTAAACCAACATACTGCAGCGTGCCGAAGAAACCGCCGCCAGTCGCACCGAGCACGGCGAGGATCAGCCAATGTCGGCGTATCAGCGCCCAGTCTCGCCGGAGGCTGGCTCGGGCGAAAACACCGGCGAGGATTACAACCACCAACCAGCGATAAAAATTCAGCGTAGCGGGTGGCACTTCGCCCGCAATCGAGCGCGCGACGAAATGGTTGCCAGCCCAACTCAAGGCCGAGAGCGACAGGAGGAGTGGTGCAAGCCAAGCCCGATCCGCCGCCGCAGCTGACTTGGGCAATGTCGTTGCAGGCATGAAACGCACTCCTCCGCGCCAGACATAGGCGGCGCTGTGACAGGTGCGAAGCACCGCGTACGCAATGGAGCTCTGCGGCCGACGCCGTCATGACAACAGCGAGCTTTCAAGCCCCTCGGCTCGAAGCATACCCATGGCATCGTCGTAGGCGTCGTCTGCCACCATCACGCGTACGGGAAACGCTCCGTTCCAGGCTTCGATGGCGCTCACGTGCCGGTCGGCGACATGATAGGCGATGTCAGCGTCCGTCAGCAGGGTCTCAACGTAGCTTAGCAACACCGGATCGGTCGTTTTCACGATCACGCGCACGGTCAGCACTCCCTGGCCCGGTAGGCTTCGGCCGAACACTGGCGCCTTTACAGGGCCGTGTCATTAGGCTGCCCGCATCTGGTCATTCGAGCCGAACGGCGGCGAACCAATCTGCCACTCACGGTGTTCTCGTGCTAACAGGCCGCGGTGGACAGGGATGGCAACGGCACGGGTTGGTTTCAAGCAGCGGCGAGGCGAATGCTCCGGCGGCAACCTTTGTTCGCGCTCGGGATTGGCCTGTTGATTGGGTTGCTGCTCCTGGCGCTGCTGGCGCCGTTCGCCCGTCACAACCCCGCCGAAATCGACCCGCTCGTGCGATTGCTGCCGCCATCACACATCTATTGGCTCGGCACGGATCATCTCGGTCGCGATGTGTTTGCGCGTATGGTCTACGGTGCGCGCGTGTCGCTGATGGTCGGCCTCACGGTGGCGCTCATTTCGACGGTGATTGGCCTCACCATCGGCCTGTTGGCTGGCTTCGTTCGGTGGGTCGAAATCGTGGTCATGCGCCTGATGGAAGGGCTTATGGCAATCCCGGCCGTGTTGCTCGCCATTGCGTTGGTGGCGCTAACGCGGCCGAGCATCGGCATGGTGATCGCTGCCATTACAATCCCAGAGGTGCCACGCGTGGTGCGTCTCGTTCGGGCCATTGTGCTGAGCGTGCGCGAACAGCCTTTCGTTGAGGCGGCCACGGCCAGCGGCACACGTTTGCCAACGCTGCTGGTTCGCCACATTCTGCCGGCCACACTACCGGCGCTGACGGTGCAGGCAACCTACATTGCCAGTGCCGCAATTCTGATTGAGGCGGCTTTGTCGTTCCTGGGGGCCGGCACACCACCGGAGATCCCGACCTGGGGCAACATGATCGCGCAATCACGGCTCTATCTCGGCCTGGCGCCGTGGACGATTTTCGCGCCGGGGCTCGCGCTCGCTTCAGCCGTGCTTGCGGTCAATTTGATCGGCGACGGTCTGCGCGACCGGCTCGATCCCCGCCTGCGCCGACAGCTATGAGCGAGGCGGCTGGCATTTCAACTGAAGGCGACTTTCGACGTAGCGGCCCGGAAGTCACAGATCCGCCGGGTGATGACGCAAATCTGTGCGCGCAACTTGTGTTGGCGTTGCCTGCTCGCGTAGGCACGTTGGGTAGCGGTTACTGACATGGCGTGGGTACAAGCTGATGAGGATGCACGTGAAGTCTTCGATCTCGACGCTCTCACTTCTGGCTGCCGGCCTGATAGCCGCGTCCGGATTAGGCGTTGGGCCGGCGCGGGCCCAGTCCGCGTGGAACGGCAATGCGCCGGTCTATGACAGCGATGTCAAACGGAAGGCCGAACAGACGGAGGCCGAGCGTGCCGAGCGGCGCAAGTCCTACGGCCCGGTGGTCTATCCGAAATTCATGCAGGGCGGGGAGCAACCAGCTCTGGAACCGGCGGTTCCACCGATTGTGTATTTCGACAAGAGCGAGGATCCCGGTTCAATCATCGTCGATACGCAAAACCGGAAGCTTTACTATGTGCTCCCCGATAAGAAGGCCTTCGAGTATCCGATCTCGGTCGGCCGCGACGGCTTCACGTGGTCCGGCACGGAGCGCATCAGCCGCATTGCGGCCTGGCCCTCGTGGACGCCGCCACCTGAGATGCACAAGCGTGTTCCGGGCCTCCCAATCACAGTCACAGGCGGACTGAAAAATCCACAGGGCGCGCGGGCGCTGTATCTTGGCAACACGATTTATCGCATTCACGGAACCAACAACCACCGCACAGTCGGGCAGGCCAATTCGTCTGGCTGTTTCCGCCTGTTGAACGAGCACGTGGTGCACTTGGCCACAATTGCTAAAGTCGGCACGAAAGTGAAGGTGCTGCAGGCTTACAACGGAGGCGTCAGCGCAAGCGCGCCGCTGTCGTCGCTGTTCGGCACAGGGCCCAGCACGGGCACCGTCGGCCAACCCATCGCCGCCGCCAAGCCGAAGCCGCCAAAACCATTGGCGAAACGCGCTGCGGCAGCCCCAGCCCCAGCGCCATTAGCCGCAGCACCTGCCGACAAGAAGGTGGATGAGTGACCGCTACGGGCATTGAGGCCTGCGAGCGTTAGCGGACCAGTGCCAACAACAACGGCCGGCCGGGATGTCCCGAGCCGGCCGTTGTTGTATCAAATCACTCGCCGTTAGCGTGAGTAGAACTCGACCACGAGGTTCGGTTCCATCTGGACTGGGAACGGGACGTCCGATAGCGCCGGGATGCGGTTCAGCTTGGCCGACATCTTACCGTGGTCAACGTCCATGTAATCTGGCGTGTCGCGCTCTGAGCTCTTGATGGCTTCCAGAACCAATGTCAGCTGGCGTGACTTTTCTTTGACTTCAACCACATCGCCAACTTTACAGCGGTAGCTTGGGATATCGACTTTCTTGCCGTTCACCATCACGTGGCCGTGGCTTACGAACTGGCGCGCAGCGAACACGGTTGGCACAAACTTGGCGCGATAGACAACCGCATCCAGGCGACGCTCAAGTAGGCCGATGAGTAGCTCCGACGTCGAACCCTTCAGGCGCGAGGCTTCTTCGTAAATGCCATGGAAATGGCGCTCGCCGATGTTGCCATAATAGCCCTTGAGCTTCTGCTTGGCGCGCAGCTGCTGCCCGTAGTCTGAAACCTTCCCGGCGCGGCGTTCACCATGCTGTCCGGGACGGCTTTCGCGTTTGTTCAGGGGGGACTTGGAACGGCCCCAGATGTTCTGGCCGAGGCGGCGGTCAATCTTATGCTTGGCGCGAATACGCTTGGTCATCTGAGGTCCGTCTTTGCTTATGCACGGGGTTGCGATAGCCACGACTGTGGCGTCGCGCGCTCCCTCCTCTGCCAGTGACCTGGCCGACAGACTCTTACCGGTGCTCACCCAAGAGTGGGGTCGGCCGCTAATAGTCACGAAAGCGCAATCGATCGCGAGGGGTTAAACCCGCGTCGATCCGTGGGCTATAGTCGAGTGATCGGGACAGTCAAGCGCGTTTGTCCGGCCCGTATGTCGGGCGTGAGGGCCAGATAGCGAAAAAAAGGGACTGGCCGCCGCTATAAACAGGTGCCGTTTTGACAGGCGCTGGCCCGGCAGTCGGCATTCAAGTCTTGACTTGCAACCGTGTCATCCCGCTTCTGCAGCCATGCTCAAGACCCGCATCATCCCCTGTCTGGACGTCAAGAACGGCCGTGTCGTCAAGGGCATTAACTTCGTCGATCTGATCGACGCGGGCGACCCCGTGGAGGCTGCAGCAGCCTACGACGCCGCCGGTGCCGACGAGCTGACGTTTCTCGACATAACGGCATCATCGGACAACCGCGAGACCATCTTCGATATTGTCGAACGCACGGCGGCGCGCTGCTTTATGCCGCTGACCGTCGGCGGCGGCGTGCGCACGGTCGAGGACATCCGACGCTTGCTGAAGGCGGGTGCCGACAAGGTTTCGATCAACACGGCGGCAGTCACCAACCGCCAGTTCGTCCGCGAGGCGTCCGAGAAGTTCGGCGCCCAGTGCATCGTGGTTGCGATTGATGCGAAGCGTCGCCTGGTCCGCGGATCGGCTGGCGACAACAAGGCGGGCGACAGCATGAGCGAATGGGAAATTTTTACCCATGGCGGCCGCAAGGGCACGGGTATTGATGCCGTCGCATTCGCTGAGGAGGTTGTGTCGCTTGGCGCCGGCGAAATCCTTCTCACGTCCATGGACCGCGACGGCACCAAGGCCGGGTTCGACATCGAGCTGACCCGCGCCGTCAGCGATGCCGTGCCGGTGCCTGTGATCGCCTCAGGCGGCGTCGGCACGCTCGATCATCTCGTCGCAGGCGTAACAGACGGCCATGCAAGCGCGGTGCTCGCGGCCTCGATCTTTCACTTTGGCACCTACACCATCGCCGAGGCCAAAGCGTATATGGCGTCAGCCGGAATACCCGTACGCTTGCCGCCTGTGGCAGCTTGAGGAGCTTGCCCGAATGCGCATCGGTGAGCGCGACAATCCTGGGTCTGAAGAAAG
>JANNXS010000121.1:0-3258 GCA_031409695.1 Hyphomicrobiaceae bacterium
CAAGCACATCCTGCTGTTCCCAGCCGACCCGAACGAATGTTTCACACTCGGCGCGGCAGCCTTCGACATAGCCGAACGCATGCAACAGCCGGTCATCGTCATGTCAGACCTCGACATTGGCATGAATGAGTGGGTGACGGACGCGTTCGCCTGGGATGACGCCCATGTGCATGATCGTGGCAAGGTGCTGAGTGCGGCCGAGCTTGAGGGCTTCAAAGACAAACGTGGGCAGCCCTGGGGCCGCTACCTGGACATAGACAAGGACGGCATTCCCTACCGTACGCTGCCGGGCACACACGAAACCATGGGCGCATTCTTCACACGTGGCACCTCACACGACGAATATGCGCGCTACACAGAGGATGGGCACGTCCACGCCCGCATCATTGACCGGATCCGGCGGAAATTCGATACGGCGGCCATGATCGTACCTAAGCCAGTCACCGACGTACGTGACCCAATTGGCAAAGTTGGCATCATCTATTTTGGAGCCACACGACCGGCGGTTCTGGAAGGTCTCGACTTGCTCGCAAATGACGGCGTGCATCTCAACGCCATGCGCCTGCGAGCGTTCCCGTTCGGCCAAGAGGTGCGCGATTTTTGTGGTGCTCATGAAACGGTTTTCGTCCTCGAACAAAATCGTGACGCCCAAATGCGGACACTTCTGATGACCGAGATCGATGTCCCCGGCACAAAGTTGATCCCGGCACTGAGCTACGACGGCACACCAACGAGCGCGGAGTTCGTGCGCCAAGCTGTACTGAAGCACCTGCGGCCCGCGCTGCAGGCGGCAGAGTGATGGGCAACACATTTGCAGCCGCGGAAAGAGCCACGTTGCTCGCCGTCAAAGGTGTCGGTCCAACCGTGGTAAAGCGCCTGGAGCAGATGGGCATCGCCACGCTCGCCGACTTGGCCAAACGCAGCGCTGGCGAAATCTGCGTGAACGCGGCCGCCGTCGTCGGCAGCACCTGTTGGAAAAACAGCCCGCAGGCCCGCAAAGCGATCGAAGCCGCGATCACGGCGGCCCGCGGCGCGACGACGTAGTTCTACCTCGCACGTCCCTATCGACGAGACCCACCTTATGTCAGCCACTCCGCCGCCTGCCCTCCAGCCAACCGACATCCAACTGCAGATCATGTGGAACCGCCTCATTGCGGTGGTCGAAGAACAAGCGCAGACGCTACTACGCACAGCGTTCAGCCCCATCGTGCGCGAAGCGGGCGATCTCTCAGCCGGCATCTTCGACGCCAAGGGGCGTATGCTTGCGCAGGCCGTCACAGGCACGCCCGGCCACGTCAATTCCATGGCCGAGAGCGTCAAGCATTTCATCGCCCATTTCAGCCTTGAGACCATGAAGGCGGGCGACGCTTACATCACCAACGATCCGTGGATGGGCACCGGCCATCTCAACGATTTCGTCATCACCACGCCCTGTTTCTACAAAGGCCGCCTGATCGGTCTGTTCTCATGCACATCGCACCTGATGGACATCGGCGGCATCGGCTTTGGCCCCGACGGCACGGACGTATTCATGGAGGGGCTATCGATCCCGTTTCTCAAGATTATCGAAGAGGGGAAGGTCAACGAAACGCTGATGAGTATGATCCGCGCCAACACGCGGTTGCCGATCGACACCGTCGGCGACGTCTATTCGCTCACGGCTTGCAACGATGTTGGTTGTGTGAGGCTGGTCGAGATGATGGACGAGTTCAAACTCGATACGCTCGACTATCTCGCCGACCACGTGTGCACCAAGAGCGAGGCGGCCGTCCGCGCCGAGATCGCCAAGCTACCCAAGGGCACATGGACGAGCGAGATGGTGACGGACGGGTACGACACACCGATCAAACTCGTCGGAACCGTGACGATCTCCGACACGGGCATCCACGTCGACTTCACCGGCACCGATCAGCAGACACGGCGCGGCATCAACGTGCCGCTATCCTACACGACAGCCTACACCGTGTTTGCGCTCTCCTGCATCGTCGGCGCGCGCATTCCCAACAACGCGGGCTCGCTTGCGCCGTTAACGGTCTCGGCGCCTGAGCGCTGTATTCTTAACGCCCAGAAACCTGCAGCCGTCGCCATCCGCCACATCCTCGGACAGATGCTGCCGGACGTCGTGTTCGGCTGCCTTGTGCAGGTGATCCCGGAGCGTGTGCCGGCCGAGGGTACGTCGTGCCTATGGAACCTCAACGTGCGCGGACAGGTTAAGGGCGGGCAGGGCGGGAACTACGGTTTCACCATGACGGTCACGTCCAACGGTGGCACGGGCGCGCGGCCAACACAGAACGGCCTCTCGGCCACGGCCTATCCGTCCGGCGTCAAAGGCACACCGGTTGAGATCGCCGAACAGATTACGCCGCTGATTTTCTGGAAGAAGGAGTTGCGCGACAATTCTGGCGGCGCAGGTCGCACACGCGGTGGGCACGGCCAACTCATCGAGATCGAGAGCGGCATCGGCGAGCCGTTCGAACTGCTGGCAGCGTTCGATCGCATCGACTATCCGCCGCGCGGCCGCCTCGGCGGCGAGCCTGGAGCCGCCGGTTACGTCGGCCTCGCCGACGGCACCAAGCTCAAGGGCAAGGGCACGCAAGTGATCAAACCCGGCCAGCGTCTGGTGGTCAAAACGCCTGGTGGGGGCGGGATGGGCAGGGCCTGACGATTGGACAGCATCGTCTGGCTGAACGCAGAATTGGCAGATGCCGCTGCTTCCTCGTGCGACTGCCGCACTTTTTGCGCTTGCGCACGGCGCGCTGACCGGCAACTCTCTGTTGCAGCGTGGCCCGCCGGTCGGGCACAGGGAGAGATCGATGCTTACAAAACGTTTGCTTCTGGGCGGCGTCGCAGTCGCCGCCGCAATGACCGCCTGCATACCGGCGGCCGTGGCACAGACGACAGCCTGGGATCTCTCCACGGTCTGGCCCGATAGCAACTTCCACACAAAGAACGCCATCCGCTTTGCCGACGAGGTCAAGAAGGCAACCAACGGCAGCGTCGTCATTACGGTAAAAGCTGGCGGTCAGCTTGGTTTTAAGGGCCCGGAACATCTGCGTGCTGTTCGCGACGGCCTTGTGCCCATGGCCGATGTGCTGAACATCCAGCAGGTCGGCGATGAACCATTGCTCGGCACAGAGAGCATTCCGTTCCTGGTAGGCAATGCTGAAGAACTCAAGGTGCTGCACAAATACCTGCGCCCCGTTTACGAACAGGTGGCGACTAAGAACAATCAAAAGATCATTTATATGGTGCCGTGGC
>JANNXS010000122.1:0-3199 GCA_031409695.1 Hyphomicrobiaceae bacterium
GTTCGTCCAAATCATCTTCGAGCCAACTAACGCGAGCGTCAGGTCGCCAAAGCGAGAGCCCCAAGGCGCGCCGCCCGGCCACGGGCGCCTCGCCGTTCACGAACAGAAAGGCTTCGTTGATCGCGAGGCCGGCGGCAAGCATCGCGGCCAGCGGCATCGCTGGACCCTCTGCGGGTGCCAGTTTGGAATGGCCCGGAACAATCCCTCCTCGCCAGCCGCCCCAAGCCGCGCGGATCGCAAATCTGTCGGTGCGGGCCTGAACGGGGCCACCGATGATCACCGTCGGCATTCCATCCGAGATCGGCGCCACCTGCCCTCCCAACTGCGCGACCGCGTCAGCAAGCGTCGGCCCCCATGGTAAAGGCGTTGTCATCGGCACATCGAGCGCTCCGTCTACGCTGACCCCGCCCAGAAAGACCCGACGCCCTAGCGCGACTGCGGTCAGCAGCGCAGCCTGCGCCAAAGGATCGCCCGCTTCGGCGTGTCCGATGGCAAGCCCGAGCCGATAACCGCGGAAGCGAGCTTCGGCCTCGGCTCGATTTTGTGCTGAACCGCTGTCGAGGGCCTGCTTTACGAGGCGGTGGAGACATTCCGCCAGGGCGAACGTGGTCATAGCTGTCCTCACAATCCAATGTAAAGGAAGTTGCGGCGGTCGGTAGGCGAGACGGAGGACCAGCGCTTTGCGCCGAGATATCGATAGATTCCAATGTGGCGGCGAAAGACAGGGCGGCGCGCGAAGCGCGGCAGGATGAGCGCGACATGCCCTGCCCGCGAGATCATCGGATGGGCCTGATCAGAGTCGCTCTGCGTCTCGCTGCCGGGATGCACGTGCACGTCGGCCACGACCGTTAGGCGCCGCTCTGCACAAATAGTCCAAAGCTGACCGAAATAGTGCCCGTCGAATCGGACTATGCCGGTGTCAAGGCAATGCGGATCGAGATCGTCATAAAGAATGAAGTCCACAATCCGCGCGACACTTCCGTTCCGATAACCCAACAGGAAGGCACCACTCTCACGGGTACGACCGCGGCCGCGTGTGCGCAGCGTGGCAACCAGGTGGCGCCAAACGAACCACGAGCAAGAAATCCTATGATGCGGCGCGCAGAGGCGGCGCATAGTCTCGGCTATTGAGCAGCTCATGGACGATCTCCAGGTATTGAACGATTCCGTCGGCTGGCCGCCAGATCTTCGACGGCATTTCCGTCCGCCAGTTATCGTGGCCCACGAAACTCTCCCGATCGCAGGGCAGGTAGAGCGCGGTCCCGCCCTTCCAGTCAGTACGGAAAACAGCCGACACCCGTCCACCACGACCGCGCGGCCAGAGATCGAAGGCCAGAATGACGTTGCTCTGGAGATCCCATGGGCCTCCGGTTGGAGGCTTCTGGGGGAATCCCTCGCAGTTCAACCGCAGCACGTATTCGCGGCCGTCCTTCGCTACGAGCCCAACAAGGGCAAAGGGCCACGCGACGGTCACTAGACGCCAGCGCCGTTCCGCGACCCCGATGCGGAACACGGCCCTGGCCACGTCCGCCTCGAAGGCCCGTTGATCCGGCGCGCTCACGCTCGCTGGCTCGACCAACCATTGACTCGCTGGTCGGCAACGAGATCGAAAGCGAGCCGGCAATGTGGGGAGGCGACCAAGGTCCCGATGTGAGCGCCTGGAGGTGGCCGATCGTGAGTCCCGGCAACCTGCAGGAGGTGCTCACCGGCCTCCTCATCGTTCATCCCAAACTTGTCCTCGGCCGCCCACCGCTTGACTCGGGCGACCGTCGCTCCCGGCCGAAAGCGGTGTTCGACCGTCTCGCCGTTGAACGTGACGGTGACCTCGATGTGTTGGCAGCGATGTACGTGCAGCTTCACGCCAGTCGGGCCGGCGTGATCACGCACAGCGTGCGTGTCGTCGATCGGCTCGTCTGCATCCTCAATGAAGATGAACAACATTTGAACCGGGAAGCCATGTCGCTCGGCGACACGGCCTTTGATGATGGCGAAGGTGGCATCGGACTCAATCTCGAGATGCTGGATCTCGCGCAGGCCTTCGGCCTGGTAAAACACGTCTGTAGATGACATTGGGTTGCACTCCGGGGAGCGCGAGTACTGGCCCCAATGCCCGTCTGCGTCCCTTACCTCTTGATCGGGACGGCGGCAACAAGCCGGAAAGGCGACGGCCGAGGGTCTTTAAACGAGGCTCAGCGGCCCTCGAGGTGTCGCTGCGCAGACGAAGAAATGCGGGCAGCGTGGGCAGGTTACGCTGTCGATCTCCGGCGGAAAGCGCCCTGCAGCAATGTCGGCTAGCATGGCCTCGCTCTTCGTACGCCGAAATTCGACTTTCGCACTCGACACAGTGACCATCTCAATGGTTTCGTCGGTCAGATGCAGCGCTTCGACAGCCGCCCCTGCACCGAACCGGGCTTCGGCGGCGAGCCGATAGAGCGTGTATTCGAGGCGATCATATTCATCGGTGCGCTTATAGCCGGTGTGGACGCGCCGGAGGACAACGGTACCGTCTGGCAGCTCGGCAAGCTCATTAGGCTCGACAAGGACTTGCCCATTCCGAAAGTCGATCGCGAGCGCCTCGGCCTCGCGGAATCGTCTGCCGGCACGTGCCCGCAGGAGCGCCGCCACTAAACGGGACGCTAGGCGCCGATAGTCGTCCGCGAAGGCGTGATCGACGGGGCCTCGCCCTTGCCAGATCGCATCAAACGCCGCCTCGGTCTCCGCCAAGCTTGGTTCCGCCGCGCGTCGGGCATCGGCCAGCCAACGCAGTAGGTCGAAGAGGCAGTCATGCGTCCGAGAGAATGCGGTTGCTTTGCGGGCACTGCCTAGGCCGAGCACGTGCGTGTAGAAGAAGCGGCGGGGACACTGGTGATAGGACTTCAGACGGTTGTCGGTCAGTCGCCAGCTAGTCGCCCAGGTGACCGGGATGGATGAGGGGCGCAGCGAACCAGCGGGCAAGGCCAAGGTCGCCGGATGTACGATCTCATTGACTAAGTGCGTCGGCAGCCAGTTGAGAAACGGCGAGGCCGAACGGTTCTTACCACTGGGCTGCTTTCGCGCGAGGTGAAGCCGAAGGTGCGTTCTTGCGCGGGAAAGAGCAACGAAAAATAGGCATTCCTCCTCGTGCTCGTGTGCGCGCTTGGCCTCTTCCGCCACTGACAGGCCTTCAGTCCCGTCGATCATTCCGACCGGCGGTGGGCAC
>JANNXS010000123.1:0-4633 GCA_031409695.1 Hyphomicrobiaceae bacterium
CATCCTGGCCCGCTGGCACCGGTTGCTCGATCAGTTCGACGCGCAGCTCGGCGGAGGCCTGCATCATGGCCGGGAAGACGCCAGGCGACCAACCCTCGTTGGCATCGACGATGAGCCGCGCGTCCGGCCGAGCGCTTCGGATGGCACGCAAGCGGTCGATATCGTCCGGGCCCCCTAGTTTCACTTTCAGCAACGGCTTGTCGGCATGAGCCCGCGCCTTTGCCGCCATCTCATCAGCGGTCGCAAGACTTAATGTGTAGGCCGTCGTCAGCGACACCGGCATGTCCAATCCGAGCAGAGCGTGCGCACGCATGCCGGAGCGCTTGGCTTCGAAATCGATAAGTGCGCAATCGATGGCATTGCGTGCCGCGCCGGGCGGCAGCGTCCGGCGCACAGCCTCGCGGTCGAGAGGCGCGTTCGCCGCCAAAATGGCCGCCGCGACGCCCTCGACGGTCTCGTTATAGCGCTTGTATGGCGTAGCCTCGCCTCGGCCGACGCATGATCCTTCCGTCACGGTCGCAACGACAACGACGGCCTCACTGCGCGATCCGCGCGCAATTGTGAACGTGCCGGCCGTCGGGAAGCGATCGATAGAAACGGTCCAATTGGGCATACGCCGAGGTGTCGGAGATCTGGCATGGAAGGTCAAGGATAGGCCGCTATCGGCATTCAGCAGCCAGCAATCTGCGCGGACACTCAAAGGCCTCCGGTTCCGCCGGGAACAGCGCCGACCAACCTCTTTCGGCTATCTCCATGTCACTCGGCTTGCGCCGCAGGCCATCACATCGGAGACGTGCCATGACCCGCAGATCTATCCTGTCTACAATGATCGCTACCGCCATTGCGACCAGCATTGCAGCACCGGCGTTCGCTCTCAACCCGCAGCCGCTTCCGCCACGCTGGGGCAGCAAATTACTCCGCGGCGGAACCAAAATGCTCAACCCGCAGCCGCTACCACCGCGCTGGAATCCCGGTTTGTTGAAAGTCCCAAAGCCGCTGCTTAGCCGCTGATCCTGCCATCCCTGCACAGGCGCTGCGAGACCGGAGCGCCTGCACGGACGGCTCGAACCTCCTCAGCGACGTCACAAGCAGACCCGCCCTCAAGCCGCGACGGACCGCGCAATCCTGTGCACGAAATGCCCCCGCGACGACTTAGCCTTTCCGAATCGCTGGGAACGGGTCTAACCAGAAAGCCCATGACGCGGTACATCTTCATCACTGGCGGCGTGGTGTCTTCGCTTGGCAAAGGGCTGGCTTCAGCGGCCCTTGGAGCGCTTCTACAAGCCCGAGGCTATTCGGTTCGGCTGCGCAAGCTGGACCCATACCTCAATGTCGACCCGGGCACTATGAGCCCGACCCAGCACGGCGAGGTGTTTGTCACCGACGACGGTGCTGAAACCGACCTCGATTTGGGGCATTACGAGCGCTTCACTGGCGTCTCCGCGACGCGCGCTGACAATATCACCACGGGCCGCATCTATCAGGAGATCATCGCCAAGGAGCGGCGTGGCGATTTCCTCGGTGGCACGGTGCAGGTGATCCCGCACGTGACCAACGCCATCAAGGCCTTCGTGCTTGACGGCAATGCCAATGAAAACGGGGGGGGCATCGATTTTGTGTTGATCGAAGTCGGGGGCACCGTTGGCGACATAGAGGGCTTGCCGTTCTTCGAGGCCATCCGCCAAATTGGCAACGATTTAGCCCGCGGGCAATGCATCTATGTGCACCTGACGCTGCTGCCGTACATTCCAAGCGCCGGCGAACTCAAGACCAAGCCGACGCAGCATTCCGTTAAGGAGCTGCGCTCCATCGGCATTCAGCCTGACATCCTGTTGTGTCGTGCAGATCGCGAGATCCCCAAGGGCGAACGCCGCAAAATCGCGTTGTTCTGCAATGTACGCGAGGAAGCTGTCATCCAGGCGCTTGACGTGGCCAGCATCTATGATGTGCCGCTCGCCTATCATCGCGAGGGTTTTGACAACGAGGTGTTGAAGGCCTTCGGCATCACGGGCGCGCCGCGTCCTGACCTCACCAAATGGGAGAAGATATCCCGCCGCATCGCTAACCCCGAGGGCGAAGTGACGATCGCGATCGTTGGTAAATACACAGGCCTAAAGGACGCCTACAAATCCCTCAACGAGGCCCTTATCCATGGCGGCATTGCCAACAATGTGCGCGTCAATATCCAGTGGATCGAGAGTGAGGTGTTCGAGCATGAGGACCCGACGCCGTACCTGGAGGGCGTGCACGGTATTCTCGTGCCCGGCGGCTTTGGTGAGCGCGGCTCCGAGGGCAAAATCTCGGCCGCCCGCTTCGCACGCACACGCAAGACACCCTACTTCGGCATCTGCTTTGGCATGCAGATGGCCGTCGTCGAGGCAGCCCGTTCGTTGGTTGGCATTAAAGGCGCGTCATCGACCGAGTTCGGCCCGACCAGCGAACCGGTCGTTGGTGAGATGACCGAATGGATGAAGGGCAACGATCTCGAAACGCGCAAATCCGGTGGCGATCTTGGTGGCACAATGCGGCTCGGTGCCTATGTGAACGTGTTTGCGGAAGGCAGTAAGATCGCCAAAATCTATGGCGAAACGCGCATTTCTGAACGCCATCGCCACCGCTACGAGGTCAACACCACCTATCGCGAACAACTCGAAGCCCAGGGCATGCGCTTCTGTGGCATGTCACCCGACGGCTTGTTGCCCGAGACGATCGAGTACACGGACCATCCGTGGTTCATTGGAGTGCAGTATCATCCGGAGCTGAAATCACGCCCGTTCGAGCCACATCCGCTGTTCAAGAGCTTCATCGCAGCCGCGGTCGAGCAGTCACGGTTGGTGTGAGGGTGGCAGCGTAAGACGGATTGCGGGCTTCTGCATCATCGCGTGCCACCGCTATCTGAGCGGCGCGCTGATCCTGGCTAGAAGTGGAGGTGCAGGCTCACTTTTTCGCTTCGCTCTTGGTCGCCTCGTTCCCGCGCGTCGCATGGCTGGCGACGAGGTGCCAGCTCTGCTCCGTGCGCACGTACATGGCTGTCCAGCGCACGGTGTCGACGTTGCTGTCGACGGGCGACGTTATCGGGCTGGTGCCAAAGGCGACGGCCGCCCAGCCACCCGCGTGCACGCTAATGACAAGATCCTCCGCCGTCGCTGTTTCAATGCTGGGATTGCCGGCAAGCAGCGCCGCGATGCGCATATCCCGGGTGTCGATTTTGCCGGACGGATCCGTGTGCTGAAAGGTTTTGGCGTACATGCCTTTCAGCGCCGCTGAATTTTTGGCTTTTACGGCGGCCGCAAGCCGCTTGCGAAAGTCAACGAGTTCTTCGGCGGTGGCCTTTTCAGCGCTGCCATCGACGATCGTTGGCGGATGGGCATACGCGCTCGGGCCGGCCACCATGACCGCCGCCATCACCACCACGCTCCATGCAAATGTGCGCTGTCCGATCAATCGCCGGTCGCGTCCCTGGCTGATCGGCCGATGCTGGTCTTGCGATAGGCTCAGTGTCTTATTGGGCATCGGCTGGCCAAGGTCGTGGCTCATGTCAACGTCTCCAACTCGTCCCAGCGTCCCAATTGAGTCATGGGCCTGATAGCACAGGTTTCCGGCAACCATCAGCTGCGGCGACCTGCCCCAACTTGCGTGCACCCGCGTGGTCTTGATGCGGACGGCGCGGCGCGTGCTATGGTGTTGCTATGAAGCATTTAGCCTTCACGCCTGAGCGGATTCGAACGCACGCAAGCGGGCGTCTGCTTGCGGCCCCGACGGACAGCTTGTTTGATCCACGCTCGGCGCGAGCGCTGGGGCGGAGTGACTGGGATCTCAACCCCGAATTGGCTGGCGACCTCGCAGTGATGGACACGCCTGCGCCGGCCGCCGTGTTGGTGCCGATCGTCCTGCGCGAGACGCTCTCGGTGTTGCTGACGCAGCGCACGGAAACGCTCAAGAAACATGCCGGACAGATCAGCTTTCCTGGCGGTCGCGTTGATCCGGGCGATGCGGGACCGATCGACACGGCGTTCCGCGAGGCTGAGGAAGAAATCGGCCTCGATCGGCGCCACGTGGAGCCGATCGGCTTTCTCGATGGCTATCGGACGGGCACGGGGTTTCACATCACGCCGGTGGTCGCATTGGTTCGCCCGACATTTGAGCTGACGTTGCAACCCGAAGAGGTTGCGCACACCTTTGAGGTGCCGCTGGCGTTTCTGCTCGACGAAGCCAACCACCAAAAACACAGCCGCGAGTGGCGCGGACGCGTGCGCACCTACTGGGCCATCCCCTATGGCGACCATTACATTTGGGGAGCGACGGCCGGAATGCTGAAAAACCTCGTAACCCGTTTAACGGCCTGACAGTTGGTCGACGTCTACCGCTGAGGGGCTAGTCACCACCGTGCGTGATAACTCTTTTGTGTTCGCCCCAACGCCCTCGCCATTGGGAAGAGAGCGCAGTTCTCAATATAGTGTGAGGTATAAATCACATCCGGCACCCTGGCGTCCGCAACCAAGACACGCGACCGTCATACCCGCCCTGCATGCTGTATTGAGCCATTCGCCTGGAGATTGACCGCATGACCGTCGACATCGTCAAGGATGTGAAAGACTACTACGGCAAGACGCTGAAAACTTCGGCCGACCTG
>JANNXS010000124.1:0-3167 GCA_031409695.1 Hyphomicrobiaceae bacterium
CCGGCGCCGCGATGGAAGTCACTACTCGCAACTTGTCATTGCAGCGGCATACGGAAACGCGCAACGGGACCGACGGAGTAGCGGCTCACCCGCGGATCTGACCCTGGAACCTGATTGAAATAGTAATCGCTCGCGATGCCAACCGACAAGACCGAACCCGTCTCGGCGCCATTGAGTTTGTAAGACAGCAAAGACAGGCTATCGATGCTGAAGACCGTGCCATTCTCAGATCCTGAGTCGACTAAAACGCCATTCACGAATGATTTACCGGTGCCGCGGCTGAACAGCGCCGACGCTCCCATCGTCGATTCATACATCAAATGCGTCCCAAGTGGGATCGACGATCGCATGCCGATGCGCGGACCGAAACCGGTTGTGTCGAACGTGAACTTTTCGGAAGTGCCGGGAACGCTAGTTGCACTCATGTCGCCGTTCCAGGCCGCATACCGCAAGCCGAGCGTCATACGCGAAACGCCCCCAAACAGGCCGAATGGTGTCCGTGCGCCGACTTCCGCATCCAAAACGGTCCGCCGCTCGCGCAAAGTTGCATCCACGGTCGTTGCAGGATCGACGTAGGTCAATTTGTCCTTGGTCTCGGACAGGCGCCCCCGCAACGCCCAGTGGTCCAGGATCCCAAACAGTGGCGCCCCGGTGCGCCCCACTTCAATCGAACCACGCCCACCACAGCCGTTATCGCCTAGCTTCATGCCCGGCTCATCGATAATGGCTTTGCCAGTGATACAGCTGAGACCGCCTTCAACGGCAACGTATGCGTTCTGCGCCAAGGCACCAGTTGTGAAGGCCGCCACCGCAACGCCGATGGCCGCTGTGCCGATGGCCGTTGTCATGAAAGTCGCGAAAGACGCGCGCATCTTGCCCCCAGACCACGACCCACTGCAGCTAGCAGTCGACATATTCACCTTTCAACTTGAAGTCCAAACCGAATCGCAAGCGACAGCCGGCAGTGGCATGCGGCGTTGAATTTTTACCACACCCTCACCCGCGATCGAGCCCCTTCGCCTCCAATTCAGCGAGATATTGGTTCCAGCGCTTGTCGCGCTCACGGTTGAGCAGTTGCAGATAGCTCCAGGTGAACAGCCCGGTGCTGTGGCCGTCATCGAAGGTGATGCGCGACGCGTAGTTGCCGACGGGCTCAAGGCTCTTGATCTTGACGTTACGCTTTTTGGCCACCGTAACACGCTGATCCGGAGAATGGCCTTGCACCTCCGCCGACGGGCTCATGACGCGCAGCATTTCCGCCGAGACAAGGAAAGCTGGCTGTCCCTCGAACAGCACTTGCAACTGGCCGCCATTTTCGGTGATCAGCAGCTTGGGCGGCTCGACACGCTGTCCTTTAGATTTCTCAAGCTCGCTCCAGGCCTTTGCAGCGAGGTCCCGATAGATCTGCGCATGCGGGCTGTTCGGGTTGGTCGCTACAATGGGCTGGCCGGCGTCCGAGCGGGCACGGATCTCAATGTCGAGTGGCACACCGCCAAGATACGGGATGCCGAGTTTTTCGGCTTCGTCGCGCGCGCCGCCGTGTCCGAAGATCTCGTGGCGCTCGCCGCACTTGGTGCAGATGAAGTAGCTCATGTTCTCGATGATGCCGAGAACCGGCACATCCACCTGGCGGAACATGTTCAGCCCTTTGCGCGCGTCGATAAGCGCGAGGTCTTGTGGCGTCGACACGATGATGGCGCCGGCAAGCGGGAACTGCTGCGTCATACTGAGGTGGATATCGCCGGTGCCGGGTGGCATGTCGATCACGAGAACGTCGAGGTCGCCACCTTCACCCCACGCCACATCACGCAGCAGCTGCGTGATGGCCGACGTCACCATGGGGCCGCGCCAGATCATCGGCGTTCCTTCGTCGATGAGCAGCCCAATCGACATGGCCTTTAGGCCATAGCCCATCATCGGGCGGAGCTTGTTGTCGGGGCCGGCCTGCGGGCGCCCCGTTAAACCGAGCAGGCGCGGCTGTGATGGGCCATAGATGTCGGCGTCGAGAATACCGGCCTTGAGGCCGATGGCCTGGAAGCCGAGCGCGAGGTTGGTCGCGGTCGTGGATTTGCCAACGCCACCCTTGCCCGAGGCCACGGCAATCAGATGCTTGATGCCGGCAACCGCAATGGTCTGGCGGGCGCCGCCCGCCGGGGTGGCAGCCGAACGCACCGGTGCGGCTGGTTTCGCCGCGGGCGCTGCTGCGTGCCCGTGGTCATGCCCGTGGTCACGCCCGTGGTCATGCCCGCCAGGGGCGTGATCGTGAGCATGCCCAGAGGCGCGTGCGGCTTGCACGCGTGTGCTCTCGGGCACCATGCCACCGGCGCCTTTGGCCGCAGGCTTTGGCGCGGATCGCGTACCGCTTTTGGCGGCTTCCGCCGTCAAAACAGCTGTGACGCCGACGATGCCCTCGACATCCTTGACCACCTTCTCGGCCGCTTGCCGCAGTGGTTCAAGTTCCTCTGCTCGATCGGATGGAACTGTAATCGAGAAATAGGCCTTGCCGTCCTTGAGCAGGACTTCCGACACTAGGCCTAGATCGACGATATTGCTTTGCATGTCAGGGCCCTTGACCCGCTTGAGTTGGGCCAGAACCTGATCTTTCGTCGCGGACATTGAGGTGTGCTCGCTTTCGGTGCGTCTCTCAGTTGCCAGCCGTTTAGCAGATCAGAGCCGCTGTGCCACCGGTGTCCCGCTTGCCCGGTTTCCCTCTTAAGGTGTCCTGCTTGCAGTCGCCTCGAAGCGCTGTACCAATGTCGTCACTTACCATCATCCTACAGGAGACGGCACATGGCAGGCCTTTGGTTCGAGCAATTCACGGTCGGGCAGGTCTTTGACCACGAGATCCGACGTACGGTCACGGAAGCGGACAATGTCTGGTTCAGCACCGCGACCCACAATCCCGCCGCCATCCATCTCGACTATGAGTATTGCAAGGGCACCGAGTTCGGCAAGCCGCTGTTCAACTCACTGTTCATTCTAGGCCTCGTCATAGGCCTGTCCGTCCAGGACACGACGCTCGGCACGACAGTCGCCAATCTCGGCATGACTGAGACGCGCTTTCCCGCACCCGTGTTCGCAGGCGATACCATCCACGTACGTACGACAGTGAAAGACGTCCGACCCAGCAAATCCCGCCCCAATGCGGGCATCGTCACCTTCCTGCA
>JANNXS010000125.1:0-2275 GCA_031409695.1 Hyphomicrobiaceae bacterium
TAGTCATGGCACATGAACAGCCGTGTCTGTGGTGGCAGGGCAAGGAGCTTCTGAATCGACCGGAACAACAGCTGCGCGCTGCCTCCGGGGAAGTCCGCCCTGGCCGTGCCATAGTCAGGCATGAACAGGGTATCACCGACAAAGACGACATTCCCGATTCGGTAACTGACGCAGGCTGGGGTGTGCCCGGGCGTGTGGATCACCTCTACCTTAAGATTGCCGACACTGAACACCTCGCCATCCTTGAAGAGGTGGTCAAAATCCCCGCCGTCCGGGCGGATATCCTCAATGTTGAAGATTGGCCTGAAAATTTCCTGCACGTCCTTGATGTGTTCGCCGATGCCGATCCGCGCGCCGCTTCTGGCGGCAATCAGTGGCGCACCGGAAAGGTGATCGGCGTGGGCATGGGTTTCCAGCACCCAGTCAAGCCTCAGGGTGCGTGCGCGGGCAGCGGCGAGCACTGCATCAACCGATCGCGTGTCGACCCCGCCCGACTTGGGCTCGTAGTCCAGCACCGGATCGATCACGGCAGCGCAGCCCGTAGACGGATCGCCAACGAGATAACTGATCGTGTTGGTCGCATCATCGAAGAAGGCTTGGATTTCCGGCGTGCTCATCGCTGCCCCACAGTCTTGCATTTCATATCTCTATATGCGAATGTGATGCGTATCGCAATTGCTGCCAACCGCGAGGGGTCGGGAGAGGCCATATCATGCTGCCGACGATTTCTGTGACCGAGGCCAGAAGGCTTCTGGCGGACGGAGCCATGCTGGTGGATATCCGTGAACCGGATGAACATGCGCGTGAGCGTATCGCCGGAGCGCGCAACGCTGCATTGTCGCGGCTGGGGCCCGGCCTTGTCGTAGAGGGCGCGACCAAGGTGATCTTCCACTGCAAATCAGGCAATCGCACAGCAGCCAATGCAGCCACCCTGCGGAATTCCGTGGCGTGCGACGCCTATATCCTCGAAGGAGGCATCGAGAGTTGGAAGGCGGGCGGTCTGCCGGTGGTGATCGATGCCACCAAGCCGATCGAGATCATGCGTCAGGTACAGATCCTCGCCGGGTCACTGGTTCTGACCGGCGTTCTGCTTGGACAGTTCTTGCATCCCGCGTTCGCCGGCCTCGCGGGCTTTGTTGGCGCTGGGCTGGTCTTCGCCGGGGTGAGCGGATGGTGTGGAATGGCAAAGCTTCTTGCAGTTTTGCCATGGAACCGACGGGCCGCCTGAGCCGCGAAAGATCCCGCGCCAGACTGCCTCTCGCCAGCCAGTTCGTATTTGTCAGATAGCCCGCAGCCGCGGCGTCAATGCGATTCCAGGACAGCGCATTCCTGCAAGAATTCGGCCCTGAGAGACGGATTGCGCGACATTTCGCCGTAGAATGTCGAGTTGACCATCCTGCTCTTGTGGCTGGCTCTGACACCGCGGTGCGTCTTGCACATGTGCACTGCGCTGATCCTGACGGCCAGGCCGCGTGGCTGTGTCGTGTCGACAATGAATTTTTCGATCTGCTTCACCAGTTCTTCCTGGATCTGCAGACGCGAAGCGAAGTAGTCGACAATGCGGTCATACTTGGACAGGCCGATTATCTTGCCATCGACCGACGGCAGAACGCCGATAAAGGCGCTGCCATAGATCGGCATCATGTGGTGGGCGCAGGTCGAGCGGACCTCGATCGGCCCGGTGACGATCAACTCGTCGTAATTCTGGGCATTGTCAAAGTCAGTGATTTTTGGGGGTTGTGTATAGCGGCCCGACAGTGTTTCCTCGACGAGCATCTTGGCAAAACGCTGTGGCGTCTCGCGCGTGTTGTGGTCGTTGCGATAGTCAATCTTCAGAACGTCGAAAAGTTCTTCAATCTTTTTCGCGGCCGCAGCCTTTAAAGACTCGCGCTCTGCTGCTTCGGAATATCCCTCGACAGACTCGTTGCAGAGCTTGGCGACATTAAGACGCAAAACATTCGATATCATCGTAGCCCCGCTCGGTCCGCAGGCCGCGCAAATCCGCGACCTTGCTCACTCTCCGTCCGCTAGTGTGCCATTGTTGGTTTTGCAAACAGTTTAAGAGCGTGGTTAACCAAAACTTACGGCAACTTTGTGTTTGCCGGCCTCTGCTGAAAAAAGTCCGTAGATGTTCCTGGCCGGTCGCTGTGCGACACGACGCCGAATCGATCGAGCCGCACCAAAATCCAAACGATCGCCAGCAGTCTTGTTCCAGAATTCGCCAGTTCAATCGGAGGCTTTTGACCTGTCTGGCCTCGCACATCCTTAATCGTTC
>JANNXS010000126.1:0-5436 GCA_031409695.1 Hyphomicrobiaceae bacterium
CGGCGTTTGATATGGTCGTACGCGGTGGCGTTGAGGCCCAACGGGTCGTAGACGTTCTGCGTCAGGCATTTCAGGCACGTGACATCACCGTGAGCGAACATCGCCGCGGGGGGCCAATGCAACAGCCGAAGAAAGCTGCTGCAAGAGGCAACGTTACGCGGCTCGCTCGCGTGCGCAAAGTGGCCTGAGCAAGGTTCGGCCGGCTGCGATTAAAACCGGCTCCGATTGAAAGCGCATTCTGCTTCCGCAGGGTGCGCTTTTTTCTTTAAGATCACACAGATGATCCCCTAGATGATTCGCTCCATGAACACGCTCAGAGGATCGGGCAGATAGTCACCAAAGGGCGCAACTTCCTTGAATCCCGAGCGCCTGTAAAGGCCGAGCGCTTCAGGCTGTGAGATCCCGGTTTCGAGTTGCAACTTGCTGATCGCCTCGACTCGAGCCTCTGCAATCAACGCATCCATCAGGCACTGGCCAAGTTTCAACCCGCGCGCTTCGGGCGACACCCACATGCGCTTGATCTCGGCACTGCCGTCAGCCGCCTTGGCGATCGCGCCGCAACCAAGCGCCTTCCCGCCACCACGCGCGACCAGAAACACGACGTTCGGCTTCGTAAGCGCGCTGGCATCGACGAAATGGTTGCTCTCCGCCGGATACAAAGCGCCCATGTAGGCCTCAGAGGCGGCGAAGAAGGCGCGGATTTCGGCTTGGTCAGGCGATTCGCGGGTGATGGTCAGCTCAGCGGGGGCTGTGAGCAACTTTTCCATTATCGTTACCTCCAACCGGAGCCCACCGCGCGTGGGTTTTTGCAGTTTCCCGCGGGCAGCGAAGCCCTCGCGTTCGTAGAAGTCGCGCGTACCAGGAGCAGCCTCGAGTGCGACTTGGACATATCCGGCTTCACGTATGGCCGCGATCCCCCGCGCGAGCAGAGCGCTGCCGAGCCCTTTGCGTGCGCGGCGCGCGTGCACGAAGACTGCAACAATTTGATTGTCCTTGCGGCCGCTGAAAGCAACCGCCGCGCCGGTTTCCTCATCAATGGCAATCTCGATGATCTCGCCACCCGCGATCGATTGACCGTAGCCCTCGGGCGTTAGCCCGTAGGCCCAACTCGCGGCCAATTCCGGGCCGATGGATGCGCCAGCCGTCTCCAAGATTGCCGATTGATGCACGGCCAGCAGCGCTGCACCTTCCTCCGCCGCGGACAAGCGTACCCGAACGCCCGGCACAAGCACGGGCAAAGCCATCATATCAGCGCCCAATGGCGCTTTGCCGAGCCGATGCCAGGCATGGGCTTCATCATCCGACAGAAAGCCTTGGCCGACCTTGTAGGCCGTCTTCACAATCCCTGACTTTGGCACCGTGGCCGCGTCCGTGTAGTCGCCGGCATAGTCCTGGAAGGGATCAACGGCGGTAAAGATCGAATCGGATTGCCAGAGTTTGCCGAGCGCCTTTTGCCGAATGCTCTCGGGCACGCCGTCCTGCATGAACCGGCCGTAGTCCGAGCCGTAGGTCAGCGCGTCGAAATTGACGTCGTCGAAGTCGGCTTCGGTGAGCGGCTTGGGTTTGGCTGCCTCATCGCCTGATGGCGCCGCGGTCGAGACTTCAGATTTGACCGCCTCCTGAGGCAATGGCGCTGGTGCGGCTGCCTGAGGTTCAGACGCCGTCGCAACGTGCAAAACAGGCGTCGCCTTGACCGTTATTGCCTGTTGCTTGCGGCGTGACCAACGAGCAAAAAAGGGCTCATCGCTCTTGTCTGTGTCGTCGCTCACGATGGTTCGCCCTTCTGGGCTTTGCGCATACGATCTCGCAGGACGTGGATCGGTTCCTGTCCGAACTGGTGGTCGTCCTCAACCATGTGCGGTTTGCGCTTCCGTTTCCGAAATGTCTCTTCGACGTGATGGGCATCGACAAAGGCTTCGATCAGCTCGCGCACCGCCGCTGGTATGGCAACGCAACCGATGACCTCTTCGCCAAGATGCCCATAGGCCTCCACATCGTGAGCTGACGCTGTAATCAGAGCGACATGCACCGGCTCCGGCCCATCGTGGATGGATGGTCCAGGCCTGATAATGACATAGATACCGGGTTGCTCACCCATCAGGTTGGCTAAATACCCAGGCGTTTCTTTGCGGTGCAATTCTAAAGGCAGCGTCGCCACGTGATAATGGTCGTAACCAGGACGCTGCTCAAGGACACGCCAGGTTTCAACGGGTTCGGCATCCAAGAACACCGATACGGCGCGCCAGACATGGTCTTGCCACGGGTTATCGAATGCCTCGCGTGCAATTGTAACGCCGAGGGCAATCGATATCGTTTTGGCAGGAGCCGGGCCAGACATAGCCAACCGATAGCGGCTTGGCTGCGATGCGTCGAGGGTCAGCCGCCAAGAACTCGTCTCAGTTCGCTTGCCACACGGCAATGATTGCCGCAGGTTTCCTCTCAGTTTCTGCCAGGGCCGCACGACATGACCACAGCCAAAACCAATGCGCGCAACACAACAACCGGCCGCTCAGCCTTTCTCGCGCTGCTCAAGTCCGAGGGGGTGACTCATCTGTTTGGCAATCCTGGCACGACCGAGCTGCCGATCATGCATCCTCTCGCGGAGCATCCTGAGCTGACCTACGTCATGGCCATGCAGGAGAGCCGTGTGGTTGCCCTGGCCGACGGGTTTTCGCGCGCCACGGGCCAGTTGGTGGCCGCCAACGTGCACGTCGCGCCCGGGCTCGGTAACGCCATGGGCTCGCTCTACAATGCGAAATTTACGGGCACGCCGATGATCCTCACCGCCGGCCAACAGGAGCAAGGCCACGGCTTGATGGAGGCACTGCTCTATGGCCCGATGGTCGAAATGGCGGCGCCGCTGGTGAAATGGGCCGTCGAGGTGACACGTCTTGAGGATCTGCCGCGCATCATCAGGCGCGCGGCCAAGATTGCGACGACACCGCCAACCGGCCCGGTGTTCATTTCGCTGCCTGGCGATATCCTGAATATGGAAGGCCCGCTCGATCTGATGACGTCGTCGCGTGTGGTGACCAGCGTCGCGCCGGACGCGGCAACCCTACGCCGGTTGGCCGAGCGTATTTTGCGAGCAGAGCGGCCCGTGATGGTGGTTGGTGATGAGGTCGTGAAGAGCAACGCGTTCGCCGAAGTCGAAGCGTTGGCGCTCGCCATAGGTTGTCCGGTGCACCAGCAGACCATCGCCTACGGCGCACATTTCCCGTCGCGCTCGCCAGTCTATCTTGGCGCCCTCACACGCCAGCAGGCGACGACGCGCAAGCTGCTGGAGCCCTACGACCTGATGATTGCCGTCGGCACGGACCCGCTGCGGATGTCGGTCTACAGCGAGGTGTCGCCGCTGCCGGATGGGCTGCCGATCGTCCAGTTCGGTCTCGTCGATTGGGATATCGCCAAGAATTACTCAGTTGAGATCGCAGCGCTTGGCTGCGTCAAAGAAACGTCGTTGGCGTTAAAGTCTGCGATAACGGCGTTGTCTGGCCCAAAGCGCACCGGCCGTGTCGAGGCTCGGATCGCCGCCATCGCCGAGAAAAACTGGTCGACCAATCGCACGAGGCTGGCCGCAGAAATCACGGCTGCCAGCACCGGCGCCGCAAGCGCTGGCAAACCGATGAACCCGGATTGGCTTGCGCTCCAGCTCACGGAGGCAATGCCAGCCGACGCGATTCTAGTCGATGAATCGCTGACCTCGGGCCGCTACATCGGTGCGCTCCATGAATACCGTGACCGACACAATTTCCACGGCCTCGCCTCAGGCGGTATCGGCTGGGGATTGCCAGCAGCCGTCGGCGTTGCCCTTGCCCAGCCGAAGCGTCGCGTCGCGGCCTATGTTGGCGATGGCAGCGCGATGTACTCGATCCAGTCGCTTTGGACGGCCGCGCATCATAAGCTGCCGATCACGTTCGTGATCCCCAACAACGGCGGCTATCGCATCATCAAGCAACGATTGACCGCGTTCCACGGCTCGCGCGCTTACGTCGGCATGGATTTCGCCGATCCGCCGGTCGACTATGTTGGGCTCGCCCGCGCAATGGGCATGCCGGCGGAACGCATCGACGACCCAGCCAAGGTGCGCGGGGCGTTGGACGCGTCGTTCAAAGGCGCTGGCCCTCGCCTGCTCGAAGTGATGGTCGACGGGACCGTGTGAAAGGACTTCTTGAGGCCGCCGCACGTTCGCGCGCTGCGGCAAGTCTAAACTTAACCCGTACGCAATTTCGTCTCCCGTGGCCAGCGCACGCTGGCCGTGACCGCGGCACCGTATCCAAGCCGTGCGAGCATCTGAATGCGGCCTCCAGCCTGAACACCAAGACGTTGATGCAGGCCCGCGAACTCAGCCGTCATCTCAGGATATTCCTGCAACGCCTGGCTTACCGGATGCAGGCTGAGGCCCGCCATCGTGGCCTCGAGATTGGCGCGGACATAAGCGCGGCCAGCCGATATCTGTTCAGCTCTTGTGTTGCCAGCGGTCGAGATCCAGACATAGGCTAGTGTCTGATCCAGCATCGGTTTGTAGCGGTCGAGGCTGCCCTTGAAGGCCATGCTCGTCGGGTCCGCGAGGGCCTGTCGCGAGATTTGCCCCGCTAAGGCGAGTGTCTCAATGAACGGTCCGCCCAAGGAGATGCCATCCGGATTGGCTTCGATCTCGGTGCGGCCAATGCGCATCAGATCGACACTCTCCATCCACGTGCGTTGGGTCTTCGCCTCGATCATCCAGGCCCGCCACGTGAGGTCTCGGATGTCTTGCACCAGCGCGGGATCGGCAGACGCAGCAACCCGAAGTGTTGAGGCTGTTCCCTTGGCAAACATCGCAACGCGTGACGGCTCAACTGGGCGCGCCATGTCGAACGGCACCCGTGCCGATCGACGTTGGGTGATGGCGGAAAACAGCGGGTCTTTCGCGACCTGCGGATCTGCCACGAAACGGACGCGCGCGATCGGCTGAGCGTTCAAGCTCGGTTGCGGCTCGCCATCCGGAAACAGGGCTGTTTCCATGCGATAGCCGCGCTCAGCGGCGGCGATCCTGGCCAATTCGAGGAAGCAGCCAAAGCCGATGGTGATCTGCCGATCGAACGGGTCTGTGTGCGGGAGGCGTCGATCTAGATCGCAGGTGATGACCGCCTCATCACGGCCAAAAAGCCGGATTTGCCACGGTTGCCGATTGTGTGGGTTCGGCGCGAGAATGGCGTAACGGAAGGCGTGTAAGCTGATGTCGTCGGTCTTTGACGTGACAACGTCCCAAGCCGTCAAACCCCGCGCTGGCCGCCGCGTTGCGACAAACACACCGCCGACCGCGACCAGTGCAAGCCCTGCACTGCCGGCCGCCATTAGGAATACGCGTCTGTTCGCCGCCATGGGATCTCACCTTCGATCGTTGCCCCAGCATGGCTGAACTGACTGACGGTGTGGATTGCTGATTTGTCT
>JANNXS010000127.1:0-2409 GCA_031409695.1 Hyphomicrobiaceae bacterium
TGACGCTGTCGGCGATGGCGGCCTTTTCGGCGTCGAGCGCTTCGACACGCAGCAGGGTGCGCGTCTTCGGGTTCATCGTCGTTTCCTTGAGGTCCTTGGCGTTCATTTCGCCGAGGCCTTTGAAGCGTGTGATCTCCGGTGTCTTGCCCTTGAACTTGGTGCGCGCAATTTCCTCGCGGTGCTCCAGGCTGTGGGCGTAGTGTGTCTCGCCCTTCCAGGCGAGTTTGAACAGCGGCGGCACGGCCAGATACAGGTGGCCGTTCTCGATCAGCCCGGCCATTTCCTGGTAGAAGAACGTGATCAGCAGCGAGGCAATATGGCCGCCGTCGGTGTCGGCATCGGTCATGATGATGACGCGACCGTAGCGCAGATCTTCGTCGCGATAGCGCGTGCCGTTGACGACGCCCAAGGCCTGCAGGAGATCTGAGATTTCTTTGTTGCCGGCCAGTTTCTGTGACGATGCGTTGGCGACGTTCAGGATTTTACCACGCAGTGGCAGGATGGCTTGGATCTTCGGATCGCGCGCGGATTTGGCGCTGCCACCGGCCGAGTCTCCTTCGACCAGAAAAATTTCCGTGTCAGCTTTGATCGTCGATGAACAATCCGCCAGCTTGCCGGGCAGCCGCAGACGCTTTGTGGCAGATTGCCGGTCGACCTCCTTCTCGCGTTTGCGTTTCAGGCGATCTTCGGCCTGATCAATCGCCCACTCCAGGAGTTTCTGCGACTGCACGGGGCTGTCGGCCAGATAGTGATCAAACGCGTCTTTGACCGTGTTTTCGACGATGCGTTGGGCTTCAACGGTTGCAAGCTTCTCCTTGGTCTGGCCCTGAAATTCCGGCTCGCGGATGAACACCGACAGCATCGACGCTGCCGTGCCCATGACATCTTCAGCCGTGATTTGCGCCGCCTTCTTGACGCCGACCCGCTCACCGAACTCGCGCAAGCCTTTCGAGAGCGCGCCGCGTAATCCGTTTTCGTGTGTGCCACCCTCAACCGTCGGGATCGTATTGCAATAGCTCTGGGAGACGCTGTCAGCATTGGCGAGCCAGGTTACGGCCCACTCGACGGAGCCATGCCCGCCATCTTTCTTAACGATGCCGCAGAACGGATCCTTCACCACCTGCACCGTGCCCTCGACGGTCGACATCAAGTAGTCCTTGAGGCCGCCCGGGAACTTGAACACGGCTTCGGCGGGCGTATCGTCCTTGATGATTTCGGGGTCGCAAAACCAACGGATTTCGACTCCGCCGAATAGGTAGGCTTTGGAGCGCGCCATCTTGAACAGACGGGCTGGCTTGAACGTGTGGCCCTTAAAGATCTGATCATCCGGCTTGAAGCGCACCTTGGTTCCACGCCGGTTCATGATCGAGCCGAGCTTTTCGAGCTTGGTGACGGGGTTGCCGCGTGAAAACACCATGCGATACAGCTGTTGTCCGCGTGCCACCTCGACTTCAAGCGTCTCCGAAAGGGCGTTGACGACGGATACACCGACGCCGTGCAGTCCGCCGGAGGTCTCGTAGGCCTTGCCGTCGAACTTGCCGCCGGAGTGCAGGGTCGTCATGATCACTTCGAGGGCAGATTTCTTGGGGAATTTCGGGTGCGCATCAACGGGGATGCCGCGACCGTTGTCGATCACACACAGATAGCCGTCAGCTTCCAGCCGGACCTCGATCCAGGTGGCGTGGCCGGCCACAGCCTCGTCCATGGAGTTGTCGATGGTTTCGGCGAAGAGGTGGTGCAGCGCCTTCTCGTCGGTGCCGCCAATATACATGCCCGGACGCCGCCGGACGGGCTCAAGTCCCTCCAGAACCTCAATATCCGCCGCAGTGTAGCTGTCTTCCGCCAGCTTGCCCCGCTTCGCTTTTCCCTGAAATTCATCATCCAGCTTGGCGAGCATATCACGTTGTGCGGCCATGCGAATTCCCACTTTTCCTTAGGGCCCCGTCCGCCGTTTCTGGTGGGTGATTCGGCCTGTGTCCCGTTTTGGGATGGTCCCTCGCACCGACCCCTGGCCTTGGCAAGCTGTGGCGGGGCGGACACGTGGAAAACGCGACTGGTAGGTCCTGACCCGTGTTGCTGGGACTGTTGCACAGCAAGGCTTTCGAACGCGCACCGCTGTGCCCAGTGGCGGGTCTGACACGCACTGAGCCAAATCCTTGCCCTCACCAGCCCACGCGCCTATAGGTCCGCCCGCGTTGAACATCCAACGCGTTTTTCGTCTGGAGCCAGGGTCCCATGGGCTTTTTCGCTGACAGCCTCAACCGCATCCAACCGTCCGCCACCATCGCCGTGTCGACGAAAGCGCGCGAGCTGAAAGCCAAAGGCCGCGATATCATTTCGCTGTCGACGGGAGAGCCGGACTTCGATGTGCCCCAGAACGTCAAAGATGCCATTACAAAGGCCCTGCAG
>JANNXS010000128.1:0-3811 GCA_031409695.1 Hyphomicrobiaceae bacterium
CGACTTTACGTCAGCCGGTTGAAGGATGCCGGAAAGCCTTTACACCCGCGCATTGACGGTGAACTCGCAAACCACATGGGTTTCTTAAACGGAGAGCTCCATGGCCAGGAGTGGTTCGTTGGCAATGCCCTCTCGGGCGCAGATTTCCAGCTGTCTTTCGTGGCACAGCTTACGGTCCGCTTTGTCGGGCGTGAAAGCTATCCCAACCTCACAGCGTTCGCCGACCGCATCGAAATGCGACCGGCGTATTTGCGTGCCGTGGAAAAGCACGGGGCGTAGTGAGGTCAGGGACTTGATGGGCCGAAGTTAGAGACAGCCGCGAGCATCAGGTATCTCTTTCACCTACCTCGACCGGACACCCAGCCATTGATCATATCAAGCACCTCGGGGCCCGAGAGCAAGTTCGGGAAGGCGCGCTCGACCTGAGTCCAGCCTTGCCAGACCATGTCCAGTCCAACGTAGAGGATGATCAGTAGACCAATCCAGGTGATCCAAGGAAAGCGGACCAGGAGGCCTGCGATGTAAGTCGAGGCGACAGCCATCAACACGACGGCGACGGCTAGACCGATGACCAACACCAACGTCGATCCTTTCGCGGCGCCGGCCACCGCCAGGACATTGTCAAGCGACATGGTCACATCAGCAAGGATGATTTGCGTCACCGCTGCGCCGAAGGACATGGCCTTTACTGGAACAGGGGCGCCGTGCACGTCAGGGACGGCATGCTGACCCTCGCGGATCTGCCGGTACATCTTCCAGCACACAAACAAGAGAAGGAGCCCGCCAGCTAAGGTCAGACCAACCACGGCAAGCAATTGCGCGGTCACGGCCGCGAATGCGATGCGCAAAATCACAGCACCGGCGATGCCCCAGAAGATAACCCGCTGGCGAACTTCAGGCGCAACTTGAGAGGCTGCCAAACCGACAATGATGGCATTGTCGCCGGCCAGCACGACGTCGATCATGATAACGTTGAGCAACGCAACGCCGTTGGCTGCAAACCAATCCCACATGGAGCAATCCTGTTCGCTTGATGCCGGCGCGACCGGCGGACGACGCGCCGTCTGCCACGTTCGCGGCAGCACTCATCATCGAAAGAAACGATAGTTGCTATTCGATCAAACGCACCGGAATTTTGAGGTAGTGCACCCCGTCATTTTCGGCTGGCGGCAACTGACCGGCGCGCATGTTGACCTGGATGGACGGCATCAGGAGTAGCGGCGTCGAGAGCTTGGCGTCGCGCGCTTCACGCATGGCGACATAGGCATCTTCCGTCACACCGCCCTTGAGGTGCACATTAGTCACGCGCTGGTCGGCGACGGTCGTTTCCCAGGCAAAATGGTCGCGGCCGGGTGCTTTGTAGTCGTGGCACATGAATAGCCGCGTTGCCGAAGGTAGCGCTAAAAGTTTGTGCATTGACCGATAAAGATCTCGTGCGCTGCCGCCTGGGAAGTCCGCGCGCGCTGTGCCGTAATCCGGCATGAACAGCGTGTCGCCAACGAAGACCGCGTCGGCAATGCGGTAGGCGACGTCGGCGGGCGTGTGGCCGGGAACATGCAAGACCGAAACGCTCAGTGCGCCGATCGCGAACGTATCGCCGTCCTTAAACAGGCGATCAAATTCGCTACCGTCGCCTTTCAGGTCGTTGGCGTTGAAGATCGGGCGAAAGATCTTCTGCACATCGCGAACGTGTTCACCGATGCCAACTTGCGCGCCGGTTTTCAGTTTGATGTAGGGTGCGCCAGACAGATGATCGGCATGGACATGCGTCTCGAGCACCCAGTCGATCGTGAGGCCGTCGGCCGTGGCTGCCGAGAGGATCGCGTCCGATGACGCCGTCGATGCGTTGCCGGTGCGGTGATCGAAATCCAAGACTGGGTCGATGACGGCGGCGCGGCGGGTCTTCGGGTCGCTGACGAGGTAGCTGACGGTGTTGGTTTGCTCGTCGAAGAAAGCGCGGATGGTCGGGGCTGTCACGGAGCGGCTCCTCTGCGGACATTCAATGGTTGCCCACTACATGTTTGCTTAGTTTCCGTCTAAGTTGCAAAGATTTTCCGAAAAATCGCAGTCCCGTAGAGTTTCGACGTGCGGTCGGTCAACGCACCAACTCAATCCTTCAGGTTCGAGAGATACGCGACCACGTCTTCCACCTGCAACGCCGTCAGCAGCGGCCAGCCGCGATACCGATAGGGCACGCGAATCAGCCGGTCGGTTCGGTGATAGGGCGGCATAATTGTGTTGGGCGTGACGATGGACTGGTCGACGATGCGCAGGCGGATCTGGCCCGGCGTCAGGCGCGAGCCGATGCCTTTGAGGTCGGGCGCGAGATCGCCCATGAAACGCTCGTTTGGCTCGGGCACCGCATGGCAGATCAGACAGTTGCCCATGGCGCGGTCAATGACGATGACGCGGCCGCGGCCGACATCACCTGTGAAAACGCTGCCGCCGCTTTTGAAGTCCATCAACGGCTGAGGAATGGTATCGCCGACGACACGATAGCTCATCGTCGCCTGGGCGTGGGCCAGAGCGGCGGTGGCAAGGACGGAGAGAGCAATTAGGAGGGGGTAGAGCATGGCTCGAGACGTTAGCTGAGCTAACCGGTCATGACTACGTCTGTCTTGTTGGCGTGCGGTGGTGTTTCAGACCGCACCCGAAACCTCCGCAACTGTTGAACGCAGACGATCCGCAAAGCACCAATCTGTTGATCTTAATCAGGCCCGCAAGCAGGCCGGGCTCAGCGTCTGCGAGTGCGCGAAGCCAAATCCTTCGCGATGTTTGGGGCCGTGCTGCCGAGCACAGCGGGAACGACTGGGAACAGGCATCTTCTGGTTACTACCGACGCAGACCGATACGGCGCCGGGGCAACACGTGAACCTCAACCCTCCCTCCACAAAGGTACATCCCATGACCAAGATCCTCGCCGCCGCCATCGTTCTCGGCCTCGCAGCGCTGACCCAGTCGGCATCAGCCAACTCAGCTCACTCAATCAACCACGGTCAGAAATTCAGCATGTCACACAACGCCGGCTTTGCCCGCCCGGTGATCTACAAGCACGTCTCGATCCGCCCGATTGTCGTCAAGCACGTCGTCTTTAAGCCAGCCGCGCAGCGGATTTACAAGCCGATCGTCATTCAGCACGTGTTTCACAAGCCGACATATCGCCCAGCAGCATATGTCCCGACGCATGCTGGCTACCAGCCTTCGTATCACGCCCCGAAGTACCGCTACTTCCCCTACACGACTTATGGCTACGACAGCGCACCGAAGGACTGTTCGCTGATGCTCTACAAGTCGGATTACGGATTGGTGCGCAAAGTGTGGCGCTGCGTTGAGGTCGAGAAGGTTGAAGCCGCGCCGGTCAAGATCATCGTGCGCTCGCTCGAAAAGCAAATCATTGAAAAGCGGGTGATTGAGAAGCGCTCGATCGAGAAGGACGCCCCGACCGAGAAGGAGGCACCCACCGACGACACCCTACCGCCGAAATAAGGTTTAAACCGCCGGGGTGGAGCATCGTCGCCGCCCCGGCTCTTGGCGTTTCTGACCGAGGCCGACTTCGAACTCAACCGCCGCCCCACCCCAAAATTTCATGGTCGGCCTTGTGCCGATCACCGATCGCCCGGCGAGTCCGAACCCTGGGATGTTGCACTGCCATAGCAACACGGGAGCGTTCGCACGTGCTGATGAACGCGTGCTACCCACAAGGAGTAGCACGACGGAGGTGGGTGGATTGACGGCGGAGTTCGATGACACTTTTTGCCCCAGATCGGTTCAACGACCCAGGTTCCATTGTGCTCGGCCCAGGGCCTTGATG
>JANNXS010000129.1:0-4430 GCA_031409695.1 Hyphomicrobiaceae bacterium
GTTGGGTTGTCTTGAAATGCTCAAGGAGAGGCAGAAGCGAAGGCTTTCTGCCTCTTTTTTATTTGAGTAATTCCGACTTACCAACCTTGTTACCGCAACCGGCGCAGCTTGATCGCCAGGCCGTCGCGCGGTTTGGGGATCGGCCACATGGCCCAGTCAGGATTATAGCCACGCGCGATTTCGATCTCGCTGGTGGTCAGCAAGTGATAAAAGAACACCTTCGCTTGCATGTAGGCAAAGTGCAGGCCGAGACACATGTGTGCGCCGCCCGAGAACGGCACCCAGGCGAACTTATGTCGGCCCCGAACGGCATCATCGCTGAAGCGCATGGGATCGAATTTCAGCGGGTCGGGCCAGATGTCCGGCATCCGATGCGTGTACAGCGGGTTGATCGCAACGCGGGAGCCAGCCGGGATATCGAAGCCCTTAAAGTGAAAATCCTTAACCGCCCGGCGCGGGATTGAGGGCACAGGCGGATTGATGCGCATCGCCTCTTTAAATGCCATTTCGGTGAGCCGGAGTTCACCGAGGCGCTCATAGGGCAAGGGGCTGCCTGGCGGCAGTTTTAACGCCAACATCTCGTCGCGCAATTTTATCTGCCATTCGGGATTTTGCCCGAGCAGATAGACCAACGATGTTATCGATGACGTCAAGGTGTCGTGTGCCGCCATCATGAGGAAACTCATGTGGTCAACAATTTCCGGGTCCGTCAGAAACGTACCATCTTCCTTGGTCGCCTTGCACAGCTCGGAAAACAGGTCAGGGCTCTGGGCCGCGCGCCGCTCCGGGATCAGGCGACCGAACACCTCCTGGATCGCTTTGCGACCCTGCACACCACGATACATCTGCGAACCGGGGATGGGTGAGCGGATGATGCCGATGGAGGCGGCCACCATATCGACGAAGGCGCGATTGATCTTCTGGGCATCGTCGTTGAGCCCCATGCCGAGGAACGACGTTGCCGCGAGATCCAGCGTCAACTGTTTGATCGCCGGATAGAATTTCATCTCCGTAGCGCCGCCCTGCCCAGTCCCTTTCGAGAATGGGCCGCCAAGATGCCATTCGCGCACGCGCCGCGAGATGCCGTCGTCCAGTTGGCCCTGGTAGGATTTCATCGGGCCGGGTTTGAAAGCCACGCCGAGCGCCTTGCGGTGCATGCGATGCTCGTCGAAGTCCAGCATCATCAAACCGCGCGGAAATACGAGCTCGAGAACTGGGTTCCAACCGCCGGCGGATGAAAAGACCTTGTCCCGGTCGAACAATACGAGTTCGTTGGCGTCCGGCCCGAGCAGGGAGACCGAGCGGTAGCCGAACACTTTGGAGCGATAGACGGGGCCGTATTTTTGATGGTTGCGGGCGACCGTGCCGATGGGATCGCGCAGGATGGTGATGGTGCTGCCGAGAACAGGCCAGCCGTCATCGCCGGGAATGTGGTCGAGCGGGCCACCTTTACCGCGCGGGGTTGGAACGGCTTCGGTGACGGACATGACGAGCTCCGTGGTGTGTTGGTTAGACTCTACACCTTGGGGGCGCGCGAGGCCCACAGGCACGCCGATCCGACCTAGCCAGTTTTCACTGCAGCCCCCTTGGCCGCGGCTCTGGCCTTGCCAAAATCCGGCGCGCGTTTTTCAAGGAACGACGCAAACGCCTCTTTGGCTTCAGGCGAAGGCAGCAGGCGCTCGTAGGCCTTGGTTTCCTGCTCCATCATGGCCAGGACCGCGGTCTGATCACCCTTAACCAGTCGACGACTTTCGATCAGCGCCGCACGCGGCTTGGCGGCCAGCGCGTTGGCGGCTTTCATGGCCTTGGCTTCGAGCTCAGCGCTGGAAACAACGGCGTTGACGAGACCGGCATGATAAGCCTGCTCAGCGGACCATTTTTCCCCCAGCACCAGCAATTCGAACGCGCGCACGTAACTCAGCCTTTGGGGGCCGATCATGCTGGATGCGGCCTCGGGCGTCAAACCGAGATTGACGAACGGCGTCGAGAACGAGGCATTGTGCGAGGCGTAGACAAGATCGCAATGCAACAGCATCGTCACGCCAACGCCCACCGCGAGCCCGTCGACCGCGGCAATCATTGGCTTGATCGTGCGCGGCAACTTGCGGATCAGCACGGCGGCTGAAACGGCACCAGGCTTGTCCTCAACGATTTTTCCCTGCGCGCGGGCGGCAAAATCACCCATGTCGTTACCGGCCGAGAAAGCCCCTGGCGCGCCGAAGAATACAGTGACGGCTACATCATCGCTCGCATCCGCATGGTCGAGGGCTGCCAAGATGGCCGCATACATGGGACGTGAAAACGCGTTCTTTTTGTCAACGCGGTTGAACCGGACCACCTGCACGCCGCCCTCTTGGCGGATGTCGATGTCGGTACCTGCCATGTGTTCCACGGGGGTATGCGTGCTTGCCTGATTGAGGGGGGCCAAGTTCATGGGAGATTGGCTCATGGACGCGCTCCTGGGGCGTGGTCATCGCGGAAGTTGACGTTTACGGCAACCAGAGTGCACCGCCTTGGCCGTCAAATCAATCTCCGAATGCGTGCTGTGAGGCAACGGCACCGCGCGAACACCATGGCGCACTGGTTGCCCAGCCCCCACATGGGCCTATATACGCCGCTCAGCACAGCCGCCGCGAGACCGACGATGCAGATCACTTGGTACGGACACTCCTGCTTCAAACTGGAAACGGGCGCCAGCACTCTGCTGATCGACCCGTTCCTGAAGGGCAACCCGACGTTTGAAAAGTGCGGATTGGCCTTTGCCGATGCCATCAAGGGCGTGACACATGTGGCCCTCACGCACGGCCACGGCGACCACGTCGGGGACACGTCAGAGATCTGCAAAACCACGGGCGCGACACTGATCGCGGTCTACGAACTCGCCATGCACCTCAAGGGCCAGGGTTGTGAAAAACTGGAACCCGGCAACACCGGCGGTACAATTCAAAGTGCCGATTTCAATATCACCTTCACCAACGCCCTCCATTCGTCGTCGTCAGAGGCAGGCATCTATCTCGGCAACCCGTGCGGTCTTGTGATCAAACCCAAGGCGGCGACCGACACCAAGCATGTCATCTACCACATGGGCGACACAGATATGTTTGCTGGCATGGAGCTGATCGCAGCCTTCCACCAGCCGACTATCGGCATCGTCCCCATCGGCGATCGCTTCACCATGGGAGCCAAAGCCGCCGCCTTCGCCTGCCGCCGGTTCTTTACCTTCTCAACGGTCATCCCCTGCCACTACGGCACGTTCGCTGGCATGCTTGACCCGGACGCCAAGGCGTTTGCAGACGAAATGAAGGGCCATCACGTCACCGTACCGAAGGTCGCGATACCGCTCACTATGACCTAAGGGCTGCGCTGAACGGATCGGAAAGACCCACGACAGATGCCGCAACTGGTCCAACAGTTTACGTACCTTAAGTGAGTAATCGCACAGCATGACGGACGCACCGCAAAACTTATTCCCTGTCGCGGCCGCCGGTCCGAACGCCGAAGTGCGGAGCGGGAACGCCGGACAAAGCACTGGCACACTAGGGGGCCCTGGCACACTAGAGGACTCTGGCTCACTAGGGGGCTCTGGCTCACTAGGGGGCTCTGGCTCACTAGGGGGCTCTGGCACGTTGTGGGCCTTCACGCTGACAACGTTCCTGTCGGCGCTGCTGCTGTTCTCGATCCAGCCAATGTTTGCCAAAATGGTGCTGCCCGTTCTCGGCGGTGCGCCATCCGTGTGGGCTGTGGCGATGTTCTTTTTCCAGGCGGCGCTACTGGTTGGATATTGCTACGCGCACGCCTTGATCACCTTTGTGCCGACGCGAATCTCAGGTTTCATCCATCTCGCGCTTTGCCTTTTGGCGTTTGTCGCGTTGCCGATCCAGGTGCCGTTGTGGTTCGGCGAACCGCCAGCCACAGGTGAGCCATATCTCTGGCAGATCGGGTTATTCGCCGTCGCGGTCGGCTTGCCATTCATTGCCGTGGCGGCCAACGCACCACTGTTCCAGGCTTGGTTTGCCGGAACCGGCCATAAGCACGCGACCGACCCCTATTTTCTCTACGCCGCCAGCAACCTCGGCAGTCTCATTGCCTTGCTCGCCTATCCCTTCGCTCTGGAACCGGCCTACGGCGTGAGTGCGCTGGCGGGCTTTTGGACCGTTGGATTCGGATTGCTGGTTGCCTCCATCGCGCTGTTGTTTTGGCTTGTCATGAGCGCAAATGAGCAGAGATCCCGCGCCGCGCGCCTAGTCGATCAAGGCGCGGCTGATCAAGGCACGGCCGATCCCGCGCTTCGCCCGACGTGGACGAAACGCCTCGCCTGGATTGGTCTAGCGTTTGTGCCGTCCGCACTCCTCACGGCTTTCACGACGCATGTGACCACGGATGTTGCCTCGGCGCCGCTTCTGTGGGTGCTGCCGCTGGCGCTCTATCTG
>JANNXS010000130.1:0-4294 GCA_031409695.1 Hyphomicrobiaceae bacterium
CGGCTTCTGCGGCCCCGCCAGGATGGATCGATTCAAGGCCGCCAACCGGTGCCAGGAACAAGGGCAGCCGTGCCTTGCGGCCAAAAATCAGATGCGACGCGTCAATCTTTGAGACATCGCGCAGCACGCGCGGCCGAAACGCTACGCTGTCGATCGCATACCTATTGCGTCGCAGCGTTGTCTCCGTCTCCGTACCGCCGACAATATAGTCCCAGATTTTGCCGGGCAGCTTTGCCTCCGCCGCTTCGACGATTTCGTGCAGCGCTTCAAAATCCACGGCCCCATTTGGCGTCGAGTCTGGCACCCCGTCCGGCGCAGGCGTCGATGCAGCAACAACAGGCTTGGCGGCTTTGGACATGGCAACCTTTGGTCAACCGATCGCTGATTTCTAGAGTAAGAACAGTTCGAGCATCGGCGCAGACTGGTCAAGGGCTCCAGCCCCTGCCCCCCGATCGTCCCCCATCTCCGCAATCAGCCGTCTTTGGCAGCGCCCGTTGCAGGCCGAGGGCAAGTCGCGTAGACCAACCGCATGTCGGATCAGATGAAGACGCACGCCGCTGGTCGAATAACAGTTGGGCGAATTAGGCTCCCCGCCGCTTGACAGCGCCGGGGCCAGCGCGCGTTGCGCGACACAGATTCGAATCCAATTCAGCACGAGCCGACGCTCCGAGACGGACACGCCATGACCGATAAGAAATCTGCGCCCGAGCCCCGCGATTCCGTCGCTGGCGTCGGGATCCTCGCTGGGGAGCAACCGGCGACGACGCAGCGAGACTGGGGCAAAACCCTCGCCTTGCCACAGACCGATTTTCCCATGCGTGCAGGCCTGCCGCAGTTGGAGCCGAAACTCGTCGAGCGCTGGCAGAAAACAGATCTATACGGACAACTTCGCAAGAAGGCCAAGGGACGCCCGAAGTTCATCCTGCATGACGGCCCCCCATACGCGAACGGCAACATCCACATCGGGCATGCGCTCAACAAGATCCTCAAGGATCTGGTCACCAAAAGCCAGCAGATGCTGGGCAATGACAGCAACTATGTGCCGGGTTGGGACTGCCATGGCCTGCCCATCGAGTGGAAGATCGAGGAGCAATATCGCGCCAAGGGTAAGAACAAGGACCTCGTGCCGATTGTCGAGTTCCGGAAGGAGTGCCGAACCTTTGCTGAGCACTGGATGGGCGTGCAGTCCGAGGAATTCCAGCGCCTGGGCGTGGTCGGTGATTTCAGGAACCCTTACACAACCATGTCGTACCCGGCCGAGGCCCAGATCGCGCGCGAACTGCACAAGTTCGCCGAAACCGGCCAGCTGTATCGCGGCTCAAAACCAGTCATGTGGAGCGTGGTCGAGAAGACCGCGCTGGCCGAAGCCGAGGTCGAGTATCACGATTATCAAAGCGATATGGTTTGGGTGAAGTTTCCGGTAAATCCATCGAGCGTCAAAAACAAAGCTGTTTTCGAAGCCGATCTGCTGAAACAGGGTGGTAAGTTTACTCATGACTTACTGAAGGCTTCTTCTGTCGTCATCTGGACCACCACGCCCTGGACGCTCCCCGGCAACCGCGCGATCTCCTTCAACAACAAGATCGAATACGGACTATACGAAGTCACCAAAGCGCCGGAGAACAACTGGGCCAAAGTCGGCGAACGCTACATCCTCGCTGATAAGCTCGCCGATGCCGTCATGAAAGCTGGTAAGGTCGAAGCCTATGAAAAGCGCGCCGTCGTCTCAGCCGATGACTTGAAATCTCTCATCTGCGCCCATCCTCTGCGCACAGCTAACCTCGGCGGCTACCGCTTCTCGGTCCCCCTCCTCGACGGCGATCATGTCACCGACGACGCCGGCACAGGTTTCGTTCACACGGCGCCCGGTCACGGCCGCGAGGACTTCGACATCTGGACGGCCGTCGAGACAACCACAAAACTGCGCGCGCAAAATATCGACACGGCCATCCCCTACACCGTCGACGAAAACGGCGCCTTCACGAGCGAAGCCCCGGGTTTCACAGGCGAACGTGTGATCACCGACAAGGGCGAAAAGGGCCGCGCCAACGACGCCGTCATCAAGGCGCTGAGCGAAGCCGGCATGATGGTTGCGCGTGGACGCTTAAAGCACTCCTACCCGCATTCGTGGCGCTCGAAAAAACCAGTCATCTTCCGCAACACGCCGCAGTGGTTCATCCACATGGACCGCGCGACGCCGTCGCTCGGCGGCAAGTCGCTCCGCGACGTCTCGCTCCGCTCGATCCGCGAAACCGAATGGGTGCCGCCATCGGGGGAGAACCGCATCCGTGGCATGATCGAAGCGAAACCCGATTGGGTCGTCTCGCGCCAGCGCGCATGGGGCGTGCCCATCGCCGTGTTCGTCAGGCAAGGCACCAATGACGTGTTGGTCGACCCGGAGGTCAACCAGCGCATCTATGACGCCATGTACACCGAAGGTGCGGACGCGTGGTTCGTGGACGCTGACGGTGCGCGCTTTCTGAAAGCGCCGACAAAATTGGCGCCAAAAGGCTACAATCCCGGCGACTTCGAAAAGGTCAACGACGTGCTGGATGTCTGGTTCGATTCAGGCTCCACGCACACCTACGTGCTCGAAGACCCCAAGCACTTCCCAACACTCGCTGGCATCAAGCGCAAAATCGACGGCGGCGTCGACCGGGTCATGTACCTTGAAGGCTCGGACCAGCATCGCGGCTGGTTCCACTCGTCGCTCATCGAGAGTTCCGGCACGCGTGGCCATGCGCCCTTCGATGTCGTGCTCACGCATGGTTTCATACTCGACGAAAAACACGAGAAAATGTCAAAGTCGGTCGGCAACGTCGTCACGCCGCAGGAGGTGATGAAGACCTCGGGCGCTGACATCCTTCGACTGTGGGTGGCCTCGTCCGACACGACATCGGACGTGCGCTATGGGCCAGCGATCATTCAGGCGGCGTCGGACAATTATCGCAAGGTGCGTAACACGCTGCGCTGGATGCTCGGTACGCTGCGCCATTACGACGCCAAACGGGCCGTCGCGCCGGAACAAATGCCCGACCTCGAAAGGTATATGCTGCATCAGTTGGCGGAGCTGTATCCGGTCATCCACAAGGCCTACGACACCTATGACTACGCCAAGGTTGTGGCCACGCTGGCGCATTTTATGAACACGGACCTGTCAGCGTTCTACTTCGATATCCGCAAGGATGCGCTCTACTGCGAGGCGCCGAGCAATCTCAAGCGCCGCGCGGCGCTGACATGCGTCGAGCACATCTTCCGCTGTGTAACCACGTGGCTGGCGCCGATCCTCGTCTTCACGTGCGAAGAAGCGTGGCTCGCGCGCTATCCGAGCGAGACGGGCTCCGTGCATACGGAGTTGCTGGCGGAAGCGCCGGCGGCATGGAGGAATGAAGGTTTGGCGGGGCGTTGGAATGCAATTCGGGCGGCCCGCAGTGCTGTGACGGGAGCGTTGGAAGTCGAGCGTGCGGCGAAGCGGATGGGTTCGAGCCTGGAGGCCGCGCCGACGATCTATATCAATGATGCCTACATTCTCGATGCTGTTCGCTCGCCGGAGGTCGCCTTTGCCGATGTGTGCATCGTGTCTGGCATCACGATCGAGCACGGCGAAGGTCCTTCGGACGCTTTCCGTCTCGACGACGCCTACAAAGTCGCCGTGGTTCCGGCCAAAGCCCCCGGCACCAAGTGCGCACGCTCATGGCGTTACACGACCGACGTCGGCAGCGATCCAAAGTATCCGGAGCTGTCGGCGCGCGATGCCCGGGTCATGCGCGAGATCGAGGCGGCTTAAAGCAAAGGGCGATATCTATCGATCCCACTCTCTCAACCGAGGCTGGAGACAGAACCAGCCTCGGTTGTCCGAAACAGCAGAGACGCGTCGCCATACGAGTAAAACCGGTAGCCACCCGCGATGGCGTGTGCGTATGCGGCCCGCATGGTTTCGACTCCCGCAAACGCCGACACCAGCATGAACAGCGTCGAACGCGGCAGGTGAAAATTCGTCATCAAGACGTCCACGGCGCGGAACCGATAGCCAGGCGTGATGAAGATCGCCGTCTCGCCCATGAAGGGTTGCACGAGACCATCAGCGGTCGCCGCACTTTCGAGCACGCGCAGCGCCGTTGTGCCGACAGCGACAATGCGGCCACCGTTCGCCCGCACACGGTTTAAGGCGACAGCCGTTTCCGGCCTCACCTCGCACCATTCGGCGTGCATCACGTGGTCGCGCGTGTCGTCGGCTTTGACGGGCAGAAACGTGCCAGCGCCCACATGCAGCGTCACGAAATGGCGCGAGACG
>JANNXS010000131.1:0-20865 GCA_031409695.1 Hyphomicrobiaceae bacterium
TTCCAAGTGCTTCGGATAGATCGCAAATAATCTGCGCTTGATCAAACAGACTGAATTTGGCGTCGGGTTCATGCTGACTATCTGGACTCGGATTCCGATGATGATGGTTTAAGCGATGCTGCCGAACGCGGCACGGCAGGCCCGACAACGACAGCAACGGGCGCTTCATCCTCAACAACTGATGCTGATGGCGATGGTCTGTTTGATGTGTTCGAAGGCGCATCAACCATTGATGGCTTTGATGTCAATGATGACAATCTAACGGGCGCAAACTTTAACCTTTCTGACACCGACAATGACACCGCTGCCACTGGAGCGGGCGCTGTGCCGTTGCTGCAGGATCTCGATTTCCGTGACAACAACGAGCCACCTGTGGCCGTCAATGACGGTCCGGTCACGGTTGTTCCTGGTGTGGCCACCAACATTTCAGTTCTGGCCAATGATACCGATGCTGATGTCGATACGCTGTTGGTAACTGGCGTTGTTGACCCCATCGCTCCATTGGTTGTTATCCCGCTCACAGTTGGAACGCCTGTAACACTTGCGTCGGGCACGACAGTAACACTGAAGCCTGATGGCACGCTTGATGTGGTTTTGGCGCAAGGCACGAATGCCACAGAATCCCTCCAATACGTCGTTTCCGACGGCATGGGCGGCACAAGTACAGCGACCATTACATTGGCCCGCGATTCGGACGCGGACGGTGTTGCCAATACAGATGACATCGACGACGACAATGATGGGATAATCGACACTGTTGAAGCGCCTACGCAACCCAGCGGCATTGACAACACTTATTATGATAGCTTTACGATGCCAACAGCTGGCACTCCGGTGAATTTGGACAGTGGCACAGCAGGTTCAGTGGGTGCGGTTTACCGGGTGGTCGGCGTTGCGCCAAACACCGATCTTCTTGTCACCATTGATGCGATGGCTGGCCTGACTGCGGCGTCTTTCCCAGCCGCAGGCCCGTTCGTCATCTCGACGGACAGTGTTTCAGGTCTACCCGTTTTGCGATTGAACACAACAACCCTTATGTTCGCGACCCCAGATGACTTTGCGTCCCTGTCGCTGAGTTTTTCCATGGTGGATGCGACGAGCGGTGACCCCGTTTCCCCTAACTTGGCACTGTCGGTCCTAGACATTGATGGCGCCCCTGCTGGCGGCACTGGCCCATCCAATATCTATGAATCCGTAAGCACATCGGGGCATATCGGTTCGGTAGTGGACGCTGCCACAGCTTTGACAGTTACAGGAAGTGGGGGCGTCACCACCGCCACCTCCAACGAAATCACTGTGCTTGGCACCACATCATCCCCCGGCATCATGGCGACCTTCGGCTACCAAGACGCTACCCGCATTAGTCTCACAGTCAATAAATTCTCAGCGAGTGATTTTAACACAAACTTTGCACTCGCCTTCTCTTTCAACACTGCATTGTCCACCAGTTACCCGAATGAAGTGTATACCGCCAACTCACAAGTTCTGTGGAGCCAAGATTCCGACGGTGATGGCTTCTATGACCAACTCGATATTGATAGCGACAACGATGGCATCACGGATAACGTCGAAGCGCAATCCACAGCTGGTTACATTGCCCCAACGGGCGATGGCGTTATCGCTGATACTAATAACGATGGTATGGATGACGTTTATGGTTCAGCTGGTCTTACGCCCGTAAACTCTGACGGCGCAGATGTTGCAGATTACCTCGACTCGGACTCCGACAATGATGGTTTGCTTGACGTTGCTGAGCGCGGTGATAGTGGCCCAACGACCGCTTCTGGCGGTGATGCCGACAATGACGGTTTGTTGGATGTGTTCGAAGGCGCTGGCCTTGGAGCCACCACTGATGGTTTCGATGTAAACGATGAAAACCGCACCGCCACAACGCTCAACCTTGCTGGCGTCGATACCCTGGCTGCCAATGGCTCAAATGCGATTGCCATAACCAGAGATTTGCTGTTCCGCGATGTGAATGACGCGCCTGTAGCGGCGGTCGCAATTGTTGATCAATCGGTCGATGAAGATACGGCTTGGAGTTTTATATTCCCAGCGGGAACCTTCACCGATGTTGACAACAGCAGCTTGACTTATAGTGCGACTTTGGCCTCTGGCGCAGCGTTGCCAATTTGGGTTACATTCAACCCGACCACGCGCACCTTCTCCGGCACGCCGCCATTGAACTTCAACGGCAGCCTAGACTTCCGCGTCACAGCATCTGACGGTGCCTTGTCCACGTTTGATGATTTCACCCTGACGGTGAATGCAGTCAATGATACGCCTGTTACTGGCTTTGATTTTTATTCCATCTTAGAGGACAGTGGGTCCTTCGCGTTTGACCCCCGGACCAATGATGTCGATCCAGACGGCGATCCGCTATCGATTTTCGCCATAAATGGCCAAACCTTAGCGTTGGGCGTGTCTGTCGGTGTTACGGGTGGACGTGTCATCCTCCAGGCTGACGGGACGTTGACCTTTACTCCTAATGCCAACTACGCAGGCACGTCGATCTTCGATTATACAATCATCGACGGCCAGGGTGGCTTCACAAGCCAAACGGCCATGATCGCGGTGAATCAAGTTCCTGATGCGCCGATCATCGACCTTAATTCCACACCCACCCTCTCGAGCTATAGCGCTATCGATCTCTCTTCGGCTGCCGGTTGGAGCCTCGAACCGGGCACCGCCATTATCAGTTCAGTGCTCGAATTGACGGCTGACAACACCACCTCGGCGAGAGCCGTCTATGCTGCCATCCCTAATTTGGATCGCGCAGCGGCAGTTGCCTTTGCTTTCCGCTTCCAGAGCGATACGGATTTCTCGCAGCTCCGGGTGACACTCGGCGGTGTTGAACTCGCGCAGGTGCTTGGCGGCGGCGTCATTGGCGATGCGATGATCAATCCTTATTTGAACGGCGCCTCCGGCAATATCCCCGGCGGCTCCCCCATTCCTGCAAACACTTTGACATATTGGGTCATCAATCTGCCGCCGGGTTCGATGCCCCCGACGGGTGATCTCGTCATTGCGATCGAGTCGGACCTTGGTGGCACTTCATCGGATCCTGACACCGGCTGGTTCATCGAACAGATCAGCTTCCTCGAGCGGCTTGATCCAGACGTCGACCGCGATTTCGCAACCACTTTTGTCACCGGCGGCAGCCCGGTTTCGATTGCCGACATCGATGCCTCAGTTACCGACATCGATTCGACGCAAATGACGCAGGCAAGCGTGGTGCTCACCAACGCACAGCTCAATGATGTCTTGACCCCCGGCGTATTGCCGACGGGCATTACCGCTGCCGTCGACACCTCGACCCCCGGCGTAATCACCGTGACCTTTACGGGCATTGCGAGCAATGAAGACTACGTCGCTGCGATCAAGGGCGTCACTTTTTCCAATCCAGATTTGGTGTCGCCGACTGTCGACCGCATTCTGAGCGTTTCTGTCGTGGATGATTGGGGCGTCAGTTCGAATGTTGCCACATCGACCATTCACGTCATTCTCGGCAACGTGCCGCCGGTGGGCGTGGCTGATGTGTTCCCGGTCATCGAGGATACCTCGACTGGCGCGGTCAACGTGCTCGGCAACGACACGGACATAAACGGCGATTCACTGACCATCGTCTCAGCCACCATCGATACCAATGGTGATGGCACCGCAGAGCCGCTGGTGCTTGGCACTCCGACAAGTATCACCGACATTGGTGGCAACCCGATCGGCACCATCACGGTGACGTCGAACGGCAACGTGACGTTTGTACCCGCGCCGAACTACACCGGCCCGGTGCCGAGCATGACCTACACGCCGAACGACGGCACGGTTGATGGCTCACCCGCCACGGTCACTTTTGGGCCGATCACCGACGTCAACGATCTGCCAGTTGCCACGTCAAGCACCTCGACGGGCAATGAAGACACGCCCATCACCGTCAACCTGACGGGCACGGATGTGGACGGCAGCATTGTCTCGGTGAGCGTCACCACGCTGCCGCCGGTTGGCGAAGGCGTGTTGTATCTGGCCGACGGCACCACACCTGTGGTCGCGGGTACGGCGCTGACGCCAGCCCAGGCTGCGAGCCTGGTGTTCGTGCCAGCCACCAACTTCAACGGTACGGTCACGCTAGCCTTCACGGTCACCGACGATGATGGTGCTGTCTCCGCACCAGCCAACGAAGTGATCACCGTCACCGACGTCAACGACGCGCCTGAAGTGATCGATCCCGCGACGGGCCAGCCGGTTGACCCAACAGCCAGCACGCTACCGCCGGTCTCGGCGGTGGATGGCGCGCCACTTACACCGTTGTCGGTCGGATCGTTCTTCCGTGATCTGGACACGAGCCAGGGCGCACCCGCGCTCAGCGTCGATATGGCGGCGTTACCGCAAGGTATCGTCTTCGACCCGACCATGGGGACGTTTTCTGGAACGCTTGCCGCAGACGCGTCGCAAGGTGGCAATGTGCCAGGCCAGCCCGGCGTCTATCGCGTCAACGTGACGGCCACTGACCCACTTGGCGCCAGCGTAACAACTGTAATTGTCTTCACAGTGGGCAATCCGCCGCCGGTGGCTGTTGCCGATGTGGACAGTCTCTCCGAGGACACGCCGGCGTTGATCGGCACCGTGCTGGCAAATGATCGTGAGGGTGGCACTGACGGCGATCCGTTGACGGTCGTGTCGGCAACCCAAAACGGCCAGCCCATCGGTGTTGGCCAGCCGTTTGTGACCGCTGGCGGCGGTCTGCTGACGCTGCATGCAGACGGCAGTTACACATTTACGCCCGGTACGGCGTACAATGGGTTGGCTGTCGGCGCGGTTGCCACAGAGACGATTGCCTACACCATCGCGGACGGTAACGGCGGCTTCGCTTCGGCCACACTGACAATCACCATTGTCGGTGCGAACGACGGCCCAGTTGTCATCGACCCGTCCAACCCTGGCACACCGGAAAATCCGCGTCCCGCGGTCGATCCGCTGCGTGTTCTGCCACCCGTCACGACAACGGACGGCGCAACTCCAGCTGCAGTTGATGTCGGTGCGATTATCAAGGACCCCGATGGGGAACCGCTGATGTTCACGGCAGAGGGGCTGCCACCAGGCCTTGCGATTGATCCGGCAACAGGTGTGATTGAAGGCACACTGACGGCTGATGCCTCAAAGTCGGGACCATATACCGTAAGGATTACGGCAACCGATCCACAGGGCGTCACGACGGTGACTGAAGTCGTCTACAATGTCTTCAATCAGCCGCCAGTGGCGGTTGATGACAGTGGCAACGCTGATCAGGGACAACCAACCACGATTGCAGTGCTTGCAAATGATCGCGATGGCGGCACGGACTTTGACCCGTTGACTGTCGTGTTTGCTGCAGCAGATCACGGCACCGTCGAGATCAATGCGGATGGAACACTGACGTTCACGCCGGATTGGGGTTACGAAGGCGACGACGTCATCCGGTATCGTATCAGTGACGGCAACGGCAGTTTCGCTGACGCTTTGGTTCGCGTGACTGTGGCAGCCGATCCAGCCGGACGTCTGGCTGAGCCCGTGGCGCCCGACGTTCCACGTGGCCCGACTGTGACAGAGGCGGCGGAGCCAACTGTCGGCGGCATCGTGCTTGATGCGGTGCGTGCCACCACGGCCGCTGGTTCGACGGCACGCCCGAATGTGCCAGGCATCGTGATTGACACGGTGCGCGAAACAACGCGCAATATCGAAACGGGTGCCACCAGTCCGCTCGGCAGTTACGACGTCAAGGGCTTGAGCAGCTTCTCGCTCAAGTTTTCGACCGCTGGGTCCGATCCAGTGGTTTCCATCGAAACGTTCGTTCGCAAGGGCGTGCTAATCGTGCACCTCGGGACGACGGGCTTCATGGAACGCGACAACGCGGTCGAGTGGAAAGTCCAACGCGTCGATGGCCGTCCGATCCCAGATTGGCTGCAGTTCGCCGGTCGACGGGTGCTGATGGGAGAACGGGCCGCACACGAAGAGGTCATGGACCTCCGCTTCACGGCCATCATGCCAGATGGCACAACGATTTCCCGTGAAGTGCGCATCAACGCACCGACGGGAGAGATGCGGCCGCTGAGCCTTGGACAACAAGGTGCGATGGTGCCCTTTTGGCAGCAAATCAACTCAGAACCGCTGTTGAAGCCAGCGGCAATCGAGGGCCTCGCTCGTCTGCTGCAAGCGGCCGAGTGAAGTCACGTCCTGCCTTTTAGAACGTCGCCGCCAAGCCTCCCTAGCGGCGCGGAGCACGGGCCCAGCAAGGTTCATCTTGCTGGGTCTTTGTGTTTGCCTGACACTGGCGTCACAACGTTCAAACGTCCCAAGGCAAATGGCTCGGGCCGCACGCGCAGAATTGCCGAAACCTCGATATCTGCGATACAGGTTCCTATGGTCCAAGATCCCGCGTGGCATCTTTATCGTTCATTGCTTGCAGTCATCCGGGAGGGATCCCTGTCGGCTGCAGCCCGGCGGCTTCAACTGACACAGCCAACTCTTGGTCGACACATTGAGGAACTTGAGGCCGACCTCGGCAAGGCATTGTTCACGCGTTCACAAACAGGGCTTTTACCAACGCCCTTCGCGCTCAACTTGGTGCCCTTCGCTGAAGCGATGGAATCGGCAGCGGCGGCTCTGATGCGCACAGCCGAGCAAGGCTCATCGTCCTCAGATGGCACGGTGCGCATTACAGCAAGCGAGATTATGGGTTCGGAGGTACTGCCGCCGATCCTTTCGGCACTCCAATGCGCCCATCCAAAACTCGTGTTCGAGCTGGTCCTGAGCAACCGCAACGATGACCTGCTGCGTCGCGACGCTGACATTGCCGTGCGCATGGTGCGCCCGACACAGGCCGCTCTGGTTGCGCAACGGATCGGCGACATTCAGCTAGGTTTCTATGCACATCGCGACTATCTGGCTCGACACGGCGAACCCGATACTCTGCAAGACCTGGCACGCTTTCACGTCATTGGTTTTGACCGGACCGACCAGTCGGCCCGTGCGATGGTAAAGAATAAGTTGAGCCTTGACCGCCGCCAGTTTTCCTTCCGCTCCGACAGTGACATCGCGCAGGCGGCGGCCCTCCGCGCTGGCCTAGGCGTCGGCGTCATGCAGGCAGGGATTGCAGCCCGCATGCCGGAACTGGTGCCAGTCCTCCGATCCACCATGGTTTTTTCGCTCGATATCTGGCTTGTTATGCACGAAGACCAGAGCGGCAATGGTCCCGTCCGGACGGCCTTTGATGGCCTGGCGAACGCTCTGGCAACGTGGGTGCGGACACAACAGAAAGACGCCGTATCCATCGGCTGTTGCGGAGGATCTAAATGATCATGCGTAAACTCTTACCGAGGATGTCGCTGTGCACCGGACCCTGACCGAAAAGGCGACTTTGCCGATTGATGGCACAAGCGGGGCACTTGCTGGCCGTGTCTGGCGACCGGACCTCGGCTGCCCCACCGTTGTTGCAATCCGCGCGTCGGGCGTGGTCGACATTTCAGCAAACGCGCCGACGATGAGTGAACTGGCCGAACAGGACGACCCGGCGGCGGTTCTGCGCGCGGCAACAGGGGAGGCGCTTGGCCCGTTGGCCACGATCCTCGCCAACACACCTGAGGCAACGCGTGATGCAAGCAAGCCTTGGTTGCTCTCACCCGTTGACCTGCAGGCCGTGAAAGCCGCTGGGGTAACGTTCGCACGCTCGTTGCTGGAGCGCGTCATTGAAGAACAAGCCAAAGGCGATCCCGAAAAGGCCGCCGCCATCCGCGCTAGTGTCGAGAAACAGCTTGGTGGCGATCTGCGAAAATTGAAGCCTGGTTCGAAGGAAGCGCTTGAACTTAAAAAGACGCTCATTGCGGCGGGTGCGTGGTCACAATATTTAGAGGTTGGCATTGGTGAAGATGCCGAGATCTTCACCAAGGCGCAGCCCCTGTCTTCGGTTGGTCACGGGATGGCGGCCGGCCTCCACCCGCGTTCGACATGGAACAACCCGGAGCCGGAGGTCGTGCTTGTCGTCTCGTCGACCGGCAAAATTGTTGGCGCGACGCTCGGCAACGACGTGAACTTGCGCGATTTCGAAGGGCGTTCCGCACTGCTGCTGTCAAAGGCAAAGGACAACAACGCGTCCGCCGCGCTTGGTCCGTTTGTACGGTTTTTCGATCCGAGTTTCACGCTCGACACCGTGCGCGACATGGACGTTCGATTGACCGTTGAAGGACCTGACGGGTTCAGGCTCGAGGGCAAGTCATCGATGCGTGAAATTGCACGCGATCCGGCCGATCTCGTACCGAAATGATCGGTTCGACGCACCAATATCCAGATGGCGCTGTCCTCTATCTCGGCACCATGTTTGCGCCGAGCGAAGATCGAGGAGCCAAAGGCATGGGCTTTACCCACCATGTTGGCGATATTGTCACCATCCACGCACCCGAACTCGGCGCACTTACCAACCGGATGGTGCACGCAGGCGACGCCCCGCCTTGGACTTTTGGCATCGGCGCACTTATGCGTGCTGTTGCCAAACGCGGAACGTAGCGCGACCAAACGAAGGAGAAGCGGTTAACCTGCCGCGAAACGCATGTGCGACTCAACGCAAAGGACCGTTCCATCGTCTTGGGAAATACAGTCAACAAAAAAGTATACAAGCCCCCTGAAATGCTCTAACTAGCGCCCTCTGAAACAGGGCGGGCTGCTGTTTTGCGACACGGTCCGTCTTTGGTAAACGGGTGTAGCTCAATTGGTAGAGCGTCGGTCTCCAAAACCGAAGGCTGGGGGTTCAAGCCCCTCCTCCCGTGCCATCCCAAAGTCAGGGTGGTTGACGAATGGGCTGCTGAAGGGCAGCGCTCAAACCCCAGGCCTCTGGCCGGGCGGCTTAAGCGCCCTATCGGCGGCTTTTGTGCGTCGCGACAATCCGGCACATTGCTCTCGCCGTCCGGCGGGTGCAGCGCGGGACGATTGCGGATAATTGGAAGGCTGGCGGGACAACGGCGATGAATCCATTAAAGTTTGTCGACGAGGTCCGTCAGGAAGTCGCGAAGGTCATCTGGCCGACCTTCAAAGAAGTTTGGACAACAACGATCATGGTGTTGATCATGGTCACTCTAGCCTCGATTTTTTTTATGCTGGCAGACGTCGCAATCGGTTCAGTGGTGCAATATGTCCTGAGCCTTGGGCAGTAGGATGGTCTTTGACTACGAGCAGTGATTGGCGCCTCACCGGGCGACCCGGCCCCATCTGAGACGAGCGTCAGAGTGGGTCGATCCAGAGACACGTCCGTTTAGAGACACGAATGTCGAAACGTTGGTATATTGTTCACGCCTACTCGAACTTCGAGGGCAAGGTTGCCGAGGCGATTAAGGACACAGCTAAGCGACAGGGTATTGACAGCCTCTTTGAGGAGGTTGTGGTGCCGACAGAACGCGTGGTTGAGGTGCGGCGTGGGAGAAAGTTTGAAACGGACCGCAAACTGTTCCCAGGGTACGTGTTCGTCAAGATGGACATGACAGACGCGGCCATTTTGATGATCAAAAATACCCCCAAGGTGACGGGTTTCCTGGGTAACGACAACAAACCACGGCCTATTTCGGACAGCGAAGCCGCGACCATGCTCAACCGCGTCCAAGATGTTGTAAAAGATGCGCCGCGCCCAACCGTTACATTCGAAATTGGCGAGCTGGTGCGCGTGTCGGCGGGGCCGTTCGAGAGCCTCAATGGCAAGGTCGAAGAGGTCGATGAAGAACGTGCGCGTCTGAAGGTGGCTGTGTCCATCTTCGGTCGTGAGACCCCGGTGGAGCTTGGCTTCACCGAGGTCCAGAAACTCTCGCCGTAAGGCGTGAGCGTGAGCGGTGGTTTCGGCGACTATGCCGAGACGACCATTGTGCGGGAGGGCTCGCCGCCCGTTGACCGCTAACCCGGAAGGTCCCGCCCCCGAAAAGGTCGGTCTTTCCTCCAAAGCCAGGGGACAAGCATGGCGAAGAAGATCGAAGGTTACATCAACCTTCAAGTGTCGGCGGGGCAGGCAAACCCTGCACCACCCATCGGACCAGCGCTCGGTCAGCGCGGTCTGAATATTATGGAATTCTGCAAGTCCTTCAATGCCAAGACGAAGGACATGGAGCAAGGCACCCCGATTCCGGTGAAGATCACCGCATACTCAGACCGGTCGTTCACCTATGAGATGCGCATGCCACCTGCGACCTTCTTGATCAAGAAGGCAGCAGGGATGAAGGCAACAGGCAAGCCCGGCTCTGGCTCAAAGACGCCAGGCTTGGTTGTGTCCGGTAAGGTCTCGATGGCGCAGTTGAAGGACATCGCCAAGATCAAGATGAAGGACATGAACACGGATAATATGGATCAGGCTGTAAAGACCCTCGCGGGTACGGCTCGTTCCATGGGCCTCCAGGTGACGGAGTGATATGAACCATGGCTAAAGCAACTCCAGAGCAGATCAAGCTCGCCCGCGCTGCCGGTGGCAAAAAACGTTTGGCTGTCGGCGAAGGCGTCGACCCGACAAAGGCCTACAAGGTCGAAGATGCCGTCAAGATGCTGAAGGACCGTGCCAAGGCAAAATTCGATGAGACCATCGAAATTTCGATGAACTTGGGCGTTGATCCAAAACACGCTGACCAAATGGTGCGCGGCGTCTGCAACCTGCCGCACGGATCTGGACGCACGCTGCGTGTCGCCGTCTTCGCTCGGGGCGCCAAGGCTGAAGAAGCCAAGGCCGCTGGTGCCGACATTGTGGGCGCAGAAGATCTTGTCGAGATTGTCCAAAAGGGAACCATCGAATTCGATCGCTGTATTGCGACCCCGGATATGATGGGCCTTGTCGGTCGTCTCGGCAAAGTGCTCGGTCCGCGCAACCTGATGCCCAATCCGCGGGTTGGCACAGTGACCATGGACGTGAAAACGGCCGTCGCAGGCGCTAAAGGCGGCGCCGTTGAATACCGCGTCGAGAAGGCTGGGGTCGTACATGCCGGTGTCGGCAAGGCAAGCTTCACGGAAGCAGCCCTCGTCGCCAACATCCGCGCCTTCGTGGACGCTGTGGTCAAGGCGAAACCTGCAGGCGCAAAGGGCAACTATCTGAAGAAGATCGCTATTTCTTCGACCATGGGCCCAGGCGTCAAGCTTGAAATGGCAACAGTGACGAGCGGGCCGGTGATGTAACAGTATTCCCTCTCCCGGTTCTATACGGGGGGAGGGCAAGGGTGTCGGGCGACCAAGTGTTCCGCCAGAGTTCGGTCAACGGATACACACCACCAGGTGTGCGTCATTGGCTTTAATCTAACGGTGCGGACGCCGCGCTTCACCCAAACCTTCGGCCCTTGACGATCAGGGCGAGGGTATAGACCTGTCCGAGATTGCAGGTGGCGTTAAGCCGCAAACCGCGAAAGATCGTGCGGGCCTGCATTAGACGGGAGACCGAGCGGGCGAACAGGGGACTCCATTTCTGTGCGTCGGTTCGAACTTCTGGGACTGCACCGTGTCGGCCCCCTACTGGGCAAGACGCGGTCGGGACAGGTTGCTGAGCGCTCTGTTTTGGCCAAGCGGGTTTTGAACGTGGCAGCCGGATAAAAGCCGGCGACCACGGGCAACAGCCGCCATCTAGGACGGGGCATAGGTGCAACCCGCGCGGGGCGTCACGCCTCACGCAATTCGGAGAACGCCCAAGTGGATAGAGCCGCGAAAGCCGCGCTCATCACGCAGCTGAATACCCAGTTGAAAGACACGGGAACAGTTGTCGTGGCCCACAACAAGGGGCTTGTTGCGGCGCAGGCCGCGGATCTCCGTCGGAAGGTGAAAGCCGCCGGCGGAACCGTGAAGGTCGCCAAAAACAAGCTCACAGCACTGGCGCTGAAAGGCACGAAGGCTGAGGGGATCATCCCCCTTCTAAGAGGTCCGGTTATCCTGGCCTTTTCGAAGGATCCGGTGGCCGCAGCCAAAGCCGTTAATGACTATGCCAAGGGTAACGACAAGATCGTCATCCTCGGCGGCGTCATGGACACGACGGTTCTCGATGCCAACGGCGTCAAAGCACTTGCAAGCCTGCCGTCGCTCGACGAGCTGCGCGCCAAGCTGATCGGACTTCTCAACGCGCCGGCGACCAAAATCGTCCGCACGATTGCAGAGCCGGGAGCCCAGCTCGCACGCGTCATTCACGCGCAAGGTGCCAAGGTTGAGGCCCAAAGTGAAGTCCCTGCCTAACCCGCACGGACTGACGAGCATCCAATTGATCCTGAACAGAACGTTCGAACCAACCCGACTGAAGGAAAACCTAAATGTCCGATCTCGCCAAAATTGTCGACGACCTCTCGAAACTGACGGTCCTCCAGGCCTCTGAGCTCGCCAAAATGCTCGAAGAAAAGTGGGGCGTTTCAGCCGCCGCCGCTGTTGCAGCCGCACCTGCCGCCGCTGCCGCGCCAGCCGCCGAAGCCCAAACTGAGTTTTCGGTCGTACTCGTTTCTGGCGGCGAGAAGAAAATTAACGTCATTAAGGAAGTCCGCGCCATTACCGGTCTCGGCCTGAAGGAAGCCAAAGATCTCGTGGAAGCCGGCAACAAGGTCGTCAAGGAAGGCGTCTCTAAGGACGACGCCGCCAAGCTGAAGAAGCAGCTCGAAGATCAGGGCGCGAAGGTTGAATTGAAGTAAGTCAGCGAATGGCGAACAGCCAACAGTGACTAGGGGGCGGGCGGTCTGGGCGGGGAAAAGTTCCCTGTCCCTGACCGCCATTCTCCGTTGGGACCAAGTCTGTATTTGGGACCGAAGGCCGCGACGCGATCAGACTAAAGCGACTAGCGACTAACGAACCCCAGGACTTCAGGTCTTGGCTGTTCGTTGCTCACTATTCGCTTCCACGGGCGAATGATAGAAGGACCGACCGAACATGGCAGCTTCCAAGGCACAGGTTTTCAACGGCCGCAATCGCATCCGCAAGAAGTTTGGTGGCAACACTGAAGTCGCTGAGATGCCGAACCTCATCGAAGTTCAGAAGTCGTCCTACGACGACTTTCTAATGGTGCGCGAACCTGCCGGCGGCCGTGCTGACACAGGCCTGCAATCTGTCTTCAAGTCAGTGTTTCCGATCTCGGACTTCCAGGGCCGTGCCACGCTCGAGTTCGTTCGCTATGATTTCGATCCGCCGAAGTATGATGTCGATGAGTGCATGCAGCGCGACATGACCTACGCCGCACCCCTCAAGGTGAAGCTGCGACTGATCGTTTTTGACGTCAACGAGGAAACCGGCTCGCGCTCTATTAAAGACGTGAAAGAGCAGGACGTTTATATGGGCGACATGCCGCTCATGACCCTGAACGGCACTTTCGTCATTAACGGCACGGAACGCGTGATCGTCTCGCAGATGCACCGGTCGCCGGGCGTCTTCTTCGACCACGATAAGGGCAAGACACACGCGTCGGGTAAGCTTCTGTATGCCGCCCGGATCATCCCCTATCGCGGCTCTTGGCTCGATTTCGAGTTCGACGCCAAGGACGTTGTTTATGTGCGCATCGATCGTCGCCGCAAGCTGCCGGTGACCACGATGCTCTATGGCCTTGGCCTCGATGATGAGCAGATCCTGTCGACGTTTTACGGTTCGATCCACGCCAAGGAATCGAAGAAGGGCTGGCGTATTCCTTACGCCGCCGACAAAGTGCGGGGTTCGACGCCAACAACCGACCTGATCGATGCAAAGTCTGGCGAAGTGATCGCAAAGGCTGGCGAAAAGATCAACGCGCGCCGCGCACGTGAACTTACCGAGAAAGGCGTCAAAGAGATCCTCATCTCGTCTGAGGAACTGTTTGGCCGCTATCTCGCCGAAGACATTGTCAACATGGAGAACGGCCAGATCTACGTCGAGGCCGGCGATGAAATCGACGCAAAAGTGCTGGCGGTTTTGCATGAAGCCGGCATCAAAGATATTCCGATCCTCGACATCGACCATGTCCAGGTTGGCGCATTTATTCGTAACACTCTGAACATCGACAAGAACGCCAACACACAAGAGGCACTGATGGACATCTACCGGGTCATGCGCCCGGGCGAGCCGCCGACTGTTGAAGTGGCGACCGCGATGTTCAACTCGCTATTTTATGACCCCGAGCGCTACGATCTCTCGGCCGTCGGCCGCGTGAAAATGAACATGCGCCTAGGCGACCTGAAAGACTATGTGGCTGCAGAGGATACCGTGCGTGTTCTGCGCCGTGAGGACGTGCTCTCGGTCGTGCGGACCCTCGTCAACCTGCGTGATGGCAAGGGCGATATCGACGACATCGACCATCTCGGCAACCGCCGTGTGCGCTCGGTCGGCGAGCTGATGGAAAATCAGTATCGCGTCGGCTTGTTGCGCATGGAGCGTGCCATCAAGGAACGCATGAGCTCGGTCGACATCGAGAACATCATGCCGCAAGAGCTGATCAACGCGAAACCGGCCGCCGCCGCCGTCCGCGAGTTCTTCGGCTCATCTCAGCTCAGCCAGTTCATGGACCAAACCAACCCGCTCTCCGAAATCACCCACAAGCGCCGTCTCTCGGCGCTTGGCCCGGGCGGCCTCACCCGCGAGCGCGCTGGCTTTGAAGTCCGCGACGTGCATCCAACGCACTACGGCCGCATTTGCCCCATTGAGACGCCGGAAGGCCCCAACATTGGCCTCATCAACTCGCTCGCGACCTTCGCTCGGGTCAACAAGTACGGCTTCATTGAGAGCCCATACCGCAAGGTGACGAACGGCAAGCTGACCAATGAGGTCGTCTATCTCTCAGCCACCGAGGAAATGCGCCACCCCGTCGCTCAGGCGGATGTGAAACTGGACGCTGAGGGTCGAATTGAGGGCGAATCTGTCGTTGTCCGATACCAGGGCGACGTCGGACCCATGCAGACGGACCGCGTCGACTACGCAGAGGTTTCGCCAAAGCAACTTGTGTCTGTGGCCGCAGCGTTGATCCCGTTCCTTGAGAACGACGACGCCAACCGCGCCCTCATGGGCTCGAACATGCAAAGGCAGGCCGTGCCGCTGGTACGTGCCGAAGCGCCGCTGGTCGGCACCGGCATGGAAGAAGTCGTCGCACGCGACTCAGGCGCCGCGATCGCAGCCCGCCGCACCGGCGTGGTTGATCAGGTCGACGCGACCCGTATCGTGATCCGCGCTACGGAAGAGGATGATCCCTCTAAGCCCGGCGTCGACATCTACCGTCTGCGCAAGTTCCAACGGTCAAACCAGAACACCTGCATCAACCAACGTCCGCTCGTAGACGTCGGCGATCACGTTAAAGTCGGTGACATTCTCGCCGATGGCCCCTCGACAGACCTCGGCGATCTCGCGCTCGGCAAAAACGTGCTCGTCGCGTTCATGCCCTGGATGGGTTACAACTTCGAGGACAGCATTCTGATGTCCGAGCGCGTCGTCTCGGAAGACGTATTCACGTCCATCCACATCGAAGAGTTCGAGGTAATGGCGCGCGACACCAAGCTCGGGCCTGAGGAAATCACACGCGATATTCCGAACGTTTCGGAAGAAGCGCTCAAGAACCTCGACGAAGCCGGCATTGTCTACATCGGCGCCGAAGTGAACCCTGGCGACATTCTGGTCGGCAAGATCACGCCGAAGGGCGAAAGCCCTATGACGCCGGAAGAGAAGCTGCTCCGTGCCATCTTCGGTGAAAAGGCCTCGGACGTCCGCGACACATCGTTGCGACTGCCACCCGGCGTCTCGGGCACGATTGTGGAAGTGCGCGTGTTCAACCGTCACGGCGTCGACAAAGACGAACGCGCCACGGCCATTGAACGCGAGGAAATCGAACGCCTCGCCAAGGACCGCGACGACGAGCTCCAGATCCTGGAACGCAACGTTTACACACGTCTCAAAACGTCGCTGATGGGCAAAGTCGTGTCCAAGGGCCCGAAAGGTGCCCGCAAAGGCACCGAAATCAACGAGGAAATCCTGGGCGAGATTCCCCGGAGCCAATGGTGGGAAATTGGCTTGCTGGACGAAACGGCGATGGCCGAAGTCGAAGCCATCCAGAAGCAGTTCGAGGACAGCAAGAAGGCGCTCGAACGTCGCTTTGGCGATAAGGTCGACAAACTTCAGCGCGGCGACGAGTTGCTGCCGGGCGTCATGAAGATGGTCAAGGTCTTCGTCGCCGTGAAGCGCAAGATCCAGCCGGGCGACAAGATGGCCGGCCGTCATGGCAATAAGGGCGTCGTTTCAAAGATTGTGCCGCGCGAGGACATGCCATTCCTTGAAGACGGCACGCATGTCGATGTGGTGCTCAATCCGCTTGGCGTGCCGAGCCGCATGAATGTTGGCCAGATCCTGGAGACGCACTTAGGTTGGGCCTGCCGTGGTCTTGGCCGCATCATCGATGATGCGCTTGAAAAGTGGCACGCCACCAATGACGCAAAGGCATTGCGCGAGGCCATGGGCCGGATCTATGGCACCGACAATCACGTCTACAAACTGAAGGACGCCGATCTGGTCAATCTCGGCGAGAAAGTGAAGCGCGGCGTCCCAATCGCAACGCCAGTGTTTGATGGCGCGCGCGAAAGCGACATCGTCGACATGCTCAAACTCGCAGGCTTTGACGGCTCGGGTCAGGTTGTGTTGTTCGACGGACGGACGGGTGAGCCGTTCGACCGCAAGGTCACGGTCGGCTACAAGTACATCTTGAAGCTGCACCACCTCGTCGACGACAAGATCCACGCCCGTTCGATTGGTCCATACTCGCTTGTCACGCAGCAGCCGCTGGGTGGTAAGGCGCAGTTCGGTGGCCAGCGCTTTGGGGAAATGGAGGTCTGGGCGCTTGAAGCGTACGGAGCCGCCTACACGCTGCAGGAAATGCTGACTGTGAAGTCGGACGACGTCGCAGGCCGAACCAAGGTCTACGAGTCGATCGTGCGCGGCGACGACGCGTTCGAAGCCGGCATCCCGGAAAGCTTCAACGTGTTGGTCAAGGAAATGCGCGCGCTCGGCCTCAACGTCGATCTCGTCAACACCGAGGCACCGCCCGCCGAACCACCGGCACCGCCGATCCTTGACTTGCCGGCCCTGCCGCCGGCCGAAGCCGCCGAGTAAAATGCAAGGACGCGCTACCATACTCCACTGTCATCCCAGGCCTTTTGCCTGGGACCCATCCCTCAACGGGCGCTGGAGTTGGAATAACTACGTCGCAACGGCGAACACTGCTGCGAACGCGCAGCAAGTGGTTGAATGGGTCCTACCCACACGGGGTAGGATGAGAAAATGGGTGGGCTGGCCCGACCAGCACATCTGCAAAGCTTAATAAGGCGCTGCTGCAAAGCGCGTCGACGCGAACTGAAGACCTGGGTGAATGGCGTCCGCCCCGCGCCGCACCCCAAGGAGAGACCCGATGAACGAGATCAGCAATCTGTTCAAGCAACAGACGGTCGTTGCGCCGACGTTCGACCGCATCAAGATCACGATCGCCAGCCCCGACGACATCAACAGCTGGTCGTTCGGTGAGATCAAGAAACCCGAGACGATTAATTATCGCACCTTCAAACCGGAGCGCGATGGCCTTTTCTGCGCGCGAATTTTCGGGCCGATCAAGGATTATGAGTGCCTGTGCGGCAAGTACAAGCGCATGAAGTATAAGGGCCTGATCTGCGAAAAGTGCGGCGTCGAGGTCACGCTTGCCAAGGTGCGCCGCGAGCGCATGGGCCACATCGAATTGGCGGCGCCTGTCGCCCACATTTGGTTCTTGAAGTCGTTGCCGAGCCGCATCGGCCTCCTGCTTGACATGACGCTCAAGGATCTTGAACGCGTCCTGTATTTCGAAAACTACATCGTGCTTGAACCGGGCGTCACAACCTTCAAAGAGCGTCAGTTGCTCTCCGAAGAGCAGTACAATCAGGCGCTCGACGAGTTTGGCCAGGACAGCTTTACGGCTGGCATCGGCGCTGAAGCCATTCGTACAATCTTGATGGCGATGGATCTGCCCAAGATGGCGATCGAAATCCGCCAAGAGCTCACGGAAACAACCTCGGACTTGAAGTCCAAGAAACTCGCCAAGCGCCTCAAGATCATCGAGGCCTTCATCGAATCTGGGAACAAGCCAGAGTGGATGATCTTGACCGTGGTTCCCGTCATCCCGCCGGAACTGCGCCCCCTGGTGCCCCTGGACGGCGGCCGCTTTGCGACCTCGGATTTGAACGATCTCTATCGCCGCGTGATCAACCGCAACAACCGCCTAAAGCGGCTGTCGGAACTTCGCGCGCCGGACATCATCATCCGCAACGAAAAACGCATGCTGCAGGAGTCCGTTGACGCACTGTTCGACAACGGCCGCCGCGGCCGCGTGATCACAGGTGCCAACAAGCGTCCGCTGAAGTCGCTCGCCGACATGCTCAAGGGCAAACAGGGGCGGTTCCGCCAGAACTTGCTCGGCAAGCGCGTGGATTACTCGGGCCGCTCAGTCATCGTCGTTGGTCCCGAATTGAATCTGCATCAGTGCGGTTTGCCAAAAAAGATGGCGCTCGAGCTGTTCAAGCCGTTCATCTACGCGCGCCTGCAGGTGCTCGGCCAAGCCGCTACAGTTAAGCAGGCCAAGAAACTGGTCGAGAAGGAAAAGCCGGAAGTCTGGGATGTCCTCGATGAGGTTATCCGCGAACACCCCGTGCTCCTTAACCGCGCACCAACGCTGCACCGGCTCGGGATCCAGGCGTTCGAACCTGTTTTGATCGAAGGCAAGGCGATCCAGCTGCACCCGCTCGTAACAGCGGCGTTTAACGCTGACTTCGACGGCGATCAGATGGCCGTGCACATTCCACTGTCGCTCGAAAGCCAGCTCGAAGCGCGCGTGCTGATGATGTCGACCAACAACATCCTGCATCCAGCCTCGGGTGCACCCATCATCGTGCCGTCGCAGGACATCGTGTTGGGCCTGTATTACCTATCGCTGCTGCGCGACAAGGAGCCAGGCGAAGGCACGCTGATCGGCAACATGAGCCACCTCGACCACGCCCTGGCATCGGGTTCGGTGACGCTGCATGCCAAGATCAAAGCACGCATCACCATGCAGGATGATGAGGGTAAGCCGTACACCAAGACCTATGATACGACCCCGGGTCGGATTCTGCTCAGCGAAGTGCTGCCAAAGCGGCCGGGTGTAAAGTTCGATCTCGTCAATCAGGTGCTGACCAAGAAAAACATCTCGGGTCTGATCGATGCCGTCTACCGCAACTGCGGTCAGAAAGACACGGTCATGTTCTGCGACCGGATCATGGGCCTTGGGTTCTATCACGCGTTCAAAGCCGGTATCTCGTTCGGCAAGGACGACATGTTGATCCCCGACACGAAGGTCAAGATTGTCGATGAGACGCACACGCTCGTGAAGGAATACGAGCAGCAGTTCAACGACGGCCTGATCACGCAGCTTGAAAAGTACAACAAGGTCGTCGACGCTTGGTCGCGCTGTTCGGATCGCATCTCCAAGGAGATGATGGACCGCATTTCGACCGTCCAGATCGACAAGGCCACCGGCCGCGCGAAGCCCATCAACTCTGTCTACATGATGGCCCACTCGGGTGCCCGTGGCTCTGAAAAGCAGATGCGTCAGCTTGGCGCCATGCGCGGCCTCATGACCAAGCCCTCGGGCGAAATCATTGAGACGCCGATCATTTCGAACTTCAAGGAAGGCCTCTCGGTCCTTGAATATTTCAACTCGACCCACGGTGCCCGTAAGGGTCTTGCGGATACGGCCCTCAAAACGGCGAACTCAGGCTACCTGACCCGCCGCCTCGTCGATGTGTCTCAGGACGCGATCATCCTCGAAGACGATTGCGGTACCGACGCCGGCATCAACGTCCAGGCCGTTGTCGACGCCGGCACGATCATCGTGTCGCTTGGCTCGCGCATTCTCGGCCGCACGGCTCAAGAAGACATCATCGACACGGCGACGAAGGTGCTGATCCTGCCGCGCGGTGATCTGATCACTGAAAAGCATGTCGATGCGATCGACAACGCACAACTGCAGGAAGTGCGCATCCGCTCGGTTCTCACCTGTGAGACGATCAGCGGCGTGTGCGCGAAATGCTATGGTCGCGACCTCGCACGCGGCACGCCCGTCAACATTGGCGAAGCCGTGGGCGTTATCGCGGCGCAGTCGATCGGGGAACCGGGCACACAGCTAACAATGCGCACGTTCCACATCGGCGGCATCGCGCAGTCCGTCGGTTCATCGGCGATCGAGTCGAATTTCAACGGCACGATCAAGATCCGCAACCGTCACGTGGCAAAAAACAGCGCCGGCCACCTCATTGTCATGGCGCGCAACTCGGCGATCATCGTCGTCGACGCGTCGGGCAAGGAACTGGCGGTCCAAAAGCTCGTTTACGGCGCACGTCTGCATGTCGACGAGAACGATACAGTCAAGCGCGGCACTAAGCTTGCCGAGTGGGACCAATACACTCGACCGGCACTCGCTGAGGTCGATGGCTTCGTCGACTTCGAGGACATGGTCGAGGGCCTCTCCATGAAGGAGGTCACGGACGAAATCAAAGGCACCACCAGCCGCGTCATCATCGACTGGCGTGCGAGCCCACGTGGCTCGGACCTCAAGCCGGCCGCGCTGATCAAAGATACCAAAGGCGGCAAGACCATTCGGGTCGCCCGTGGTGTTGATGCCCGCTACCTCTTGCCCGTGGGCGCTGTGCTCTCGGTCGAGTCGGGCGCCAAGGTGAAAGCCGGCGATGTCATGGCCCGCGTGCCGCTGTCGTCGACCAAAACTAGCGACATTACAGGGGGCCTGCCGCGCGTCGCCGAACTGTTCGAGGCGCGCAAGCCGAAGGACCACGCCATCCTGGCCGAAATCGCGGGCACGATCGAGTTCGGCAAGGATTACAAGAACAAGCAGCGCAT
>JANNXS010000132.1:0-7484 GCA_031409695.1 Hyphomicrobiaceae bacterium
GCCGTCGATGTCGCAAACTAAACCATAGCCCTGATCGACCGCCTGTTTCGAGGTGCCGCGGTCGCGCGACATCGCCATCCAGCCGGCATCGACCAGGATCCAGCCCTTGTCCGGTTGGTGACCGATGACCGTGGCCAGTACCGAGACAGCAATGTCGTCGATCTGGCAGACGCCGATCCCCGCCATGACCAGATCGAAGAAGACAAACACTCCTGCCCGCACCTCGGTTACACCGTCGAGGTTTTCCGCGAAATGCGCTGTGGGGGTGGAGCCAACGCTGACCACAGGGCATTTATAACCGGCCTCACGTAGAATGGACGCAGCCTCGACTGCGCTCGCCCGCTCCCCTTCGGCGCAGGCGCGCAGGGCCGCAGCACCGCGGGCAATATAGCTGTCGCCGGCATGGGTCAGTACACCGCGCAGGCTGCCGCCGGCTTCCAACACTTCGGCGATGGCCAGAAGCCGGCTGCGGTCGCCCGGCAGTACGCCGGAGCGGTGGCCGTCGCAGTCGATCTCGATCAGCGCTGGAATGACGTCGCCGGATTTGCGCGAGGCCTCGGCAACAGTCCTGGCTTGCGCCACGGTGTCGAGCGTCACCGCCAGATCCACCCCCGCCGCCCGCAGCGCTAGCACTCGGTCGAGCTTGTCAGGGGCGATGCCCACCGCATAGGTGATATCAGTCACGCCGGCGGCGGCGAATTCCTCGGCCTCTTTCAGCGTCGACACCGTCGCCGGACCCGTGGCCGTGGTCATCACCCGCCGCGCGGCTGCAACGGATTTAGCCGTCTTCAAATGCGGACGCAGGCTGGGGCCGAGCTGGTCCAGCCGAGCCCGCAGCCGCGCCACGTTGCGGTCCAAGCGGTCGCGGTCGAGGACAAGACAAGGGGTTCCCACATCATCAAGGGTCCGGTCGGCGTGATCGGCTTTTGTCTGGATCATTTCAAACGGCAAGGACATTCTCCGTTTCCGCGCTTGAGTGGAGACATGAATGGAAGTCTATGGCGCATCAATTCGGCGCCCCGGCACTCGTGTCCCTCAGTGGTATGGCCCCCAGAGCGACGGTCCTGCATCGGGTAGCCCTGGATGATCGCTGGCATGACCCACCAATCGCCGCTGTCAAACGGTGTCGTAGCCTCGCCTTTTTCGGTGACGAATTTGGCGGCGAAGCAGAACATCTCGCCATATTATGGAGTCAAGGCGCCAGCAGGATTGACCGCACTTGAGCTGGTCTTCCAAATCTTCTGCCAAACTCAGGCGGCGATCCGTAGAAGCTTCTCTCCACGCTTGGCTCTTCCAGCCGGACCCTTGGCTTGGCAACGCGGATACCTCCGGGACCGGCCTCTTCTCGGCATCCGCTATCAGCGCGATGGCGGCTCAACAGCCGCAGTAGATTGCGCCGTCGTTCCGCACTCTGGAGGCAGCAGCGCTCCAGTGATGAAGCGCCACAGTCTTTCGCCTCGGTACTAGGGCCGGCTCCGCGGGATCAGATGCCGAACACGCCCGGCAACTGCGATATGTCGCGGATTTCGGTGTATTCGTAGAAGGGGTTGGCCGGCTCGTGGCCGCGGTTGACCCAGACCTTCTCTTGATCCCGAGATCATAGGCCGACATCAGGTCGTGACGGAAGGACGAGGACACATGGGTGATATCCTCGGGGCCGCATCCCAGCGTGTCGAACATGTATTCGAACGCCTTGAAATGCGGCTTGTAGGCGCCGGCCTCTTCAGCGGTCAGCACGGCATGGAACGGCGCGCCGAGCTTGGCGATGTTCGACGGAATCTGTACCTTCATCGAGTTGGTGATGGTGACCAGCGGAATCTCCTTGGCCAGCTTCGCCAACCCCGCCGGAACATCCGCATGCGGGCCCCAGGTCGGGATTCGGTTGTAGATCATCAGCGCGTCTTCGGCCCGGAAGGCGAGGCCGTTGCGGCGGCAAGCACGTTCCAGCGCGTTGTGTACGACATCGGCGTAAGGCTTCCAGTCCTGCATCACCTCGTCGAAGCGATAGCCCTGGAAGTTGCGGATGAATTCATCCATGCGCGGCGCGTCCAGAAGATGGCTGTACAGATCGCGGGAGGCTTCCGCCATCTCGAAATTGATCAGCGTGCCGTGAGTATCGAACGTCACGTATTTCGGGCGGAAGCGATCCATGTTCCTGGCTCCTATCGGACTGATTTGTTGGCAAGGATAAAGGCAGGCATCTAGGAGAATATGCGGCAATGCCGGGGCGCGCAGCACAGGCCCCTGCAGTTGACCCCAAAACCGGCACAGGCTTTTGCTGAGCAAATTCACAAAGCGGCTGACGAGTGGCGTGTCATCACGTCCACGCTGATGAGCGACCGCCCAATGAGGATCGCTTGGTCTCTCACGCCGGATGAGCCCAGGATGCACGTTCCGAAACTCGCCGACACTCGAAGTCCACGAGCGGCACTTGGCACTATGGAGTAGTTGCTCCTTGGAGCTGCGACGAATGTATAGGAATCAACCCTTTCGCGACGGCAAGTAGTTTGTGAAACTTGCGGCCCCCCCGCAACCATCTATATCGGACTCGCCGGAGTTCCGGTTCACGCATGAAATAGTCTCTTTCCTCCAGAGTCTTGCGCAAGCCGCATGTCAGTGAAGCGGTTAGGCCGATTGAGCCCGACGTGGGCTTGCTATCGTGGGATAGCCTTACAGGAGCACACGCCAGCTACGTCATCAACGCGACGCTCACTCGGCCAACTCACGCATGACCTTGATAAGATCTGTCTTACCCTCGAAGCCAATGCCGGGCAGTTCTGGCATGACGATGTGCCCGTTCTCGACGCGGACGCCATCGGGGAAACCGCCGTAGGGTTGGAACAGGTCCGGATAGCTCTCGTTGCCACCGAGGCCGAGACCGGCTGCTATATTGAGTGACATCTGATGTCCACCATGGGGAACGCAGCGGCTCGGTGACCAGCCAAACTGCGCGAGAACGTCGAGCGTGCGCAGGTACTCGACGAGGCCATAGGAGAGCGCACAATCAAACTGCAACCAATCGCGATCGGGCCGCATGCCGCCATAGCGCAACAGATTGCGAGCGTCTTGATGCGAAAACAGGTTTTCGCCGGTCGCCATTGGGCCCGGATAAAACTCTGATAGAGCCGCTTGAAGCGCGTAGTCGAGCGGATCACCGACCTCTTCGTACCAGAACAGCGGATAGTCGCGGAGCATTTTGGCATAGGAGATGCCGGTTTCGAGGTCGAGCCGACCATTGGCGTCGACGGCAAGCCGCGCCTTCGTCCCAATTTCGGCGAGCACAGCCTCGATGCGGCGGCGATCCTCAGTAAGTGGCGCCCCGCCGATCTTCATCTTAACGACGTTGTAGCCGCGATCGAGGTAGCTACGCATTTCGGCCCGAAGCGCGGTATCGTCTTTGCCGGGATAGTAGTAGCCACCGGCGGCATAGACGAAGACCCTTGGATTGGCCTCTCGCCCCTTGCTCTCGGCCAACAGGCGGAATAACGGCTTGCTCGCTATTTTGGCAGTCGCATCCCATATCGCCATGTCGAGCGTGCCGACGGCAACCGAGCGCTCGCCATGGCCGCCGGGTTTTTCGTTCGTCATCATGGCGGCCCAGATCTTGTGTGGGTCGAGGTTGTCGCCAGCCGTGTTGATCAGCGTGTCAGGCGCGGCTTCGAGAACGCGGTTGCGAAAGCGCTCTCGGATCAGTCCGCCTTGGCCATAGCGACCGTTCGAATTGAAGCCGTAGCCGACGACACGCCGGCCGTCGCGCACGACGTCGGTAACGACAGCCACAAGGCTCGCGGTCATCTTTGAGAAATCGATATAGGCATTGCGGATCGGCGAGGCGATCGGCTTGGTGACTTCGCAGATGTCGACGATACGGGGTGTCACGCGTGTTGGTCCGGTCAGGTTGGAGTTGGCAGCTATGGTATGTCTTAAAGCGACGCCCCGCCGCAGATGGAGATCTCTTGGCCCGTGATGGCGGCGGCTTCCGGCGAACACAGGAATGCGACCAAGGCTGCGATCTCCTCGGGCTTGATGCGCCGACCGAGAGGTGGGGTCTCAGGCGGAATAATGGTGCGGCTGGGGTCAGACAGCATCGCCGTCTCGGTGGCGGCGGGCGCCACCACGTTGACAGTGATGCCGCGCGCGACGACCTCTTTTGCCCACGAACGGGCAAGGCCGACGAGTGCTGCTTTTACAGCGCCATACTGACTTTTCGCGACCACGCCTTGAGCGGCACGGCTGCCGATCAGGACGATTCGACCGCCGTCGCCCATGTGCCTCGACAGGGCGTCCGCCAGCACGGCCGCAGCTTCGACATGGATGCGCCAGAGCAGGTCACCCACCCCATGATCGAGCGCGCCAAGCTTGGCGCCACGCATGATCCCGGCGGCATGAACGAACGCCATTGCACCAACGACCTGCGCAGCTGCAGCTTCGGTCTCGGCACGGTTCGCGAGATCGGTTCGGATACTGTCAAAGTGGTCGTGCCGAATGACTGCTGTTGCGAGATCGATACCCGTGACGCGCCAGCCATCACGGAGCAAGCGCTCCGCGATGGCTTTCCCGATGCCCGAACTCGAGCCCGTGACGATTGCATGACGCATCTGCGGCTTGGTCATTGCGACTGGAAGCCTACGCTCTTGAGCAGATTGCCAGCGCGCACGATTTCGCTGCGGACGAACGCCCGGCTTGCATCGATCGACTCGGCCACAGGTTCGATCAGTGTCGTTGTCAGCCGCTTGACCACTTCGGGATCTTTCATGGTCTCTTGGATGAGCGCGTTGATCTGCTCTTGAATGGCGCGCGGTGTGCCCTTCGGCGCCCAAATGCCATACCAGGACTGGAACTCAAAGCCGGGCAGACCAGCTTCGGCCATCGTCGGGATAGTGGGCGCGAGAACCGACCTCTTAGCTGTCGCGATGCCAAGTGCACGCACCTTGCTCCCATCCAAAGCCGCCGGCAGCAACGCGAAACTTGGATCGATCAAGAGTTGCACCGAGCCGCCCATGATGTCCTGCAGTGCCGGCTGTGTACCGCGATAGGCCACCATGGTGAAATCGACGCCGGTACGGCGGATGAACTCGATTGTCGCGAGGTGACCAGCCGAGCCGTTCGACGAGATGGCGAAGTTCCACTTCGTCGGCTCAGCCTTAGCGGCGGCAAGCACTTCAGCGAGCGTCTTTTGCGGCAGGGAGGCGGGCATGACGCATACGAGCGGTGCCACAGCAGTCCGCGCAATCATCTCAAGATCCGTTTCCGGATTGAAATCGGCTGCCGACTTTAAAACCATCGACATCACAGCGGTGTTGAACGCACTCGCGAGCAATGTACTGCCATCTGGATCCGAGCTTACGACGGCCCTTGTGCCGACCAGCCCGGCGCCACCGACGCGGTTTTCTGTCACGGTCGTGATGCCGAATTTGGCAGCGATGCGGTCAGCGACCAGACGTCCGAGTGCGTCGTTCGCAGCGCCCGGCGGCCACGGCACGATCACTTTCAAAATCTTGTCCTTCAGCGGCCACGCGCCCTGCGCAATCGCTGGCATGGGCAGTACGCTCGCAGCGGCAAGACCAGCGGCCCCCCGCAAGATTTCGCGACGTTTCATAGTTTCCTCCTGATTTGACTATTATTCTTGTTGCGGCTTTTCGTGTTGGTTGTGGTTCCGAGCGGTCGCTCACTCCGCTGCCTGCTGCTTCAGAAGCCCCGCCTGCTTCACTGCGGCTTCGATCCGACGCAGCTCATTCTTGTTGGGCTCAATCGTCGGGGCACGCATGCGTCCGGAAGAGAAAATTCCCGCTGCGACCATGGCGGCCTTCATGTTGGCGTGCGCTTCGCCGGTCGGCTCGCCATCGCCATAGACAGCGTCCTTCAGCGGATCGATCTTCGCCTGGATTGCCATGGCTTTTGACAGATCACCGGCCTTCACGGCCTGCAGCAGATCCCAGATCAGGCCGGGGATGACGGACGCGAAGCCGACCAGTGCGCCATCGATGCCCTGAACCATCGAGGCGAGCAGGTATTCGTCGTGGCATGTGAGCAGCGCCTTATCCGGCGTCGCGGCGCGGATCAGCTGTAAATCGCGCTTGTACTTGTTCATCTCGCGCGTCCCGATCTTGAAGGCGCGCACGTAGGGCAGCTTGGCGAGATCGGCGAGCAGTTCGGATGAGAACGACGCCTTGGTCCAGGCCGGATAGACATGCACGATGAGTGGCAACTTCGATGCCTTCCCGATCGCGTCGAAGTATTCCATCACGTGGCTCGGGCGGAAACCGAAGCGCAGCCAATGGTGCGGCGGCATGATGTCGAGCGCCGCAGCCCCTGCATCCTTGGCCCACTGCGCCTGCTCGACAGCATCCTTGATACCCTCGCACACGACAGACGAGATCACTGGGGCCCTGCCCTGCACGGCTTTGGCGACGATCGCCGTTACCTCGGCGCGCTCGCGCGGGGTGAGCGAGAACACCTCTCCCGTATGACCGTTGGTCATCATTCCGACGACGCCGGGTTGCTCAGCAAGCCAGCGCGCGAACCGGGTCAGTTCGGCCGCGTCGATCGAGTAATCCGGCCGGAAGGGGACAGCCATCGCGGGGATGAGGCCGTGGAAGTTGGTCATGACGGTCATGCGAGAGCCCTTGTGTAAGGATTCAGTCACGCTTGCGAAATGTTGAAAGTGGCGCCGCCCATGACCTGTAGGGCACGTGAGAGCTGCTCTGCTGCCTTCAGGAGCGGCGCGACGCCGACACGCTCGAACTCGTTCGCCGAAATACGCATAGTGGGGGCCGCTATGCTGATCGCCGCCAGAGGAGCGCCGTCCAGATCGAGAACCGGTGCGGCCAGCACGCATAGGCCGGACACATTTTCCTGGTTCGACAGCGCATAGCCCTGCGACTTCACCTGCTTCAGTCGGCGCAACAGGGCACTAAGATCCGTGATCGTTGTTTCGGTGCGCCGTGGTCGCGGTTGCAACTCCAGCACCTTGATCTGCGTGCTCTTTGGCATGTGAGCCAGGATGGCATGACCGATAGCCGTCGAGTACACTGGCGCGCGGCTGCCGATGCGGACATCGACGCCCAGCCGCACGAGGCCCGCCTGTATACGCTCGACATAGACGATATCCGATCCATCGTGCACACCGAGCGACGCCGCCTCGTTCAATTCACCCACGAGACCGCGCAGGATCGGCCTCGACTGCGCGCGCAGATCTGAGCGCGCAATGGCATTGAAACCGAGATCGAGACACTTGAGCGACAATCGAAACCGTCGCGTGTCGTCGACTCTCTCGACGTAGCTCAGCATGACCAGCGTATTGAGCAGGCGGAACGTTGTGCCTTTGTCCAGGCCGGTACGACGGGCGATATCCGCGAGGACGAGTTCCGGTTCTTCACTCGTGAACGCCTGCAGCACCTGGAAGCCCTTGGCGAGCGACTGCACCACGTTTTTGTCGGGTTTGATTTCGTCGCTCACGCCCGCCTCGTGTTGCCTGTTCTTGT
>JANNXS010000133.1:0-1772 GCA_031409695.1 Hyphomicrobiaceae bacterium
TTGACACCTTGGGTTTTGACATCCACGCCGAGCGCGTTGCCCAACTGCAACGCGGCATCGACCACACCGGCGAAGTAGATGCGCAGGAACTGGCCGAGTCCTGCCATTTGCGATTTAGCTGTGACGTCGCCGACCTCGCCGACCGCACGGTGTACATCGTCGCTGTCCCCACGCCCATTGATGAGCATAAGCGCCCAGACTTCGGTCCGCTGATTAGCGCCAGCCGGATGATTGGCAAGGTGCTGGCCGCAGGCGACTTGGTGGTCTATGAATCGACGGTCTATCCGGGTGCCACCGAAGAAATCTGCGTGCCAGAACTTGAGCACGCCTCTGGCCTGCGTTTCAACCTCGATTTCACCGTCGGCTACAGCCCAGAACGGATCAATCCGGGTGATCGCGAACGCCGACTGACCAGCATTCCAAAAATCACCTCCGGCTCCACACCGGCTGCCGCTGATGTGGTCGATGCACTGTATCGCCGCATCATCACGGCTGGTACCCACAAGGCACCCAGTCTGAAAGTGGCCGAAGCGGCCAAGGTGATCGAGAACACCCAACGCGACGCCAACATTGCGCTCATCAACGAGTTCGCCTTGATCTTTCGACGCCTCGGCATCGACACCCAAGATGTGTTGGCCGCCGCTGGCACCAAGTGGAACTTCCTGCCGTTTCGACCAGGCCTCGTCGGCGGCCACTGCATTGGTGTTGATCCTTACTACTTGATTCAGAAGGCGCAATCGACAGGCTATTACCCTGACATCTTGCTTGCCTGTCGGCGCATCAACGACGCCATGGGTCAACACGTCGCCGCCGAAGTAGTGAAGCTACTGATTGGCAAGGATCATGCGGTCAAGGGCAGCTGCATCCTAGTGCTCGGCCTCGCGTTCAAAGAGAACTGCCCCGATCTGCGCAACACGCGGGTGGTTGATCTGGTCCATGAATTCGAGAGTTTTGGTGCCCAAGTCGATGTGCATGACCCGTGGGTGGATCGTCAGGAAGCTAGGCGCGAATATGGCTTGGATTTGCTAACCGAATTGCCCGATTGGTCGACGTATCAAGCCATCGTCTTGGCCGTCGCCCACCGCGAATACCTTGAATTGGGCCCAGCCATTCGCAGCGAAGCCGGACCGCGCGCGGTCCTATACGACATCAAGGGCGTGTTGCCCCGCGCAGACATCGACGGCCGGTTATAGACCGATAGCCAGCACCGCTATTTGCAACCAAGGCGCGATGCACCTAGTAGTCCGTTTCATCAAAACATTGACGCAATGAAACCGATGGATTTTTCCGCCAGACGAGGCGCGGGACCGCAGCCGCACTTGCGGTGCGGCAAGGTTCTGCAACGACGTATGGCGGGAAAAGACGCGGCTTCATGTCAATGTTTTGGTGAAACGGACTACTAGATGGGTCGGATTCTCTATTTCAGTCACGACATTGCCTCGCCCCGTGGCGGGATCGGCGTCCTCTACGAGCACGTCGCGGTGCTGTGCCGAAACGGCTTCGACGCCTTCGTTGTGCACACGGCGGCGACGTTCCGTTATCCCTTCGGTCCCGCCGAGGTGCGTGTGCTGCCAGCGTATGCCACGCTAGATATCCATCCCGACGATGTTCTGGTCATCCCCGAGGATCATCCAACCGCGATCACAGCAATCCGAGAGGCCAAATGCGAGAAGGTTCTGTTCTGCCAGAACCACTACTACGTCTTTCGCGGGCTAGCGCCGGGCGTTAGCTGGAACGATTACGGGTTCTCCTCGTACTTGTGCGTGTCCGAG
>JANNXS010000134.1:0-2053 GCA_031409695.1 Hyphomicrobiaceae bacterium
GATGGCCTTGTCGGCCTTGTCCCGTCGATATTGCGGGGCGATTGAACTGAACCGCTACCGCGGAGGGTGCTCGCGGTGAGGGGTGCGTCCTGTCTGTCAGGATCGTGGGTGTCGAAGCCTTCGTCTCGACAGTCAGGAGCACCCCATGGTTCAGCGTAATACACCACGCCCGATCACGCCACTGCGGCAGCGGATGATCGAGGACATGACGATCCGCAATCTGTCGCAGACGACGCAGCGGTCCTACATCCACGCCGTGAAGTCTTTCACGAAGCACTTCGGCCGCTCGCCGGATCAAGCCACCCACGAAGATGTCCGCGGTTATCAGCTGCATCTGGTGCGCAAGGGCGTCGCTTGGGCAAGCCTGAACCAAGCCGTGTCGGGCTTGCGTTTCTTCTTCGGCATCACGCTCGGGCGCACCGATTTGCCGGTGTGCATTCCCTATGCGCGCAAGGCCAAGACGTTGCCGGTCGTGCTCGGTGCCGACACGGTGGGTCGCCTGCTGGAGGCCGTCGATGACCTGACCTGTCGCGTTGCTCTGGCGACGGCCTATGCGACTGGCATGCGCACCAGCGAGGTCGTGTCGAGCCCACTCGATCGGCTCGGCCTTGCGAGGCTCGGTCCGGCGTAACGCCCATCCCATGTCACGTCCGGCCTTGGCGGGCCTTCGGTTGGAAGGCGTTCATGCAGTCAGAAGTCACCGAGTTCTGATTATCGCTCACCGCGGAGGCGAGTCTTGACCCGGAGCGGCTGAAGTGCCGGCGCTCAACACTCGTGTTGCAAATTTGCAGGGCGCGGCGACAAGCTACGTTTGCACCGCAACATTGTCCCTTTTGACAGGTCTCGGCGGCAATGGCGGATTACCGGCTGTTACCGCTTCCGTTCTCATCTTCGAGGTGGGCCAAAAGCGAGCCTGAAACTGCGGGCCTGTAACGCTCGGTTGTTCCCGCATAGCTGCCGGAAGCTTGACGACTGGCAGCTTTTGCACCAGCTTTGAGCGTGGCGCTGCGATACCGGCGACGCCCGCAATGGGCCAGGGCACAAGGTCGCCGCATTGTTCATCACCGACCACGGATTGGGATTGCAGGCAAATCGCATGAAGAAATCGAAGTCGAAGTTGAAACCTGTTTGGAACAAAGGGCGAGTGGTCGGTCCTGCATCCGCCTTTACGCCTAGCGATGTCGAGCGCATCCGGCGCCTGCTCGGTGGTCGAGGAGAAGCGGGCTACCGCGACCTCGCGCTGTTTAACTTGGCCATCGACACGATGATTTCGGTCACCGAGGTGCTCCAACTGACGGTCGGTGACGTCAAGTTGCGCAACGGCGCTATCAAGTCCGTACTCGAGATTCGCCGTTCAAGGGGCAAGACGCCGCACCGTTGCGGATTGTCGCCGAAGACGGCGTCAGCGCTGAGGCAATGGTTGGCATCGTCGGGCCTACGCGGCAGTGAAAGCCTGTTTCCGGGACGAGGCGAGCCCAAGCATTCCCTGACATCGCGCCAGGTCAATCGCTTGGTCAAGGAATGGACCGCCGACGCCGCGCTCGACTCGACAAAGTTCGGGACGGAATCGCTAAGGCGCGCAAAGGCCACTCATATCCTAAACAGCACGGGTGATCTTGAGACCGTCCGCGTCTTGTTGGGACACACCAAAATTGAATCGACGGCTAGGTTCTTGCAGCTGTTCAGGAAGGCCGTCGATCCGATTGCTATTGCTCGGGCGCATGATTTTTGAGATGCAGTTGTCGCTCTCCGATTCGGAGGCAGAGTCTTAAATAATCCCTGGACCGAAAAGCGGGGGGCAGGTCACCTCCGCCAGCGAATGACGCCGTCCTTGTCGATATCCGGCCCTTTCTCGACGAGAGTCTTGATCTTCAGTTTGAGCTCGTCACCAAGCTTCGGCGGCCGGCCCGGTGACGTGTCGTTGATTAGTCCATCGACGCCATGCGCATTGTAGGCATGCACCAGTCGCGCAACGTCTGGCGGTCCATGCCGCCGATATCGGCGGCGCGCGCCCGGCTCATGCCGTCGCGCACGGCGGCCAGCGCCAGCAGAC
>JANNXS010000135.1:0-1703 GCA_031409695.1 Hyphomicrobiaceae bacterium
ACCACTCAGGGTGGTGGTCGATCTTCTCGGCCACGAGTGCCGATCGCGCCATGAACCCGAAGGCCTCGCTGAAGTCCTTGAACTTGAAACTTTTGGTGATGGCATCGCGCCCTGTAACGACGTGCCAACCCTTAAGCTGCAAAAGCGCCGCAACACGCTCGGGCTGCGACAGAAGATGCGGACGGGTCATGGTTCAAATCCGTGGGGTTCAAATCCGTCGGGGCTGACGGCGTAATGCATGCGCATTTTTGCACGTCATCACAATGCCAAAACGCGCCCCATTAAAACGCAGTCGTGAAACGCAGCTGTCACCGCAAAGTAGAATTGTCCGGCTCGGCTTCCAAGTAGAGATGTCCGGTTTCGCCGTCGAGTGAGGTTGCCGCCGCAGGGGCTGTGGGCGGGACGCAGTGGCCTCATCACGGAGTGCCGTCCACAGCCCCGGGTCGCTGGCTCAGCCCTCGCGTCCTGGCCACGATCGCGTCCACGCGCGCGTCCAGCGTCTTGTCGTCGGCGAGCGCGCTGACAGGCGGCAGGCCACGTACGCGCGTCACCGCCAGCAAGCGGTTCTTGAACAGCACGTCCATCCGGCCGTCGAGATAGTGCCGCACCGTCACCTTCGAACCGCGCAGCGCGATGCCCACTGTCGGACCCGTATTGACGCAATACAGCGCCCCCTCGGTCATGAAGGTCAGAGCCTTCGAGAGGCGGCGTTGCTGCTGCTCCGCCATCGTTGCATCAAGCGTCGCGGCGTCCTGCGTCCAGGGGCGGTGTGCATCTGCCATATCGCGTGGAGAAACAGCAAATTGCGCATTGAAGCGTGCGATGAAGCCGACAAGAAACGCTTGTCCCGCAACGATATCAGAAATGCCAGCAAGACGCATCTCCTTGATCAGTCGATCCTGCAGAGTCTTGTTCGCGCGCTCAACGCGCCCCTTCGCCTGAGGCGTGGTCGCGCAGATCTGTTCGATGTCCAAGCGGTCCGTCACGCGATTGAACGCCGTCCGGCCGTCGCCCGTCGCCGCATCTTTCGCATTCACCCGGAACACACCGTGCCGATCCGAATACAAGGCCAAAGGTAGGCCGTGCGCCGCCACATGCTCCCGCAGCAGACACAGATAGTCATGTGTCGTCTCGGCCGCCGAAAAACGAAGGCCCGTCAGTTGCCCCGTCGCATCGTCGATGAAAACCAGCAGCGCGCACTTCGCTGCACGTCCCTCAAACCAGTCGTGGTGGCTGCCGTCGATCTGGATCAACTCGCCAAACCGCGACCGGCGCTCGCGAACCTGGAACAAACGCTTCGCCTTGCGCACCTTCGGCCGCCAAAGACCATGCGCGATCTGAAGCTGACGCACGCTCTCGCGCGATACCGTGATCTTCTCATGCTCGGCCAGCTTCTCGGCCGCAAGCGTCGGTCCGAAGTCGCTGTAGCGTTCCTTCAGCGCCGCAACGATCGATTGCCTCTCACCAGCGTCACGCGCATTGTTTGACGGCTTGCCGCGCTTGGCCGACACCAACCCCCGATCGCCGCGCGCCCGATACGACGCAACCAGGCGCCCGACCTGCCGGACACCAAGCGACAAAAGTTCCGCCGCTCGAACCTGCGTCACCTCCCCCGATACAACGCGCCGAACAACGTGCCCGCGTTCCCGCTCCGTATCGCTCATCGCCACGATGTCCCCGCTCACGTCCCCTCCAGGCGAACC
>JANNXS010000136.1:0-1970 GCA_031409695.1 Hyphomicrobiaceae bacterium
TGACCACGGAAAGTCGACTTTGGACCCTTGGCGCATCACGCTCAGGCCCTCGCACTTCCACGTTCCGTTGAGATTCGGAACTAACAACCTGCTTCTAAGCGACTCGACCTTCCAAAGCTTGGCGTTGAAGAGCCAATAGACCAGTCCGAACACCGTCATCACCGGCAAGACGGTGATGAAGCTCGTGGTCCACAGGCCCGTCGCCGCGCCGAGTTCGTTAGCAATCCATGCGATGCACTTGTTCAGAGCGGGTGCCGCAAAGATCGCGATGATCGAGAGCGCGAACAGCACCCGTTCTTTTGGATGTTTGTCGATCGAATAGTCGTGCATACGCAGGAGCCACCGGTAGTTAGAGATAAGCTCTGCAGTCGCGGGCACCGCGGAGCTTGTCGGACACTCAGTTCTTGGTGTCCCTCGGAGGCATCGGGTCGTTGCCGTAGCTGTCGGAGTCGCGGATACGACCATCCTGGCGGTGGATCACAACCTCGACGTGCTCGCGCTTGGCCTGGTCCCGAGCGTGGTCGATCGCTTCACGCTGAGTGTCGTAGACACCTCCAGCGCGCTCCGATCCTTCTTTGCGGGTCGCCCAACCCTCGGGATGGGGCACTACATGAACATCACGTTTCGTCACGGCTAAATCTCCAAATGGTTGAAACAAACGACCTGTCGTGGGCCGTGCGCTCGTTTCGACCGTCTGGAATGCCTACTCGTACCGCGTGGCCATCCTTAGAGAGGCGGTAACCGGGCATAGGAGAGGTGATCAGGCCACTAAGCACCAGCGAGCCCAACACTATGTGCTTTTCGCCGAAACCCATGTGGACGGGCACACCAGACACAAACTCTTGTGTCTGTAGGACAACAGACTACGCCCGGCACTTTTTCCGTGCAACGGAAATAAGCGGCTGAATATCAAGGTATTACGATCAAAAATAGCGCTCGTGAACAGGGAGTGCTAACGGAACGCGTACGCAACTCCTTAGGCGGGGTCAATGCATACCAGTTTGCCGCGCGGCATCCCGATCAAGGCAGGGCGCTCATTATTGAAGACATTGGATTGCGTCGGTGTTAGACGGCGGCCTAAATACATCATTAGCGGAGGGCGCGACGCGCCGCCGCTGAGCGTTAGCGTTCCCGAAAACCGCCGTTCGTGACAGGCCGGTCTTGGTTCAACCCGGAAATTCCCGGCACGTTCCCAATTCCATTGATTCGGGCCGATTCACTCAACATAAAACACGGCCGCACATCACTCGCCGGCAGGACGATGAATCTTCTTCAGCGCCGCAATAGCCTCTGCAGGTGTTAGCTCGCCGCTTGCTTGCGCCGCATCGATGCGCGCGTACTCAGCGCCATGCGGTGACCAGTACGGTGCCGCCGGCGTCGCCGCGTGCGCACGCTCGGCTGACCATTTGAGCGTCACGCCCGTCACGTCCGGATGATGTCGAAATACGCCTGCAAGCAACCGATCGACTTCTTTCGTGTAGTCGCTGCTGAAATCCCGCTGCACCGTCACGCTGCCCTGGTCGGTTGTCACCACCAGGCTGCCTACGTCCGGGAAAAGATCGAGGATCCGATCAAAGGCCAGCATCATTTTGCCGCTCGGCATCTCGCCCACGCCTGAGACCAGCGTCTGCCAGGGGCGATGCGAATGATCTAACGCGCGCAGTGCGTCGTAGGCGTCTTCGCCGCGCGCTGCGTGCTTCTGGGGTGACTCGGACATGAACGTCTCCTAACATTTTCCAACGACGGCGACCGACTGCACGGCACAATTCTAAAATCCTCCCGGACCTTCGCCCAGGAGGATCGATTGCTCAGGTCGAGCGAACGCGCGTCAAAGCAGTCCACGCTCCGCAAAACTGAGCACGTTCTCGCCGGCGACGATCAGATGATCCAGCACGCGAACGTCGATCAGCGCAAGCGCCTCACGTAATGAGCAGTACGCCGTCGTTGGAAAATGTTAGGAGACGTTCATG
>JANNXS010000137.1:0-8612 GCA_031409695.1 Hyphomicrobiaceae bacterium
AGGCGGAAGCTCTCGGAATTGGAAAACTTCGAGCCTTGCTTAGCGAGCTTTTTCTGGATTGCGCCTGTCGTGATGTAGGGCATCAGCACGCGCGAGAAGATCTTCTCCTTCTCAAAGCTCGTGAACAGATTGCCGAGCAATTGCGCTTCGAGGCGCAGATCTTCACGGTCCTTCGGGTTCATGCGCACGGGCGCATCGAGCGGCACCGCCACATAGTAGTCGCCGTTAAGATCGAACACGACGTGACGAAAGATTTCGAAGTTTTCGCGGATCTGCCGGTCACGGTGGATTTCGTTAAAGCGCGACAGAATCTGAATGACAGGTCCACGCTCTGCCTCCTGCATCTTCGGCACGAGGTTGCCCAAACGATTGCTGCGCTTCCCCATGGACACGAGCAACAGACACAAGTCGACAAACAGCGCGATCGAGAGCGGGATGTAGTCGCGCTTTGACAGGCCCGCCTGATCGGCTGAGACCATCGACGCCGCAATCGCTGCACGCTTTTCCGGGCTTGCATCGGCCTGGGCGACGGCCTTTTTCTGCAACTCTCGCATTTCATCGGCCGAGGGCGGCAACTTGAATGACAGCGCACCTATGAATGTGGCCGTCAGACGACGGAACGCTTCAACCGTAGCATCTGATCCTTCGACAGTTGCGATGCGCGGCTTTTCGAGCAGCGGCAAGCCGTCGATTGAAGCAACAACCGACTTGATCATGGTCGCGAGCGCTGGATCAGGGCAGGCATACGGTTTACCCTGTGTGTCGATAAACTGAGTCTTATTCGCGCGGTCATCGAGGTCGGCGCGGATCGACTTCAGCTGTGGGTCTCCCTTGAAAGCATTAAAGCTGGTGACCGTCTTGTCGAGGCGCTGGTTGAGCGACTTCATGAATTCGTTGCGTGTGCCAAGTTTGTCGACGATGGACGCGTCGTTCTTGGCGATCTTGGAAAACTCAGCCTCGATGCCACCGATGTCGCCTTTGACGCTCTCGATGCGGCCTTTGACGAAATCCCGGGCGGCCGCAAAGCGCGTGGCATCATCGTCGCGCAGGCGCCGGCGCGGACCATCCCCTGGCTTGGAATTCGGACACGAGGTACCAAGGGTCCGCTCCTGCTCTGCCTTCTGGGCTGAAATGGTTTGTAGGCTATCAAGGGTTCGGCCGAGGCTTTCAAGGCGCTGGGCTGCGGTCTGCAGTGGCGACTGGACCGATCCGACGGCGGTTTCGGCAACGCGCGTGCCCTCACCCTTTGACTCAAGAACCTTCCAATAAAAGCCGAAACCGAAGCCGACCGAGATAATGGTGAGGAAGATATAGCCCGCCAGGTAGAGTGTCTTCAGCACGACACCGATCGGCTTGAACATCTCATCCAGCAGCCAGACCACCATGACCATCAGCATGGCGACGGAAAACCCTATGATGCCTTTGTGCACAAGCGGGAGATCGCCCATGTTGGCCTCGATCAATTCGAGCATGCCAACGTAGGTTGCGACCCACGAAAGCACGGCGAGACCGGTGACCAGAAACAGCTTCTTTACATCGCGCTTTTCTTTTGGCGGCTCGGCCCAGTCGCTGAGATCGGTTTTGTCGCCATGCCCATTCATGGCCTGTCCCGTCCTTGCTCGCCCAGTGTTTGGGCGTGTGGTGTTTGGGCGTGTGGTGTTCGAGCCTGAAAACGCCATGACGTCCCTGATCATATCAGGGGGACGGGCCTTGTAGCCACTTCCCCAGTTTACCGTGCGACGAACAGAGCTGCCACTGGCGGACTGGCTGTTCGCGGACGACCGCGAATGCACGTTTCCGAAAGCCAGCAAACTTGATCATCCGGATGCGGGAGTTAGGAGCGCTTCTGGCCCGCCTCACGACAACACCATGGCAATTTCGCCGCAATCGCGTTTAATTTCAAAAAGATGCTCGGGGTGCGATCGGCGCTTGTTCAGATGCCGTTCAGGCACACAAGAACGGCCAGGGTCTCGAGAGGGTCTCGCGGGTTGCTCGCGCAGGACAAGGCCGGTATCGTCGCGACCGAAGAGCACCCCTTGGACCCGAGCCCGATCATGACCAAACCAAGCGCGCCCATATACAGTCCTGGGCACGATCCCGCGCAGTACCTCGACATACCCGACGAGCGACGTGCGGCTGCAGCCACGCACGTGGCAACCCTCTCAGAGACCGCGCGCCGCGTGGCTTTGGGCCTGCCGATCCAGTGCGATGTAGATGATTTTCGCCGCGTGCTCGTTGCCTCAGCCCCAAGCGGCCGGGTGACCAAATGAGCGATATTCTCACCGCCTCCGCCCGCGCCCAGGCGAAAGCCATCGCGGCCAAGAAGATCTCCAGCATCGAGCTGACCAAGGCCGTGATTGCGCGACTGCATCATGCCCATGAGATCTCAAACGCGGTCGTCACGATGGAAGCCGACGAGGCGCTCAAAGCCGCCAAGTCCGCCGACCAAGCCGTTGCCAAGGGCCGCGACCTCGGTCCACTGCACGGCGTACCACTCGCGCACAAAGACATGTTCGACCGCACCGGCAAGATCGCCAGCTGGGGCGCAAAAATTCGCGCGACAAAACCTGCCAGCGAAGACGCAACCGTCATCGCGCGCTACAAAGCCGCCGGCTCCCACCAAGTGGCCGCCCTGCACATGACCGAGTTTGCCTTCGGCCCAACGGGGCACAACTACGTCCTTGGCCATGCCCGCAACCCCTGGGATCCGACGCGCATCACCGGCGGCTCGTCGTCCGGCACAGCCTGCTCCGTGGCGCTGGGCGCGATTCCCGCGGGGCTTGGCTCGGACACGGGCGGCTCGCTGCGCCTGCCAGCTGCGTGCTGTGGCGTGACCTCGATCAAGCCGACCTGGGGCCGCGTTTCGCGCGCCGGCGCCATGCCGCTCGCGCTGTGTCTCGACACGCTCGGCGTCATTGCGCGGCATGTGGAGGACTTGGCCCTGATGCTCGGCATACTCGCGGGTCATGATGATCGCGATCCCGCGGCATCGCACGTGGATGTGCCTGATTATCGCGCGCAAATGAAGAAATCCGTAAAGGGGGTTAAGCTCGGCATTGACAAGGCCCTGATCGCAGACGCGGACCCGGCCATGGTCAAGATGGTCGAACGCGTTATCACGGTGCTAACGAAGTCGGTTGGACTTGAAAAAACCAAGTGCCGCTTCGAGGACTGGGCCACCATCGATCACATGACGCAGCTGATCCAATTTCCGGACGCAGCCTCAGCGCACGCAGGCTATATGCTGTCGCGCGCCGGTGACTACGGCCCACAGGTGCGGACGCGGCTCGAAGTCGGACACTTCGTGTCAGCCGTCGATCACATGACAGCGTTGCGAGCTCGCGGCACCTTCCTGCAACGGACGCTCGACACGACGTTTGCCGACATAGATGTGGCGATCCTGCCGATCAACGCCGATCCTCTGCCGACCATTGCGGAGCTCGACGTCGCCGGCAGCCCGCGCGTCCAGCAAGTTATGGGTCGCGTGGTGAAGTTCACGCGCCCGCTCAACTACCTGGGCTTGCCGACGTTGACCCTGCCGATCCCGCGCCAAGGCGGCTTGCCGAACGGCGTGCAGATCATTGGCAAGCCCTATACCGAGGGTTTGCTGTTCGCCATAGGCGCTGCCTACCAGCGTGAGGTGCCGCCGGAGATCGCGGCGGGAGTTGGATTGGAATAGACGGCTCCTAAGCTAGAAGACGATGCTGCATCTGGCATGCCGCGAGCCACATGGCTCGCGCTTAACAGGCTTGCCAGGTGTCGCAGCCCCGCCAGATATCACAAGCCTGCCAAGTGTATTGCCACGGCCAGCGCAGACGCGACGCCGAGCACGGCCGGGATGCCCCAATGGCGCCAGAGCAAAAGCGCGCCTGAGACCAAGCCGAGCGCGACGACACGCCAGTCGAGTGAGGTGAGCGTCGGCGTCCAAAGGTTCAGCCAGCCAAGGACGTTCAGGTCGACTTTGGCGAACACCACGTGCAGCGCGAACCAGACCGCGAGGTTGAGAATCACGCCAACCACGGCAGCCATGATGGCGGTAAGGGCGCCCTTCAAACGGGGCTGGGTGCCGAGCCAAGCGATGTAGGGCGCACCGGCAAAAATCCACAAGAAACATGGCGCGAACGTCGACCATAGCGCGACGAGCGCACCAGCAATGCCCATCAACCAACCGCCCTGTTTGAAGGCCGCGAGGAAGCCAACGAACTCGGTCACGAGGATCAGCGGTCCAGGCGTCGTCTCGGCAAGGCCGAGGCCATCCATCATTTCGCCGGCGGTCAACCAGCCGTAACCCTGCACGACATCCTGGCCCATGTAGGCGAGCACAGCATAAGCGCCTCCAAACGTCACAACTGCGAGCTTGGAGAAGAACCACGCCATCTGCGTGAGGATGTGGTCACGACCAAACACCGCGGCGATGGCGATCAACGGCAACATCCAGATCGCGAGCCAGATGCCAACCGTACGGGCCGTGGTCGAAAGCGATACGCGCGCATCGATCGCATTCGCGGCCAACGGCACGGCCACACCACTGCTGCGCCAAAAACCGAACAGCGCGGCCGCCAGTACGATCAGCGGGAAGGGGGCCGCGAAAAAAAAGATCGCGACGAACGAGAGCCCCGCGATGATCCAATGCTCTCGTTTTGAGAGCGCGCGCCTGGCGACACGTAACAGCGCCTCAATGACAATCACCAGCACGGCTGCCTTAACGCCGAGAAACAGAGCCTCCACGATCGGGAGCTTGCCGAAGCTCGCATAGATCATCGAGAGGGCCAGCACGACGAGCGCGCCGGGAATGACGAACAACAAGCCCGCCATCAGTCCGCCGCGCGTGCCGTGCGATTTCCAGCCCGCGTAGGTCGCGAGCTGCATTGCCTCCGGCCCCGGAAGCAACATGCAGAATCCAAGTGCATCAAGATATTGGCGTTCCGACAACCATTTCTTCTCGTCCACGAGCACCTTGTGCATCAGCGCGATCTGCGCCGCGGGGCCGCCGAACGACAACAGCCCGATCTTCGTGAAAGCCGCTTGGGCTTCGGCAAAACTCGGCTCGGCGCTAGTCCCAGTTTCAGGTGTCATGATGTCCGTCCCGGTGCGAAGGCCGCCCATGTGTGCGACTGAGAATAAATACATCGTGCAGCTCACGCCTGCTCTTCCGGTGGCGTGACATCGCGGAAGGTCCAAAGCAGTGCGAGATCGTAGGCGATTTTGAGGACACCGCAGATGATGAGCGGCAAGGCATGATAGCCGGCTGCGAACATGGCGCCCGCGATGGCCGGCGCGCTTGCCGCCGCCAAGCTGCGCGGCACAGACGTGACACTTGCCGCCGCTGGCCTTTCAGCTGGCGTGACGACGGCCATGACGTAGGACGAGCGCGTCGGCACATCCATCTGTGAGAGTGCGGCACGCACGAGCAGCAAGCCGAGTGCCACGTCCAGTCTGGGGGACAGCGCCGCCGCGATCAGGCACAGGCTCGACGGAATGTGCGTCCACACCATCGTATTTATGAGGCCGATGCGTTTGGCGAGCCATGCCGCAACTGGAAACGAAAACGCCGAAAGCACGCCTGTCCAGAAGAAAAACAACCCGGCGGCCGCGACCGACATGTCAAACTTTGTGAACAACCACAGTGCCATCAGTGACTGCACGACAAAGCCGCCAGCAAAACTGTCGACGCTGAACAGTGCCGCGAGCTTGTAAACAATGCTCTTGGATGGCCCAAGTGCTGCCACCTGCTTTGCCTCAGGCGGTCGCGTGTCTCGTGGCACCTGTGCGTAAGCGATACCACCGGCAACGCCAAGCAGCGCATAAAGCAAAAACATCACTTTTAAGGCTGCCAGTTCGGAGATGCCGTATTGCGCAAGCAAATCCGGACTACCGGCGGCGAGCGCACCGCACGCACCAGCCATGGCGCCAACAAGGCTGTAGCGGGCAAACATGCGCGTGCGTTCGGCGTCGGCTGTATAGCGGGACAGCACCGTGTGCTCGAGCGGCACAAAAATGCTGACGCTTCCCGACGACGGATTGATGGTGCCGAGGAACGCGACGAGCAGGACAAGGGCGAACACGCTCGGCAAGACGACGAATGCGAGCCCCGTCACCACCATCAAACCGGCCGCGGCCATGAGCAATGCGCGCTGATCAAACCGCGCACCATACCAACCGATGGCGAGCGTCATCAGGGCCGAACCAAACAGCGACACGGTGGCCACGATACCGACCTCAAACGCACCGTAGCCGAGCCGCGTCAGATACAGCGGTAACAGCACGGCGACGAAGCCATCGCTGAAGTCGCGCAACGCGCGCGCGACATATATGGCCTGGACGGGTCTGGTTTGGACGGGCGAGCTTGCACCCGCCTGTAGAGGCGCCGAAACGCGCGTCGTCATCACGTGCCCCCACGCGTCGCCGTCGGCCAGTTGTGCGTTTCGCCTGTCGCGTCGCGGCACCAGCGATAAAACGCGTCGTATAAGGCAATCCCAGCCTCAAGCTGCGCCAGATCGTCTTTGTACATCCGCGACAGACCCAGCGATGCGGCGAGCAGGCCGGGCGCTTCCGGCGCGAGATCCAGTCGCGCCGTATCGGCGGCCCGCACGATGGTTGCGAGTTGCTTCAATGCCGGGTGTGCGAGGCCGAACTCATCGATCATCACATCAAACGTGCACAGCTCACCCCGGTGGCTCCAGTGGATGCCGTCTATGTCGAATGGGGTCGCGTTAAATTTCTCGGCGACCGCTGGCACCTCGGCCGGTGCGACAAACAGGAAGACAGCCCTCGGATCGACGAAGCGGCGGATCAGCCAAGGACATGCAATGCGGTCGACCTTCGGCCGCTGGCGCGTGACCCAGACTGTGCGGCCTTGGGCATCGCGCGGCGGCAAAGCTGAGACGTTGACCAGCGGCAGCTTGGCATCGCGCCACGCGAATATGCCGCCTTCAAGGCTTACAGCTTGGACGCCCGCATGGCGCAACCAGGCGACGGCGCCTTGGCTGATTTTCTTGCCCTTTTGGCAGTAAACGACAACGTGTCGCCCCGCATATAGGTGCGCCCAATACTCGGGCTCGGCCCAGCCGCGGCGCTCGGCACCTGGAATGAAGTGACCGTGGATGGCAAAATCTTCGTCCGTACACACGTCGATGATGGCGGGTGCGTCGGGTAGGCCCATGCGGCGTGCGAGGGCTTCGACAGTGATTTCGGTCGGGGACGTCATGCGTCCACCTCCTTGTGAGCTGCATGACGCAGCGGAGATAGGACGCGATATTTGGGCCACGCTTGTGACAGCAGGGCCTCGCGGGGCAATCGCGGTTGGCCCCAAGGTGCTGACGTGCTGTGATACTGTGCAATTGTCAAGGCACTGTTTGCTATTGTGCCGTGCCCGGCCATCACATTTCCGCCACGATCAAAAACTAACTACGAGCGCAATTCAGAAGGAATGCCACATGTTTATCGGTTCCATCCGCCTCACTTGAGGCTTGGCCTGCTGCCACCGCGAGATGCGGTGCTGAAGGGCTATTGCGACGCCCTCCCCGTGCGGGACAGCTTGGCGTTAACGCTCCTTCCTTTTGTGAACCCTCCAAATGGGCAATCCTGACACCGTGGTTCTTCGGGCGCCGAACCGCGCGCCGATCCACACCTTCTATTCGTCCTCGACTTGGGTCGAGGGGGCAGCCGTCCAGCAACTGACTGACGTTGCAGCCCTTGCAGGCGTAACGGCTGTCGCCGCGATGCCTGACATTCACCCTGGTAAATACGGCCCGGCCGGGTGCGCAATCCTCTCGGATCGTGTGCATCCGGCATTGGTCGGATCTGACATCGGCTGCGGCATGGGGCTTTACCAACTCGACATCGTCGCGCGAAAACTGCGGCTCGACAAGGCGGCTTTGGCCTTGCGCGACCTCGACGGCGTCTGGGATGGCGACGTCTCGGCTTTGCAACGCGCGGCAGGCGTCGCTGTGACCGAGCTCGATGCCAGCCTCGGCACGATCGGCGGCGGCAACCATTTTTGCGAGTTGCAGGCGATCGAAGAAATCGTCGACGGGCAAGCGGCGGCCATGGCCGGTTTGGATCGCGACGCAGCGTTCGTGCTCGTCCATTCGGGCTCGCGCGGGCTTGGCTATGGCGTGCTCGAAAAGCTGCTTGCGGGCGGCCTCGTGGCGTTTGATCCGGCGTCGGACAATGGCAGTGCTTACCTTGCGGACCACGACGCGGCCGTCACTTGGGCAAAACTCAACCGGCAGATAATCGCGCTGCGTGCCGCTAACGCGCTCAAAGCGGATGCGACTGTTTTAGCCGACCTCGCCCACAACATGGCCGAAGCAACAGCTGCAGGCGTGCTGCATCGCAAGGGCGCCGCGCCATCGGACCGCGGCCTCGTGCCGATCCCCGGTTCGCGCGGGACACTTTCGTATCTTGTGAAGCCGACGGCGCACCCGCCGCCAAACGCGCTGGCGACACTCGCCCATGGGGCCGGCCGCAAGTACGACCGCACATCGATGAATGGCCGTGTCGGCCGAACGCGTTCGGACCGCGACGCCCTCGCGCGCAATCCCTATGGCGGCTTTGTTGTCTGCGAGGACCGGAGCTTGCTCATTGAGGAGGCGCCACAAGCCTACAAG
>JANNXS010000138.1:0-2670 GCA_031409695.1 Hyphomicrobiaceae bacterium
ACGCTTCCTGCGCCGCCCCGATGCAGCCGAACTGCTGCTGTCTGACGGGTGTCGGCGCACACTGAATATTCTTTCCGGCGGCTTTGGTGGCGGGCGCTGGATGACCGACGCGTTGAAGGTTGGTTATCTCGACGCATGGCAATGCCCTGGCGCAATGGAGGGTATGACCGCCTGGTACAAGGCGACGCCGTTGCATGTGCCGGAGCTGGATGAGACGGTTACGGGCGATCCATTGGCTCATCTCGATCCGGGCAAGATGCAGGTGCGCATGCCACATCTGCTGCTCTGGGGGCTGGAAGATAAGGCACTGCGTCCGTCGTGCCGCGAAGGCCTGGCAGCGTTTGCCCCAGACCTCCGCGTCATCGACGTCCCCGATGCGGATCACTGGATTGTGCATCAGCGGCCAGACCTCGTTGTCAGCGCGATACGAAACTTCTTTGACATTTGACGTCCAGGCACGCCGCGCCACTTTCAGGACGATCCAGGAGCAGCCCGGTCAGCGAGCCATGCTGCGTATTTTTACGTTGTCCTTGGGCGGCAACGGCTGTGGACTGAGCGCGCGGTCACCGCGTGTGAACTTTTCCTTGGGTGGCAGCGGCTGCGGATTGAGCATCCGGTCGCCACCACGCGCCACCTTTGATTTGGGCGGGAGTGGCTGTGGATTGAGCGCGAATGCTGGCGCTGCCATGGCGGTTGAAACGGTGGCGAGCAAACCGGTCAAAGTGAAATGACGTCGGGTGGTCACGATACGTCTCCGTAAAGAGAGCCTGCGGCGCAGGCCATATTGGAGACAGGTATGGGCGATCGGCGGGTTTGGCTGTTTCCGCGGGAACGATCGTCGCGAACAGTATCGTTGATGCGGTGGGCAAAAGCCGCCACGCGTGCCTGCACCAGCCGCCGCTGCCGGTCGAGTGTCACAAGATGATAGCTGTCGTCGAGGATCAACATTTCGGTGAGGCCGCCGAGACCCGAGGCAATTTCCTGCGCATTGGCGAGGCTCGCCATGTCATCTTCACGCGGATGGATGATCAGCGTTGGCTGTCGAACAGCCTGGAGGTGTCGACGCACCAGATCGGCAAGCGCATGAAATGCGATCAGCGCGCGCAACGGGGTTGAGAAGACGGCGCCGGATTTCTGGCGGCGCATGCCAGCGAGCACAAAGCCGCGGATTCGCTCATCCTTGATGCCGTAGGGATGCCGTTCGCCGACGGACGCGCCGATTGGCACGAGGCCCGCTGGCAGGGCGCCGACGTAGCGCGCCGAGCGCGGCATGGCCCAGCCATCCAGGCGCAGCGCCGGCGCAAGTAAAACGACGCCGTGAACCCGCGTCGGCCGCAACCTTGCAATGTCGAGCGCCAGAAGTGCACCCATGGAAAGTCCTGCGACAATCACCCGGTCACACCGGCGCGACAACGCGGCGTGGGCGGCCAGCGCACTCTCGCGCCAGTCGGCAGCCGAGGAGGCCGCAAGAGCTGCGTCGCCCAACCCGTGGCCCGCCAACTGAACCGAGCAAACCGTATGTCCGTCGTCCCCCAAAGTACGGGCGAGGGGGGCGAGTTCCCGCGGCGAGCCGCCGAGTCCATGGATCAGCAGGATGCCGAGCGCGCCACCGCTGATCCACTGCGTCGTGTCGTGTGCTGGCATGTGCGCCTCCAGACGTGCAACCTGGAGTTATATTCTCACGCGGAGCGTGCGACAGGCGACTGGGTAAGTACCTAGCGACTGGGAAAGTACCTAGCTCGTGTAGGGGGCGTTGCCAAAAGCGGTGTTTGCTGGCGTTGCGTCTGACTGATAGCGTCCACAGTCCCCATCGTCGCTGACAGGCCATTGCCATGACCGACATCACCGTCACGCGCGCGCCGGACGCGGATCGTGTGGCTGCGGCAGAGGTATCTCCGCTGCGTGTCTTCGCGGCTGAATTCTTCGAGAGCCGATTGGCAGGCTTCGCGGTGATCGTGCTCGCCGTTCTGATTATCCTGGCGTTGATCGCGCCCTGGATTGTGCCGCAGAACCCCTACGACCTTGCCCAAGTCGATGTCATGGACAGCCGGATGCCGCCGGGCTCAAAGGGGCCGAACTTCACGTTCTGGCTCGGCACGGACGGGGCCGGACGCGATCTGGTGTCGGCGATGCTTTATGGCTTGCGCATCTCACTCGCGGTTGGCGTCGCGAGCGGCGTCCTTGCAATGGTGCTTGGTGCCACGGTCGGCTTGTTGGCCGCCTATGTCGGCGGGCGCACCGAAAGCCTGATCATGCGGCTCGTCGATCTCCAGCTCTCGTTTCCGGCCATTTTGATTGCCCTGATGTTGATCGCGGTGCTGGGCAAGGGCGTGGACAAAATCATCATCGCGCTCGTCGCCGTGCAGTGGGCGTACTATGCGCGCACCGTGCGCGGCACGGCGCTGGTCGAGCGTCGCAAAGAGTACGTGGAAGCGGCGCGTTGCCTAGGCCTCTCGAATGCCCGCGTCGTGTTTACACACATCCTGCCCAATTGTCTGGCGCCATTGATCGTTGACGCAACCGTGCAGACCGCACACGCGATAGCCCTTGAGGCCACGCTATCATTTCTCGGGGTCGGCCTGCCGCAAACGGAGCCGTCGCTAGGCCTACTGATCTCGAATGGCTTTGAGTACATGATGTCGGGCTCCTACTGGATCAGTGTCTTTCCAG
>JANNXS010000139.1:0-3217 GCA_031409695.1 Hyphomicrobiaceae bacterium
TCCATCGGGTTGCATCAACGCGACAACGCGCGCCTGCTGGTCACGCTGCGCCATCTGCGCGATCTCGGCAACACGGTGCTGGTCGTCGAACACGACGAAGACGCCATTCTGCAGGCGGATTATGTCGTCGACATTGGACCGGGTGCAGGCGTGCACGGCGGTCGCATTGTGGCTGAGGGCACGCCTGACGAAGTCATGGCCAACCCCAATTCTCTGACAGGTGAATACCTCACAGGGCGGCGGCAAGTGTCGGTGCCGAAAACGCGGCGTGAGTGGATCAAAGGCAAATCCCTGAAAGTCACCGGCGCGCGCGAAAACAATCTCAAAAACGTTACAGCCGAAATTCCGCTTGGTATTTTCACCTGCGTGACGGGTGTTTCCGGCGGCGGAAAGTCTTCGTTGCTGATCGATACCGTCTTCAAGGCCGCGGCGCGCAAACTCAACGGCGCGCGCGAAGCGCCGGGTGCCCACGATAAGATCGAAGGCTTCGAGCATCTCGACAAAGTCATTGATATCGACCAGTCGCCGATTGGGCGCACACCACGCTCCAACCCCGCCACCTACACTGGCGCGTTTACGCCCATCCGCGAGTGGTTCGCGGGTTTGCCCGAGGCGAAATTGCGCGGCTACGAGGCCGGCCGCTTTTCGTTCAACGTCAAGGGCGGGCGTTGTGAAGCGTGCCAGGGCGATGGCGTGATCAAGATCGAGATGCACTTTCTACCCGACGTCTACGTCACCTGAGACCAATGCAAGGGCAAGCGCTACAACCGCGAAACCCTAGACATTCAATATCGCCAGAAATCCGTGGCCGATGTCTTGGACATGACCGTTGAGGAAGGCGTCGGCTTCTTTGCAGCCGTGCCGTCCATCCGCGACAAGCTTGAGACGCTGCATCGCGTCGGCCTCGGCTACATCAAGATCGGCCAGCAAGCGAACACGCTCTCGGGCGGCGAAGCCCAACGCATCAAGCTCGCCAAGGAACTGTCGCGCCGTGCCACAGGCCGCACCCTCTATATTCTCGACGAGCCAACGACCGGCCTGCATTTCCACGACGTTTCAAAGCTGCTGGAGGTGCTGCACGAACTGGCCGACGCCGGCAACACGCTGGTCGTCATCGAGCACAACCTTGAGGTCATCAAGACCGCCGACTGGGTCATCGATCTGGGCCCCGAAGGCGGCGACGGCGGCGGGCGCATCGTTGCGGCGGGTACGCCTGAAGACGTGGCCAAGGTCAAGGAGAGCTACACCGGCCAGTTCCTGCGCGACCTACTCGTGCGCCGCGCCGGCGCCGCTGGTGCACGCGACGCAGCTTCCCCGCGCAAAGGTCAAGGCAAGCGCGAGGCCGCGGAGTGAGCGCCACGTTCGACGCGATCAAGGCATTGGTCAAAAATGACAAAATTCTTGTTTCTCAACACGCGTTCAAGAGATTGACCAAGCACGCAATCAAGTCTGACGACCTGATCGCTGGACTGGCAACAGCAGTGTTGATCGAGGACTATTCGACCTACTACAGCGGCCCGGCAATTCTTGTGCTATCTTCCAGCCGAGATGGCCGTCCTCTGCACTCGGTGTGGGGCTTGGAAAAAGGCACGACGGAACCCGCCGTTCTGATCACCACCTACCGTCCCGATCCTGCACGGTGGAACTTAGACAACAGGACTCGAAGGCCATGAGGACTTACCCTGTCATCGAATACATCCACGAGGGCAAGCTGGTGGTCGAAGTGGATGTGACGTCGATTGAAACGGAAAGCGAGTGGTCTCCGTACTATACGATCCAGGACGTGCAGAAGCTGGAAGCAGCACGCGAGGCGTTGCGGCGCGGCGACCTCGACACCGCGCGCGCGCTCGGACGTGTGTACGAGATGCGCCCTATCGCGGCGGAGTGATGTGGATCGGGCTATACTTGGGACAATGGCATGTCGATCAACGCGACCAGTTACATCGACGAACTGACCATCACCAACGACCGGGACTACGCGTACCCCGTCGTTTTGGAACCATGAGGAGCGGAAGTGCCTCTCGCACCAGGCCAGTCGCTGGTTGTGCGTGGTCGCTCATCCAAACCCGGCACATTCGAACAGATTGAACAATTCGACCATGACGCGAAGCCGTCGTGGGGACGGCCGGTCATTATTGCCTGGCACGGTTGTACAATAGAGGCGTTTGTTGACGGCGAACTCGCCTTCGGGACGGACATTGCCATTCCCTTCCCTGAGCGCACCTCCATTCGAGAGATCAAGACGCTGCTCGGCCTCTTCATTGATCGTTCCCGTCCGGGTTCGTGAGTGCACGGGTCGGGACAAGCGCGAGGCAGCGGCGTAAAGATCGGAGCGCGTTCCCTGGGGAACAGCGTCAGGCCGCACGCGGAGCCATTGTCATCTCAAGCAGACCGCCTCCCGCGGTCGCCCCAGCCAACGAGCCCACGGTGCTCCATGCGCTCCCTCACACTCTGTCTCATCGGCCTCATCTCAGGTCAGCTGGCGCTGGCAAGTCACGTTGCAGCTGGCCCGCAGCCAAAGCGAGCGACTGAGATCCAATGCATTCAGGCCCCGTGCGAGTTGCCTGGCCGCCCCAAGCGTCAGCCGCGCGAGCAGACCGAGAGCAACAAAAAGAAACCCATGCGCCAGTGCATCCAGGCCCCATGCCCGCAATTCTAAGCCCGCAATTCTGAACTGCGGGACAGACCTCAACACAGGCGCGCTGTCGGTCGGGCGTTGGATGGAAGGCGCGGAAACGGCGGCTCAGAGCCGCAACAGCCGTTGACGGCGTGCCGGGTCCGGGCCACTCCACCTTGGCAACACGCGCGCGGCGGACCTGTCATGCATCTCGATACGACTAAAAACCGAGCAGACCCGATTACGTTCGATGATTTTCTGAAGGTCGACATTCGTGTCGGCACGATTGTCAAATGCGACGCCTATCCGGAGGCGCGCAAGCCATCCTACAAACTTGAGATCGATTTTGGACCTGACATCGGCATCAAGAAAAGCGCGGCGCAGATCACCAAGTACTACACACCTGAAACGCTCGTCGGCCGGCAAGTCGCCTGTGTGATCAACTTTCCGCCGCGCCAGATCGGTCGCTTCATGTCGGAAGTTTTGACGCTTGGGTTTCCGTCCGAAGACGGCGAGGTCGTCCTACTTGTCCCGGCGCGCGGCGTGCCGAACGGCGGGCGGCTCTATTGAACACCTCGTTGCTCCCAGACAATACGCCCG
>JANNXS010000140.1:0-1955 GCA_031409695.1 Hyphomicrobiaceae bacterium
TGAGTTTTCCACAGTAGAAAGTCCAGACGTCAAGTTGCGCAATCCATTGTCGGCTATGGCGACCAACTGAACGAGCAAGCGCATCGTGCCGATGCTATCCCCAATCCCTTCGTCGTCGCCATGCCCCGCTCCGCCGTCGACCTGCTGACCAAAGCCGCGATCAAGGAAATGATCATCCCGTCGTTGCTGCCGGTGCTGATTGCGCAACTTGACGTCTGGACTTTCTACTGTGGAAAACTCAAGTTTCGGTGTTTTTCCAGGTGAGATAGGGTTGGGTTGAGGCGATCCATTTGTCGTCGATTTCGACGAGGACCGCAGTGACGAGGCGTTCGAGCGAAGCTTCGTTCGGGAACACGCGGATCTTGCGTGTGCGGCGTTTGATCTCCTGCTGGATCGATCTTTCGATCGGGTTCGAGGTGCGCATGCGGCGCCGGTGATCTTCTGGCAGCTTGAACACGGCGAGGCCTTCGGGGACTGCGGCTTCGAGCCACGCGGCGAGTTTGGGCGCTGTCTGAAGATATCTGCCGACAAGGCGTTTTGTTTCAGCCTCAGCGGCCTCGATCGACGCCGCGTTCCAGACAGTGCGCAGTTCACGTCCGATCTCGGCGCGGACGGCGATGTTGGGCGCGTGGTGGATGGCGTTCTGGGCGATGTGGAACTGGCAGCGTTGCCACCTGGCTCCTGGCAGCACGGCGCGGCGGGCGGCTTTCAATCCGGCGTGGTCGTCCGAGGTGATGAACTCGACGCCCTGCAGGCCACGCGCGACGAGGCCTTCGAGGAAGGCGCGCCAATGCACTTCGGCTTCCGATTTTGCCACCGAAATGCCGAGCACACGACGCCGTCCATCGTCACCGACGCCGATTGCGGTCAATACGGCGCAATCATCGCAAACGCCGTGTTCCCTGGTCTTTTCGTAACGTGCGTCGAGGATCAGATAGCGGAAGCGACCGAGGCGGCGCGTGCGCCAGGCTTTCAGTTCGGGGTCGAGGAGAGCTGTCGCGCGGCTGACCTGCGCCGAGGACATGCTCTCGATGCCGAACTCGGCAAACACTTTCTCGACGTCGCGCGTCGATACTCCTTTTACGTACATTTCGGCCGCCGCCAGCATGACCGCACGGCATGAGCGCCGCCCGCGCTCGAGGCTCTGGGGGTAGAAGGGCTCGTCGGTGTCGGATGTCTTGGGCACGTCGAGCGTGAGCGTGCCCGCCGGCGTATCGATCTTCTTCGATTTGTAGCCGTTGGCGTAGCCGCGCCGGGCCTCGCCACGTTCGTAGTGGCCAGCGCCGAGGAACTGGCCGCGCTCGATGCGCATGGCGAGATTGGTGAGTAGGGTCACGATCTGTGCGACCTCCTGTGGACCGTCGGCGATCAGTTGTTCCAGCACGGCGGCGAACGTCGTAGGATTGGTCATCGTTGTCCTCTTGGTCGAAGACACCTATTTCGTTATTCGCGCTTGTCCCCCCGGGGGGGGACATGCGCGTCCACAGCTTCATCGCCGCAATGGCGGCCGAAGCGAATTTCCAGACTTCAAGTTACACCGCCCGGTACGCGTTCGTAGACATAGGCCGCGATTACGTTTGGCTCGGCCGCGTCGGTTTTCTCGCCTGCGCGGTGGAACCCCTCTCGCTCATAGAACAGGACTGCGGCGGTGTTGCTTGGGTGGACTTCAAGGCGCTGGCGCCGGACATGCGGCAGTCGCTTGAATGTTGCGTCCATCAACCGATGTCCCAACTGCCGACGCTGGGCCGACGGGTGAATGTAGAGCCGGTAGAGTTTGGCCACGTCAGGTGGCGCGGTTTCAGGTTCCACTGTGTCACGTTCAAGCTGAGCGAAGCTTGAGCCGACGATGCGTTTGTGCTGCTCGGCGAGCAAAAAAGTACTGTCGGCCAAAATGATTTGTGCGGCCAGGGCCGTCAGCGAGTGCCAGCGACGGGTGATGTCTTGCACCATCTGCG
>JANNXS010000141.1:0-21629 GCA_031409695.1 Hyphomicrobiaceae bacterium
GAGCGGTTCCGGCCCCTTTCGTCCCTCCTCGCGCTTTTTGCACCATGACATTGTCTCTGGCGGGGCGCTTTATCCAATCGCGTTGTGGATGGCACTCTTGCAACGGGCCGGAGGCGGGCGCACTGGTACCTGCACGAGTGACGCGTCAATTGGGGGCGGCCGAAACGGTCGAGGCGACAGTCCATGGCGCGAGCCGCGACAGCCCGCTCTGCACGACGTGCGGCGGCACCAGAGGGTAAACTCAGCGATATTTTGGCTGACCTCAACGAGCCGATGGCGCGTGCCCAGGCGGTGCTTGAGCACACCTTTGGATACAAGTCGTTCCGCTTGCACCAGGCCGCGATCATCGAGACGTTGCTCAATGGCCGCGACTGTCTCGCGCTCATGCCGACCGGTGGCGGCAAGTCACTCTGCTATCAGGTGCCGGCACTGGTGCGCGATGGGACGGCGATCGTCGTCTCACCGCTCATCGCGCTTATGAAGGACCAGGTCGATGCGCTGCGTGAGGCTGGTGTGACCGCGGCTTTTCTCAATTCGACATTGTCTTGGCAGGAGGCGCTGCACGTCGAAAGCCAGCTCAAATCGGGCGAATTGAAGCTTCTTTACGTCGCGCCGGAACGCCTCGTCCAGGACCGCATGCTTGAGATGATCGGGCAGGCGAAAATTTCGCTATTCGCCATCGACGAAGCCCACTGCGTGTCCCAGTGGGGGCATGATTTCCGGCCTGAGTACCGGCAGCTGCGCGTCCTGCATGAGCGCTTCCCGAACGTACCGCGCATTGCGCTGACGGCAACCGCGGATGAAAAAACCCGTGACGAGATCGTCGCTGAATTGCGCCTTGAAGACGCGCATCGGTTCGTCTCAAGCTTTGACCGAGCAAACATCCGCTACACCATTGCCGAAGGCGGCGGCGCATCCGCCCGCGAAAAGCTGCTGCAGTTCCTTAATGCTGAGCATAAAACTGATGCGGGTATCGTCTACTGCTTGTCGCGCAAATCCTGTGAGGAAACCGCGGACTGGCTCAACAAAAAAGGTCGCCGAGCACTGGTCTACCACGCGGGGCTCGACCAGAAGGTGCGCGCCGCTGCGCAATCAAAGTTCCTCAAGGAAGATGGGCTTATCGTTGTTGCAACGATTGCCTTCGGCATGGGCATCGATAAGCCGGATGTTCGTTTTGTTGCCCACCTGAATTTGCCGAAAACCATCGAGAGCTACTACCAGGAAACCGGACGCGCGGGACGCGATGGTGCTGCGGCAAATGCCTGGATGAGTTATGGCCTCGAAGACGTTATCACCTATCGCCGCTGGAACGAGCAGAGCGACGGCAGCGAGCAATTCAAGGCCGTGATGCGCCAAAAGCTCGATGCGCTGATCGGGCTGTGTGAGACCGCCCAATGCCGTCGCCAGTTGTTGCTTGGCTATTTCGGCGAAGGCAAAACGGAGCCGTGCGGCAACTGTGACACCTGCCTCGAACCGCCCGAACGCGTCGATGGCACGGAATCCGCGCAAAAGGCACTCTCCGCCGTCTACCGCACGGGCGAGCGTTTCGGCATGACGTATCTGATCGATATGCTGCGCGGCGGTGGCGATGAACGCATCGTGCGCAACGGACACGAAAAGCTCAAGGTTTATGGCGTTGGCAAAGATCTCACCATTGATGATTGGAAAAGCGTTTTTCGGCAGTTGGTGACGGGGGGCTATCTTGTGCAGGACACAGAGTTCGGCGGCCTTCAATTGGTCAACGAGCGCGCGCGACCGCTATTGCGCGGCGAGCAACCATTTTTAATGCGTCGCGCCATGATGTCGATGCGGGCTGTCAAAGAGGCGAAGAAGAAGGAAAAGCGCGGTGGCCCAACTGTGCCGCCAAACGACGAGGCCTTGTTTGGCGCATTGCGTACGTTGCGCCAACAGTTGGCGACCGAGTCGAATGTGCCGCCCTACGTCATCGCACACGACAGCGTGCTTTTGGAGCTCGCCTCCAAGCGCCCTAAAAGCGACGGTGAATTGCATGGCATCTCAGGCATGGGGGACCGCAAAATCGCGCGCTACGGCACAGCGCTACTGGACGTGATCTCGAAGTTTAAAAAACACCCGCTGCTCGACAACCGCCTGACGGCGACAGTGAACCAGACGCTGGCCCTCCACATCGAGAACAAGACGGCGGACGACATCGCGGCCATCCGCGGCATCACAATTTCAACGGTCTACGGTCATTTCGCTGAGGCGATCGAAGCAGGGCTGATCGAGGTCGCCGAGGTGATCGACCTCGACAAAGGCGAGATCGATGAAATTCACGCGGCCTTCGACCAGTGCGGCACGCGCGATTCGCTTAAACTCGGCCCGGCCCATGCGGCGCTTGAGGCACGCTATGACTACGGCGTGCTGAAGTGCTTGCTGGTGGCTGAGGGCTGACGGTCAAGTCTGAAGCGGCCTCGCATTTTGGGCGCAGTCGCCTGCCGAACGAGGCGCGCCAGTATGGGTTAGGCAATTCAATTGAACGCTGTTCCTTTTGTCGCTTGAACCTGCTATCGTCAGAGATGGATATGTTCTTTGGTTACCTGTGGCTGCCCATGTTTGAGCTGCTGATCATAGCCGTCGCGGTCCTGGCACTGCTGACCGCAAGGCGCCAGTCGAGCCGGATCTCGGGGCTTGAGCGGCTGGTCATTGATCTATCGCGCAAGGTCGATACGTTCAGCGCTGGGCGTCCATTGCCACCGCCCACGTCGCCCACGTCCACGCCGAACGCGGACGTTGCTAAGCCAGCAACAGCCGCGCCGCCATCCGCACCATCCGTCCCGACCTCATCGCATCCCTTGGCATCGCCACCCTCCGGTTCCGTCCCCTTGACGCTACCACCAACCTTGCCGGCCGCCTCATCTCCACCAACTCAGTCCCTGGAGGAGCGCCTCGGCACGCGGTGGGCGGTTTGGCTCGGCGGGCTTGCGCTCGGCCTCGGCGGCTTGCTGATGGTGCGCTATTCGATCGAGCAGGGTTACTTTGGCCCAACTGCGCGCGTCACCATGGGATTGATGTTTGCCGCAGCCCTGGCCGCGGCTGGGGAATGGTTCCGTCGCGGTGAACGCGATCTCGGTCTGACTGCCATTCCAGCGGCGCACATCCCTGGCATCCTGACGGCTGCTGGCAGCCTCACAGCCTTTGGCGCCATCTTCGCTGGTCATGCACTGTATGATTTGATCGGGCCGGCAACTGCGTTCGTTTTGCTCGGGGCAATCGGTCTGGCAACAGTGTTTGCCGCGGCGCTACATGGCCCTGTTTTAGGTGCCCTTGGTCTCGTTGGTGCGTATGCGGCCCCATTGCTTGTTTCGTCTCAGAAACCAAGCCCTTGGCCGGTCGTTCTCTATCTCGCCGTTATCGCCGCGGCGACCATGGGTCTCGCGCGCTTGCGGCGCTGGCTGTGGCTCGCCGGTCTTGCCGTTGGCGGCGCCGTTTTGTGGGGACTTCCCTACCTTTTCAAGATCAGCAGCAGTGTGGACTGGCAACTCGCGGGCTATGTGCACGTGATCGTACAATTGGCGCTGGCGGCATACTTCCTCGCCGTCAGTCCTAATGCAGAAACGGCCGATGCCGACGCGCGACCAGAGCCTGTGGCAGGCCTGGCGCTCGGCGCATTCGCGCTGCTCACCTGTGTCTTCTTAGCCGCTGGCCGATTTGATCTCGCGACCTCGATACCATTCGCGGTGTTGGCCGCCGCGGTGCTCATGGCGGCGGCCTGGTTCAGCGCGCCAGCGGTTGCCGGCTGCCTGTTGGCTGGCCTCGTGCTGCTGGCGGCTGTCGTCACGTGGCCCGGCGTGCGGGTGCCATCGACGTCATACGGTATTTTCGATGAGTTCTCGTATTTGATCCGTGCACCCGACACCATCGGCAGTTACCTCAGCTTTGCCGCCCTCGCGACCCTTGCGCTCACGGGCGCGGCCACTCTGCGGCTCTGGACCGGTTACGCGTTGCGTCCGGTGACCGCTGGCCTCTATGCCCTTGCAGCAACTCTGCCGCCGCTGCTCGCGCTGATCGTGGTCTATCTGCGCGTCACACAGTTTGATGCCTCCCTGAGTTTTGCCAGTGCCGCCGCGCTGTTGGCTGTTACCTTCGCTTGTCTCGCCTCTATCTTCGAGCGGCGCGACGGCCACCGCGAGCCTGGGCAACGTCTCGCCACCGGCGCCTTCGCTGTCGCGGCCATAGGTGGGTTCTGTCTCGCCCTCGTGATGGTGCTCGCCCGCGGCTACCTGACAGTTGCGCTGGCTCTGACGGCACTTGGCACGGCCATGATTACGACCCGTAGCAACATCCCACTGCTCCGCCACGTGGTCAGCGCGTTGGCCCTTGTCGTTCTCGCCCGCCTTGCCTGGAACCCGCGTATCATGGGGGCGGACGTCGGCAGCTGGCCGATCGTGAATTGGCTGCTGGTCGGCTACGGCATTCCAGCGGCGGCGTTCTGGGCCTCAGCCCGGCAATTGGAAGCGCATGGTTCTCAGACCTCGGGGGCCGAGGTCTCGAGCGCCACTCAGTCTTCACAGTTCGCCGATGCGGTGGCCGTGCTGCTTGCGGGCCTGCTCTCCTTCTTCCAGATCCGCCATCTGACCAACGGTGGCGATATCCTGGCGGTATCGTCGAACCACATGGAAATGGGCTTGATGGCGTTCGTGTCGTTGGGGATGTCTTACGCCCTCATGCGGCTGGATCTTGGACGTGCAAACACAGTCTTTCGGTTAGCCTCGATCATCTTCGGCGTTGGTGCCGCCGCGACGGCTTTAATCGGCCTCGGCATCGTGCAGAATCCGCTCCTGACCCGCGAGACGATTTTCGGCCCCGCGGTCTTCAGCTCGCTCCTGCTCGCCTACGCGGCTCCGGGCCTCATGGCCGCAGTCGTCGCACGTGGCGCGCGCACAAAACGACCACCCGCCTATGTGACTGTCATGGCCGTCGTTTCACTTGTGCTGCTGTTTGCCTATGTGACGCTGGAAGTGCGCCACGTGTTCCAGGGGGCAACCATCGGCATCGATCAGCCAACGTCATCAGCGGAGCAGTGGACGTATTCGTTCGCTTGGCTCGTCGTCGGGGTGCTGATGCTGGCCTATGGCATCTTCCGCCAGAGCTTCGTCGCCCGCATTGCTTCGGCGGCATCAGTTTTGCTTGCCGTATTGAAGGTGTTTCTGTTCGATCTCTCGCGCCTCTCCGGCATCTGGCGGCCGCTGTCGTTTATCGTGCTTGGCTTGGTGCTGATCGGCATCGGACTGGCGTACCAGAACCTGCTGTTCGGCCGCCGCGGGAAGGGCGAGGCACCACCAGCGTAACGCCGCGCACCGCGCTTCAACCCGCCACAATGGGTAGCACCGCTGTGTGCTTGACCTGCGCCAGCGCAAATGAACTCTCGATTGAGGCGACACCCTCGATGCGCGTCAGCGTCGCTTTCAAGAAGCGCTCGTAGTCGGCAAGATCCCGAGCGACAACGCGCAACAGATAGTCACGCGACCCGGTCATCAAATAGCACTCAAGCACTTCAGGAAAGCGCCGGACGGCCGTCTCGAAGCGCTTCATATCAGCCTCTCTCTGCCGCTCCAATTTCACCGAGACAAACACCGAAACCGGCAAACCAGCCTTCACTTGGTCCACCACTGCGTGATAGCCACGGATGATCTTAGCCTCCTCCAGCAGCCGTACACGCCGAAGACAAGGCGACGCCGACAGGCCTATCCGCTCGGCAAGATCGACATTCGAAAGGCGCCCATCCTGCTGAAGGGCTGCGAGGATGCGCTGGTCAGTTGGATCGATCATGGTAGAAAGCACTTAAATTCGGTCTGTGAATGGCAGAAGCTGCTTTGATAATTGTTCAACTCAGCAGGATTCGCAACAATCTCTCTCCTGACTGCGCGTAAAACATACTCAACTGAACTGGGGCTCGCCATGGGCAAACACACCTCCGCGCTGCCAATCTCCGCTCTGCCTGTTACGCTCGCGGATGTCGAAGCGGCGGCACGCGTCATTGCCGGCCACGTAATCAACACAGACCTTGATCCGAGCCGTACGCTTTCTGACATGCTCGGCTGTAACATCTGGCTGAAGTTTGAAAACCTGCAGTTCACGGCGGCCTTCAAAGAGCGTGGCGCGCTGAACCGGCTTGTGACGCTCACTGCCAATGAAAGACTGCGCGGGGTAATCGCCATGTCGGCTGGCAACCACGCACAAGGCGTCGCCTATCACGCCAAACGCCTCGGGGTTCCAACGACCATCGTGATGCCCATTGGGACACCTATGGTGAAGATCGAGAACACGCGCCGCCATGGCGCGTTGGTGCAGGTGGCCGGCGCAACGCTTGAGGATGCGGCGGCCTTCGCACGCACGCAGGCAACAGCCAGAGGACTGACATTCATACATCCCTACGACGACGCCTTGGTCATCGCCGGCCAAGGCACCATTGCGCTTGAGATGCTCGCAGCCCAGCCACAGATCGATACTCTCGTCATCCCCATCGGTGGTGGCGGTTTAATTTCTGGCATGGCGGTTGCCGCCAAAGCGCTGAAGCCGTCGATCCGGATCATTGGCGTGCAAGCAGACCTATATCCATCCATGTACAACACCATCAAAGGCGAAAACCGTCCCATGCGCGGCGACAGCCTTGCTGAGGGCATCGCCGTAAAGGCGCCTGGCAAGATCACGTCAGAAATCGTCCGACGTCTCGTCGACGATATCGTTTTGGTCAAGGAAGATCAGATTGAACACGCCGTTTCCATGCTCATCAACATCGAAAAAACCGTTGTTGAAGGCGCTGGCGCGGTCGGCCTTGCTGCCGTGTTCGCCAACACGGCCATGTTCAAAAACCGGACTGTCGGCTTAGTACTATGCGGCGGCAACATCGACACGCGGCTCCTGGCCTCTGTGCTCACGCGAGAACTTGCGCGGGAGGGTCGGCTCTCCCAATTGACCATCGATCTTGTTGACCGCCCAGGCCAACTCGCGGCCGTCGCGACACTGCTCGGTGAAGCCGGCGCCAACATTGTTGAAGTCTCACACCAGCGGACGTTTTCAGACCTGCCAGCCAAAGCCACGCTGCTTGAGGTGGTCATCGAGACCCGCGACCGCGGTCACCTAGAGGAGGCGGTTGCGAAATTGCGAGACGCTGGCTTCGAATTGGAAGTGCAAAGCAATCCCGGGGGAACGCACTGATGGACACGCTCGACAACAGCGCCGCCCGCGCGACTTCGCTCGACATCCTGCGCCAACTCGAACGCAAAGTGTTGTGGCTCTCAAGCTACATGATCCACCATGCCAACCATGAGCGCGAGAACCGCGATGGTCTGAAAGTTGGCGGCCACCAAGCCTCATCTGCCTCCATGGCAACGTTGATGACCGCGCTGTACTTCCACATCCTGCGGCCTGAAGATCGCGTGGCGGTGAAACCGCACGCCTCACCCGTTTTTCACGCGATCCAGTATTTGCTCGGCAACCAGACACTCGACCAATTGCAAAATTTCCGCGCCTTCGGTGGCGCGCAAAGCTACCCCTCGCGCACGAAAGACAAAGACGACGTTGATTTTTCCACGGGCTCCGTTGGCCTAGGTGTGGCCATGACCGGTTTTGCGGCCATCGCACAAGAATACGTGCACGCGAAGGGCTGGGCCTCGAATTGGCCCAAAGGCCGCATGATTTCGCTCATGGGCGACGCGGAGATAGACGAGGGCAATATCCACGAAGCGCTGCTGGAGTACTGGAAGCACGGGCTGACCAACACCTGGTGGGTGATCGATTACAACCGTCAGAGCCTCGACAGTGTGGTCTCGGATCAACTGTTTGCAAAAGTCATTGGCACATTTGAAAACTTTGGCTGGAAGGTCATCACCATCAAATACGGTCGCTTGCTCGAACGCGTGTTCGCGCTGCCGGGCGGTCCTGCCTTGCGCAACTGGATTGATGCGTGTCCAAACCAGATCTACTCGGCGCTGGTGTTTGAAGGTGCCAAGGGATGGCGGCGTCAGTTGGACGTCGATTTGGCGGAGCACCGCGACACGCTCGCAATCATCCGAGCCTTGTCCGATACCGATCTCGCCGAAATCATGTGCAATCTTGGCGGCAACGACCTGGAGGCCTGCATCGCCGCATTCGAGGGCGCGCCAAGCGACAAACCCGTCTGCTTCATTGCCTACACCATCAAGGGTGCGCGGCTACCGTTCCAAGGCCATAAGGACAACCACGCGGGCCTCATGACGAAAGCGCAGATGCAGGAGTTCCGCACGCGCAACGTCATCAACCAGGGGGAGGAGTGGTTGCCCCTCGCAGGGCTCGACAGGCCAGCTGACGTACAAAAGCTTTTGGCACGCGTCCCGTTCAACGCCAAAGGCCGGCGTCGCTTTACCGCCCCCAAGATCGACGTGCCCAAGATCGCGATCCCGCAAGCCAAAGGCGAGGCCGCCACGCAAAACGGTTTTGGCAAGATCCTCGACGAGATCGGCAAGGCCGGCGGTCCGCTCGCGGATCGTATCGTCACCACCTCACCAGACGTGACGGTGTCGACCAATCTCGGCCCCTGGGTGAACCGTCGCGGGCTGTTCTCGATGCAGAGCCGCGACGATGTGTTCAAGGAACGTGGCCTGCAGAGCATGCAGAAGTGGGAGATGAGCCCGCAGGGACAGCACATCGAACTTGGCATTGCCGAGATGAACCTGTTCCTCAATCTGGCAGCGCTCGGCCTGTCGCATTCGCTGTTTGGTGAGCGCCTCATTCCCATTGGCACCTTGTACGATCCCTTCATTATGCGCGGGCTCGATGCGCTCAACTACGCCTGTTATCAGGACGCGCGCTTCATGGTGGTCGCCACGCCATCAGGGATCACGCTCGCGCCTGAGGGCGGGGCGCACCAATCGATCGCGACGCCACTGATCGGCATGTCTCAAGATGGGCTTGCAGCTTTCGAACCAGCCTATGTCGACGAGTTGGCTGTGATCATGGATTGGGCTTTTCGCTATATGCAGCGCGACGGCCTGAGCGAGATGCCTGAGGCAGAAAAAACCACGCGCTGGCTGCGCGATGAAAAAGGCGGCTCAGTCTATCTGCGGCTGTCAACACGCAGCCTGACCCAGATTTCTCGTGTGCCAACGCCCCAGTGGCGCGAAGATGTGATCCAAGGCGGCTATTGGCTGCGCAAACCGGACGAAGGTACGGGCCTCGCCATAGTCGCCATGGGTGCCGTGATGCCTGAGGCGATCGAGGCCGCCGGTCTGCTATCAGAGGACAGGCGCGGTGTTGGCGTGCTCGCCGTGACGTCAGCTGATCGTCTGTCGGCTGGATGGCACAGTGCGCAGCGCGCGCGCGAGCGTGGCGATCGCTCAGCTATCTCGCATGTCGAGCACTTGCTGGCAGACCTTCCGCGCGACGCCGGCGTCATCACCGTGTGCGATGCGCATCCAGAAACACTGACCTGGTTCGGCGGCGTCGCCGGTCATCGCGTGCGCGGCCTTGGCCCCGAACACTTCGGCCAATCGGGGAGCATCCACGAACTCTACGCGCACCATGGCATCGGCGTGAATGGCATCCTTACCGCCGCCGAAGGCTTACAAGGCGGCAAGGTGCGTTACCGGCAAAGGTGAGCCGCTTTGCCCTCGGCTCTCGCGCGGCTCTGGCGCAAGTGTGACTTGCCGTGATGATCGACACCTGCGTATCGCTGTGGGCATAGGGGCGACAGGATGGGCAGCGAACTCTACATCACGTTCGGCGTATTTCTCGCGGGGATCGTGAGTTTCCTGAGCCCGTGCGTGTTGCCGCTGGTGCCGCCATATCTGGCATATCTCGGCGGCACGTCCATCGAGCGCATGGCCGGTGGACAGGAGCTTGACCTTGCGGCACGGCGCAAGGTGTTGCTGGCGGCGTGTTGCTTTGTCCTTGGCTTCACGACGGTGTTCGTGGCGCTTGGTGCCAGTGCCTCGCTCATCGGGCAAGTGGTTCTTGACCATAAGGATGTGCTGTCGAAGATCGCCGGCGTGATCATCATCCTGTTCGGCTTGCACTTCCTGGGGCTGTTGCGGATCCCATTTCTGTATGTCGAAAAGCGCTATCATGCGGACATGCAGGGTGTGAGCTACGCCGGGGCCTACGTCATCGGGCTCGCCTTTGCATTCGGCTGGACGCCCTGCATCGGGCCGGTGCTGGCAACTGTGCTGGCGGTCGCCGCCCAAGACAACAGCCTCAAAACCGGTGTCTGGCTGCTGCTCGTCTACTCGCTTGGCCTTGGTGTCCCGTTCCTATTGGCCGCCGTGGCAATCCGCCCGTTCCTCGGTTTCATGCAGCGCTTCCGGCGTCATCTTGGCACGGTCGAGAAGGTCATGGGCGTCTTGCTCGTCATCACGGGCATCCTGTTCCTGACCGACAGCCTGAACCAATTTGGTCAATGGATGCTCGTCACCTTCCCAGTGCTCGGCGAACTGGAGAGCTGGATTTCGCTACAGGGCTTGCAGGACGCAATCAGCAAAAAGCGGCAGTGACGGTTGTTCTCGAGCATCCGCCTCGCATGGGCGTAGCTCATGTTCTCGACCCGGCGCTGTTCGCCGCCGAGCATGCTACGCGACCGGGTGAGGTTGGCCCACTTGATCTGTAGTCGTTAAATTGCGCCTCAAACCGTGAAATACCCGCCGCCTAAAAAACACTTCGGGCGCCGACCCATCTAAGAGTGCGGCGCCCGTGTCCAAGTCAACCCGTCAGCGTTTCAGTCGGAAATTCCCTGTCACACCGCCTCAATGCTGCCCGGCCGGTTCGTCTTTGATGATCGGCAGGGTCTCGAACTGGTGGAACGGCGGTGGGCTTGGCAGTGTCCATTCCAGAGTCTGGAGGCGCTCAGGGACGCCCCAGGGGTTCGCGCCAGCCGGCTTGCGCATGATGAAGTAAGCATAGATCATGGTCGCAAAGAAGAAAATCGTCGCCGCGGCCGTAATATAGGAGCCGATCGATGAGATGCGGTTCCAGTAGGCGTAAGCATCGGGGTAGTCTGCGTAGTGACGCGGCATACCGGCGAGGCCGAGGAAGTGCTGCGGGAAGAACAGCAGGTTCGCGCCGACGAAGGTCAGCCAGAAGTGGATGTGGCCCATGGTTTCCGAGTACATGTAACCACTCATCTTCGGAAACCAGTAGTACCAGCCAGCGAAGATGGCGAACACAGCGCCGAGCGACAGGACGTAGTGGAAGTGGGCGACCACGTAGTAGGTGTTGTGCATGGCGCGATCGATACCGGCGTTCGCTAGCATAACGCCAGTAACGCCGCCGACGGTGAACAGGAAGATAAAGCCAAGCGCCCAGACCATCGGCACAGCAAAGCGGATCGCCCCCCCCCACATCGTCGCGATCCAGGAGAAGATCTTCACGCCCGTCGGCACCGCGATCACCATGGTCGCGAAGACGAAGTACGCCTGAGCATCAACGCCGATGCCGGAAGTGTACATGTGGTGCGCCCAGACAACGAAGCCAACCACTCCGATGGCGACCATGGCGTAGGCCATACCGAGATAGCCGAACACGGCCTTCTTGGAGAAGGTGGATATGATGTGGCTGATCATGCCGAAGCCGGGCAAGATCAGAATGTAAACTTCCGGGTGGCCGAAGAACCAGAACAGATGCTGGTACAGCAGCGGATCGCCACCGCCGGCCGCTGAGAAGAAGGATGTGCCAAAGTTGCGATCCGTCAGCAGCATGGTGATCGCGCCCGCGAGAACCGGCAGCGACAACAGCAACAGGAAGGCCGTCACCAACACCGACCAAACGAACAGCGGCATCTTGTGTAGGGTCATGCCCGGCGCGCGCATGTTGAAAATGGTCGTGATGAAGTTGATCGCGCCCAGGATCGACGATGCGCCAGCAACGTGCAGGGCTAGAATGCCGAAGTCGACAGCTGGTCCAGGATGGCCGGTGGTCGACAGCGGTGCGAGCACGATCCAACCCGTACCGACACCATTTGCGCCATCAACGCCTGGTACGAACATCGATATTAGCAGCAACATAAACGCGGCCGGCAAAAGCCAGAAAGAGATGTTGTTCATGCGCGGAAACGCCATATCCGGCGCACCGATCATGAGGGGGACGAACCAATTGCCGAAACCGCCGATCATGGCCGGCATAACCATGAAGAACACCATGATCAAACCGTGACCAGTCACGAACACGTTGTACATGTGCTGGTTTGAGAAATATTGAAGTCCCGGCTCCTGCAGCTCAAGTCGCATGCCGACTGACAGCGCGCCACCAATGATGCCAGCCATCATGGCGAACAATAAGTAGAGCGTGCCGATGTCTTTGTGGTTCGTCGAAAACAACCACCGCTGCACAAAGTACGGTTTATGGTCATGCGCACCGTCATGCGCACTTTCGTGGGCGTCGTGCCCACTTCGTTGCATGCTGTGAGCGTGGTCTTTGCTCGCCATGATGAGCTCGTCTCTGTCTGCGGTTCTACGGGGACGGCGGTATAGCCGGAAGCATCACATCTATTCTTGGTCAGACGAAACTAGCCGATCACTCGATCGCAGCCAGCGAGCGTGGCTCAAAACCGGCCGTCGCCTGCTGAAGGATCGTGCGCGCTTTTGACTTGTCGCGTGCTTTCACAGCCTCGACCCAAAGTCCGTAATCCTTGTCTGAGACGACGCGAACGGCAATCGGCATGCTGGAATGAAGTTTTCCGCACAAGACTGAACACTGCCCGTAGTACACGCCGATTTTATCGGCGCGGAACCAAGTCGCTGTCACGCGGCCTGGAACGGCCTGCATTTTGGAGCCGAAAGACGGGATAGTCCAGGAATGGATCACGTCATTTGATGTAATCAGGAGATGGACGACTTTCCCAACAGGGATCGCGATTTCGTTGTCAACCGACAGCTGACGCACCAAGCGGGTACCTTGATAGGGTGCTGGAGCAGCCTCCAAGCCTTTCCAAATCGGATCAGCAAAGTCTTGAGCAAGCTTAATCTTCGCAAGTTCGCTCAACCCCGTCATACGCTTGTTGAATTCGGCCTCGCCAAGTTTGCCCTTCATGAGCTCCTCGTCGGTGACCATGTTCGACTCGACCTTGATTTTTTCGTCCGGGTATTCGTGCATCCAATACCAAGCGTTGGCGTAGGCCTTGATGGTCAGGTCTGGTTTGGGGAACGAGTACTGGTTGAACAGCAACCGAAAGGACGGAATTGCGATGACGATCAGAATAAAGATCGGGATGACCGTCCAGGCCACCTCAAGGGCAGCATTGTGGGTGGTGCGAGAGGGCTCTGGATTTGCCTTCTCGCGAAACCTATACATTGTGTATCCCATCAGTATCAAAACGAAGGCCGTGATGGCGATAATGATCTTGTTCACCATGCTGTGGAACCAAATGATTTCCTCAGCGATCGGTGTGACAGGGTTTTGCATGGTGATTTGACCAGCGATTGGCTGACCCGTGCCGGCATTCTGATAGACGGTATGCGGCACCTGCTGGGCAATGCCATCTGTCGGTGCAAGCCCGACGGCAGCACCAATAACAAGGGCCGCAAGAGCCAGGCCTATCAGGGCGTTGCGAATCATCTCAGCAGTCCCTCGGTCGTCTCAGTTCCGTATTCACTTGCTCGGGTATGACATCGCAGGCCACGGATCGATATGGCGCACGGTGCCGCGCCTCTCCCAAACCCGTCGATCGGCCCTCTTAAGCCTCATGCCTGCCGCATGTTCCGGTCTCAAGCGATGGCGCTGCGGCAAATGTTCGCGAACTGTGCCATCGAGGCTGCGATGCCCATCCAAAGGCAGAGACGTGGCTTCATTTTTCGACCACTTTCTGGCGTCAAGCAAATGGCAATATGATGAGGGCGGGGCGATGAAGTGTTGGATCTTGGCTGCTGCGGTGGTTGCGTTTTGCACAACGCTGTCCGGGGGCGGCAAGGCGGGTGGCGCTCAGGCGCAGACCCCAAAAGCCGCGCCGGCCGTCGCCCAGGGGGCACCGATCGCTCCTGATGGAGGCACAGTGAAGGCTCAGCACGGAGATTGGCAGGTGGTTTGCAAGGCGCCACCACCCGGCTCAAAGAACGAGGTCTGCGCCCTGGTGCAGAGTGTGACGGCGGAAGACCGAAACAATGTTGGCCTGACCGTCTACTTCCAAAAGTTTTCAGACGGAACGCGCGTTTTGCGTGTCTTCGCCCCGCTGGGCATCTTATTGCCAAAGGGTATCGGTCTCAAAATTGATAACAAAGACATTGGCAACGCGCCATTCCTGCGCTGCCATTCGTTCGCCTGCTACGCCCAGGTCGTCGCCGATGAAACGCTGATCGCGCAGCTGAAAACTGGCAAGCAAGCCGTGTTTATCATCTTCCAGACAGAAGAGCAGGGCATCGGCATACCTATCACGCTTGGGGGGTTTGGCGACGCGCTGGTGGCGGTGAAGTAGGGTTGCCGCGTTGTTTGGCCCGCGTGCAATGACGCTCTCGTTCTACCTATAAAGGCGCTGTGGATAACTGGGACAACCACAATCGGGCCACGGCGCAGTCTGGCAAAATCTCGTATTCGCTCACCGCATGAGCGGTAAATGGCCCCCCTCCTTGTTGGACGACATCCGCGCCCGGCTCCCGGTGAGCCAAGTCGTGGGCCGTAAGGTACCGCTAAAAAAAGCTGGCCGCGAATGGCGGGGCCTATCGCCTTTCAAGGCCGAAAAATCACCCTCGTTTTTCGTCAATGACCAAAAAGGATTTTACCACTGTTTCGCCTCAGGCGAACACGGCGATATCTTTAAATTCCTGATGCGGATTGAGGGGTTAACGTTCCCGGAAGCGGTCGAACGTCTGGCTGAAGAGGCGGGCGTCCCCCTGCCCAAAGGCGACGCTCGCAATCCTGAGCGCGAGGACGAGCGCAAGCGTCTATACGACATCATGGAAGCCTCGGTAAAGTTCTTCGAAGCAGCGATCCGTGATCCCTCCGGCGCGCACGCGAAAAAATACGTTGGCGAGAAGCGTGGCCTAACCAAAGGCACCGTTGAACGTTTCCGTATCGGCTATGGGCCCGACAGTAAAAACGCGCTTAAGGGCCACTTGGCCGGTCTCGGCTTTTCGACCGAGGACATGATCCTGTCGGGCATGCTCATCGGGGGGGCAGATATTCCCGTCGCCTACGACCGCTTCCGCAACCGCGTTATGTTTCCGATCACGGACCAGAAGGGCCGCGTCATCGCGTTCGGCGGTCGCGCCCTCGACGCCGATGCGCCCGCAAAATACTTGAACTCACCTGAGACCCCACTGTTCCACAAGGGCCACGTGTTGTTTAACGCGGCCAAGGCGCGGGTCGCTGCCTACGACAAAAGCCGTGTCATCGCCGTTGAAGGCTATATGGATGTCGTCGCGCTGTCGGCCGCCGGTTTTGACGAGAGCGTCGCGCCGCTCGGCACGGCGCTCACCGAAGATCAAATGAAACTGCTCTGGCGCATGGCGCCGGAGCCAATCCTTTGCTTCGACGGTGACAAGGCTGGCCAGAAGGCCGCGTTCCGGGCCATCGACACCGCACTGCCGCATCTGGTGCCAGGTAAGACTATCCGCTTCGCCCTTCTGCCCGACGGCCTTGACCCCGACGAGATCATTCGTCAGCGTGGCCGGGATGCCATGGAAGCCGTGCTGACCGAGACAAAGCCATTCGCCGATATGCTGTTTGAGCGCGAATGGGCGACCGATGACTGGAGCTCACCCGAGAGGCGTGCGAACCTTGAGAAGCAATTGCTCGGCCTCGTGTCGCGCATTCAAGATCCCCAAGTGCGCGGCTACTACGCCGACGACATGCGCCAGCGTCTGACTGAGAAATTTGGCCAATCGGCTGGCACCAGCCTCGTCGTGCATCGCCCGCATAGCCCGCCCACCACGTACCCCCGCGGTGGTGACGCCCGCGGGGGCGAAGACGGTCCGCTTCCAAACTATAGCGATGGTGGCCCCGATTTCGACCCTGCTGATTTTGGCATCGACACAAGCGACCGTGGCGGTTCAAGCGTACCAAACGAACCGTCGTTCAAAAGGAACGCTTTTAAGAACGGCGGGCGCGGCGGTTTTGAGCCGCGGCCGAAGCCTTCAACGTTCGGGCCGGGCCGGACAGGCTTTGCGTCTAAGGGCAAATGGCAGCCGCCGGGCCTGTTGGATGTTCCGCTCACGGCGAGTGACAGCTTGAAACAATCGCTGGCCGAAGGAGCAGACATTCCGCCGCGGGAAGTCTTGGTATTGCGCGCGCTCTTGAACCATCCATGGCTGATTGAGGAGCAATGGGAAGAGATCGGTAACCTTGACTTTGCCTCGGCCCCGGCAAAGCGGCTCCGAGATACGCTTTTAGCCTTGCCATCCGAAGGGGTGCCCCTTGACACAGGCGAACTCCGAGCCCAGATCGCAAAACTTGGGCTTGACAAGGTTCTGGAACAGCTCAAACGGGCAACCACCCATAAGAGCGACCGCTTTGCCGAACCTGACGCTGAACGGCACGTGGTTTCGCGCGGATGGCGGCACGCCGTTGCGATGCACACGCTGGAGAATCTGCGGCGCGCGCTGCTGAGTGCAACGGCAGCTTGGGACGAGGAGCAGTCGGACGACAATCTGGCGCGTATCATCGAAATCAAACGTCAACTGGCGGAGCCGATCGATATCGATGACGAGGCAGCCTGAGTCGGAAGGAGGCGGCGCTATCTGAACTGGGGTAGGGTGCGGGGAAATAAGGACACGAAGAAATCGGGTCAGAGAGATGCGATAGCGCTGCTTTTTTGTGTTTCACGGCGGATCAGACGTTGCGGCCACGCGGGACTCGTACCAAGTGTTGCTCTGAGTAGTAGTGTAACTGGCGGAAGTAATGTCGCTGTGAGGCGCATCGTCGCGTAGAAGGCTAGGCGTGTCCTGGCGAACAAATTAACTGAGTCGAGCCGAGACCTCGAGCGGACTGCCTGGCAACAGTCGGCGTCCCCGTGTTCGTCCGGATAGCCTCGGAAGGACTGGGATTGGAACGACTGCGCGTCACGTGCCAAGCCACGAGGACGGTCGCGGTCTGTAGGCGTGTTGTGCGTTTGGTGCATAACATAGCGAACACGTTGGAGAGACCTGGTATGGCGAAGTCCGCAGCTAAAGCCGCCGTCAAGCAGGAAGAACCCGTCGCCGAAAAGGCTGACGCGCCCGAAAAAGATTCGCCGCTCCTTGATTTATCGGATGCGGATGTAAAACGTATGATTAAAGCCGCAAAGTTGCGCGGTCACGTCACCTACGACGAACTCAACGCCGTTCTACCGTCCGAGCAGGTGTCGTCGGAACAGATTGAAGACGTCATGGCGATGCTGTCCGACATGGGCATCGCGGTCGTCGAGAGTGAGGAGGCCGAGGAGGGGGAAGCTAAGCCTGCCGAGGCCGATGCCGACGAGGACGAGGGCGAAAGCCGTGCTGTCGCGAAGCCAGGCGGCGGCGCTGTCGCCAAGGCCGAGGGCAAATCCGAGCCAGTCGATCGCACTGACGATCCGGTCCGCATGTATTTGCGTGACATGGGCTCGGTCGAATTGCTCTCCCGCGAGGGCGAAATCGCTATCGCCAAGCGCATCGAGGCTGGTCGGGAGGCCATGATCGCAGGTCTGTGCGAGAGCCCATTGACCTTCCAGGCCATCATCATTTGGCGCGATGAGTTGATGGAGAACAAGCTACTCCTGCGCGATATCATCGACCTTGAGGCCACTTACGAAGGCCCTGACGCCAAGAACATTCCGCCCGCGGTTGGTCCAGACGGTCAACCTATCCCTGGGACCGTCGGCGGCATTGCGCCTGGACCACGTCCGGCGTCGGCCGGTGGGCCCCGCCCGCCGCCACCACCGCCGGTTCAGCCGGCGACAATGATTAACGAAGACGGCGAAGAGGTGCCGGCCCCGTTCCAGCCGGAGCCTGAGGAAGACGACGACTTCGAAAACCAGCTTTCACTCGCCGCCATGGAGGCCGAGCTCAAACCGAAGGTGCTCGAGACCTTCCAGCGCATCGCCGACACTTATAAAAAGCTTCGCAAGCTGCAGGAAAAGCGCGTCGAGGCGCAGGTGCAAAGCGAGCAAGTCACGCGCACGCAGCAGAAGGCTTATGAAAAAGTTCGAGATGAGGTGATCGTCGACGTCAAGTCGCTGGCACTCAACAACACCCGTATCGAGCTGCTGGTTGAGCAATTGTATGCGATCAACAAGAAACTCGTGCAGCAGGAGGGCCGCTTGATGCGGCTGGCCGATAGCTTTGGCGTTCCTCGCACAGAGTTCATCGAAGAATATTACGGCAACGAACTTGACCAGAATTGGGTTGAGCGCATCGAAAAGGGCGGCCGCAAGGGGTGGGCCAACTTCATCAAGCACGAGCGCGGCACTATCGTTGGCATCCGCGGCGATATCCACACGCTCGCGACCGAAACCGGCCTCGAAATTCCCGAGTTTCGCCGCATCGTCAAGGCCGTGCAAAAGGGCGAACGCGAAGCACGTCAAGCCAAAAAGGAGATGGTAGAAGCCAACCTCCGTCTGGTCATCTCGATCGCCAAGAAATACACCAACCGCGGACTGCAATTCCTGGATCTCATCCAGGAGGGCAACATCGGCCTGATGAAGGCCGTCGACAAGTTCGAATACCGCCGCGGCTACAAGTTCTCGACCTACGCCACATGGTGGATCCGGCAGGCTATCACACGCTCGATCGCGGATCAGGCGCGCACCATCCGCATCCCCGTGCATATGATTGAGACGATCAACAAGATCGTGCGCACGTCGCGCCAGATGCTGCATGAAATCGGTCGCGAACCGACGCCTGAAGAGCTGGCCGAGAAGCTCGCCATGCCCTTGGAAAAGGTGCGCAAGGTGCTCAAGATCGCCAAGGAACCGATCTCCTTGGAAACGCCGGTCGGCGACGACGGCGATGAGAGCCACTTGGGCGACTTCATCGAGGACAAAGGGGCGCTGCTGCCAATCGACGCCGCCATCCAGTCGAACCTGCGCGAAACGACCACGCGCGTGTTGGCGTCGCTCACCCCGCGCGAGGAACGCGTACTGCGCATGCGCTTCGGCATCGGCATGAACACCGACCACACCTTGGAAGAAGTCGGCCAGCAGTTCTCGGTCACCCGTGAGCGCATCCGCCAGATCGAAGCCAAGGCGCTGCGCAAACTCAAGCACCCGAGCCGCAGCAAGAAGCTGCGGAGCTTCTTGGACAGTTGAGGTAAAGATGTTCTGGCGCCGCCCCAGCCGACGCGAAGTGCTTACGCTTACGGCGGCTTGGGGGACGGTGGGGATAGCTGGTATAACTTCGCCACGCGAAAAACCATATCAAAGACTGCAGCGTTTCTGGCAGGAGACGCGAGATCCGAAAGACGATCCAAGATCATCTTTTCGGACTCCTTCCACGTTTCGTGCAGGCAACACAGAAGCGGCGGTTGCTGCTTTAGAGTTCAAGTACCAGATTACCATCCCAACAGATTTTCGGGATTACCTATTGCATGGAATGCCATTGGGCGAGAATTGGGATAGCTGGGGTACAAACTGGTGGTGGCTCGATCGTATTCGCAGCGTCCGAGAAGAATTCCCGGATCAGGCGCCACATGCAAGTGTGGCGCACTTGGCTGACAAGACCCTCTTCTTTGCGGATTGGCTAATTTGGTGTGGCGCGTGGGCTATTGTTTGCAGCGACGGTCCCGAGCGCGGTAAGATTGTCTGCCAGTGGTCCGAGAAGCCCGCAATAGTTGCTGATAACTTTGGCGACTTTGTCGAGCGTTACATTGTCGATTTCGGCGACGTAACGGGGTAGGCTGTCATTGTTCGAAGAAATCGGCACACTTGGAAGTTTCATAGCTAATTCGAGCGACCATCACTCCTCCACCTCCACCACCCGCGTCGTCGCCTCCGGCGCCGGCAGGCCATTCTCGCGCAGTCCGTCGATATGAAACCGAATAGCGTCGCGGATTTCCGCCTCGACTTCGGCCACGGTATCACCGGTCGCAATGCACCCGGGCAGGTCAGGCACATAGGCGGCGTAGTTGCTCTGAGCCTTCTCGATAACCACTGCGTAGCGCATCATGGATCGTCCTCAAGTCCGGCTTGGCGCATAATACTCTTCTCTGTGCCGCGCGCCAAATCATCTGACGGCTTGCCCGCAAATGTCACGCGTCCAGCTTTCGTCGGATGTGTGAATTGACGATGGCTGCCGCGGCCACACGTTCTCGATCTACGCCACATGCTGGATCAATGGGTTCGTTGATCTGTCATATGAGTGTTGTGCAATCGCGGTAGCGCGGTCACCGACAGTCCAGTGCACGGCGACGCCGGTGTTCGTTCAGGCCGGAAGGGGTACGGCGGTCTCTTCAAGATCGAGCCTGTCGCAATGCCGGCGCATCTCTCCCGCGGCGATCATAGAACCGACATAGGCATCAAATGGACGACCTTATCCCGATCGGCGCCCTCACTGGCACGATGGCTGGTCTCGCGCTTGCGGCACATGTAGGAACTGCCGTCGTGGCTGGCTGGCGCTTGCGGCAGACTGCTGTAGATGTGCCGCCGTCGCTTCCGTCCGTCACGGTCATCAGACCCGTATGCGGCCTGGACGCCGTTGAAATGTCCACGCTCGCGTCGACCTTCCGCGTGCCTCACACGACAGAGTTCATTTTTTGCGCGGGGCGCGAGTCCGACAAAGCCGTCTCCTATTTGCGCGAACTGATCGCGCGATACCCCGAAGCCGATGCCAAGATCATGATCGGCACTGATGGTCCTGGCATCAATCCGAAACTCGACAATGTGCGCAAAGGCTGGCGCGCCGCGCGTCACGAATGGGTCGTGATCGCCGACAGTAACGTCCTCATGGATCAAGCCTACATTTGGAACTTGCTGTCGTCATGGCGTGACGACGTAGGCGCTGTGTGCGCGCCACCGTTCGCCGTCGATGGGATCGGTCTTTGGGCCGATGTCGAGACGCAGTTTCTCAATGGTTACCAGGGCCGCTGGCAATATGCCGCCGATGCTATTGGTCTCGGATTCGCCCAAGGCAAGTCGATGCTGTTCAGGAAGAGTTTGCTCGATCAGTGGGGCGGGATCGACGCCCTCGACGAGGACGCGGCCGAGGATGCGGCCACCACAAAAGTCGTGCGGCGCAACGGCTATCGTGTGCGCCTCGCGCAACGCACGGTTCCGCAACCCCTTGGCATCCGGTCGCTCAAGCAAATCTGGCAAAGACAATGCCGATGGGCCCAACTGCGGCGTCGATCTTTTCCGGCGCTCTACGTGCTTGAGCCGCTGACGATGCTGCTGCCGACACTATCGATAGCAGCGATTGCTGCAAGCGTCGGTGAGTTGCCGATGCTTGAAGCCACGACCTTGTTTGTCTCTCTCTGGATCGGTTCAGAGGTGGCGCTGGCCAAGTGCGCCAGCTGGCGGTGCACTCAAGGCACATTGAACGGTATCGTTCTCCGGGAATTGATGTGCCCAATCGTTTGGCTCGCAGGTTGGCGCGCCACGCCCTTTACCTGGCGGCAACCACATAACGCTGCTCTTGATCCGCAGCCCGTCTGATCCGCAGCCCGTCTGATCGCAGCCCGTCTGATCGCAGCCCGTCTGACGGTCAGGCGCTCTTTTGGAACCGGGGCAATTTTTTGCCTGGACATCAACGGTTGTAGTGCAC
>JANNXS010000142.1:0-1964 GCA_031409695.1 Hyphomicrobiaceae bacterium
CGATCGCGGCGACGTCGATTTTCTTCATGGTGATCATTGCAGCAAACGCGCGCTGGGCTTCTTCGCCGCCGGCCGCCATTGCTTCCGTCAGCACGCGCGGGGTGATCTGCCAGGAGATCCCCCACTTGTCCTTGCACCAGCCGCAATCGCTTTCCTGTCCGCCGTTGCCGACGATGGCATTCCAGTAGAGGTCGGTTTCCACCTGGCTTTCAGTCTCGATCTGGAACGAAAACGCCTCGCTGTGCTTGAACATTGGTCCACCGTTGAGGCCGATACAAGCCACGCCTGCGACTATAAACTCGACCGTCAGCACATCGCCTTGCTTGCCGCCCGGATAATCGCCGGGCGCGTGCCGCACGGCGCTCAACCTACTGTCGGGAAACGTCTCGGCATAAAAACGGGCCGCAGCCTCAGCATCGTTGTTGAACCAGAGGCAGATCGTGTTTCTGGCCATGGTTTGTCCTATCAGTTATTACGGAAACACCAAACCCGTAACGATCTGGGCACAGCCGCCGCGCGCAGTTCGTTGTCAGCGGGCAAAGTCTGTTCCCTCCAATCGTTCGTGCGTCGGAGTTTTCGTCAGGGTTATGTCCATCCAAAGCTACCATGCCTGACCGTCGGCTGATCGCTCCCAGTGTCCGATCAACATTTGCCCGTCGTTGCTGAATTCGCCCGAGAATCGCTCGTGGAGAGCGACGATGCGGAACACGCGATCATCCAGCTCGCAGATGGACCTGTAAGCACCGCCGTTGCTGTCAAAGCCCGCGATCGGATAGCTGTCATCTGCGGCCTTCGGTCCGATGATTTCGAGCGCCGTGAACGCCTGCGGGCGCTGTGAGTCGACGCGATGGAGAAGGAAGAATTCGCCCGACATCCATTCATACCGGTCTGTCGCGATGATTGGTTCGCTCGGGCTATTTGCCGTTGTGCCCCTCGTGTTCCACGTCCCTATCAGCAATGAAAGAGCCGACGGCTTGAGGGGTTGCTGAGCGTTCATCGCCCATATTCCAGTTCGGGATACCAATCTCTCCCGCGCCCTTCTGGCGTCAGATCGAGAATTATCCAGTGTGGCTGGGGATCGGGCGCGCAGTGCGGTTCTTCTCCGGTATCGGCCATGATCGGTTCCTCCAGACGGGGAACGATAAACCTGACAAAGCGGATCAGGCTCAGGTGCTACGCATTCAACACAGAGCCGAAAAAGTTGCCGAGCAAGTCGCTCGCATGGGTAACCAGCGGGGCGCCAACTGGTTCCTCTTTGGCACTGCCGATGTCAAAAGCCTCCAGACAGGAAACCACGATCTGGTGGTTTCAGAGCGCCGTTCAAAATCCGGTTACCCATCACCGATCCGCTCGACCTGCCAATTTGGGGTACACAACATAGACTGTCATGGCGCCCAACCATGCCACCTTGCCGAAAGGTTGGTGCATCAGATGGCCGGCACCGCGATCTCTAATAGGCACGCTTTCGACACGATACGGCAAGCCCGCTTCCTCCAGCGCCCAGCAAGTCCCGGACGTAGCCTCGCGGCGGTTCGGGAACCCAGTCGAAGGTCGTGAGAATGAGATCCGACACTTGGCAGGCCCTGTTGGACGGACTTCAATTCTTGGTCTGCAAAACCGTTCATGGTGTCGCCGCTATACGGCATCGCGTGGCACGCCGAGGCGGCCAAATGCGCAATCCAACGCGCGTCGATCCCAATCAGCAGCGACAGCCGCTGCCTCATAGGTTGACTGAAGGAATCGCAGCAGGGTGGCGTCGGGATCGTCGCTGGTGCGCACAGCGTCATAGGGCAGCAGAAATTCGCCTAACCCCGTATCCCACCGCATCGCGGCCGGCTCGACCGGCTGCTCATGGAATGTTTTGGGCGATGGATAGGCATAGGCATAGAACATCGGTTCTCCGACGCCTTCGCCGGGCCAGAATCCGGAAGAGCAGACTTCATGACTATAGGCTTCGCGGGTGA
>JANNXS010000143.1:0-6079 GCA_031409695.1 Hyphomicrobiaceae bacterium
GTTGCGCGCCGTTGGCATTGGCGTCGGCTGTAACGCGGCCGACCTTGTCGCAGTAGCGGAACACAACGCGGCCCTCGCCCTCAAGCCGATCAAGTGTTGCTGCATCGGCGAAATAGTTGCCGTCGCCGTGGGCGCAGATCATCTGGGCTATTTCACCAGTCTTGTAATGGCTGGTGAACACGGTTTTTGTGCTCTCGACCTTGAGCCAGACATCTTTGCAGATGAACTTCAGCGACGCGTTGCGCTGTAGGACGCCCGGTAACAGTCCAGCCTCGCACAGAATCTGAAAGCCGTTGCAGATGCCCAGCACGGGCACGCCAGCCTTGGCCTTGGCGATCACGTCACGCATGATTGGCGAGTGCGCCGCCATGGCCCCACAGCGCAAATAGTCGCCGTAGCTAAACCCACCCGGCAACACGATCAGATCAGACTTCGGCACCGTCGTTTCGCCGTGCCAGACCATTTGGGTCGGCTTGCCGCTGACAGCCGTCAGCACATCGGCCACGTCGTGTTCGCGATTGGTGCCGGGAAAGACAATGACGGAGGCTTTCATCGAACGGGCTTTCTGATGGCGATGTCGCGGACTTATGCGATCTCAGCCGCAAAGTCATCTATAGGTCGCGTGCTATGGGGGTTGGGACGTGAACCGGCGGCCGGCCCGTCGACTTCGAGCGAGCACCACTATGACTGAACTCGAGGGCTTCAGCTATGCCGTGTTTGCGGTTTACGCGGTGACATCGTTTGGGCTCGCACTCGCCGGGCAAAGACTCGGTGTTACCAAACGTGTCGGCCGGCCGCTGGTTGGCCTCGCCGTGTGTGCTGGCGCGGGTGTTTGGCCACTGCTCCGCCTCGCAATCGGCGATCCCCTGTCGCCCGACCCGCTGCATCAGAGGCTGGACGGGTTGACCGGCGATCTCGTTGGCCACGGCTTGCTTGCTATGGGCGCGCTAACGGCGATGATGGCTGAGGTGCAAATCCTCACCCGCGGGAGCGCGACATCACTGTCACCTGACGAGGCTCCGGCTGGGCCCCCAGTTGGGCCCCCAGTTGGGCCCCCAGCTAGGCCCCAAGCCTGGCCATTGACACAAATGTTTGTCGTTGGCGGTCGCATCGTGCAGTTGTTGGGTTTGTTTCTGGTGTTCCCCAGTGTCATGCTGGCTGGGCTGGCGTTGATCGCCGCCATAGGTGTCGCCGTCGTAGGCCGATCCAACACGCCCCAGGGCGTGTGCTAAGATGAGGTCGAATCGATTTGCAAAAACTGCTCCGTGAGCACCCCATGAGTTTCCCTGATCTCGTTCCGGACCTGCAAGCACGCCTGCCAGAGTTGCGCGGCCGTCTCATCAGCAACGCGCCCATGGCCGATATCACGTGGTTTCGTGTCGGTGGTCCAGCGCAGGTGTTGTTCACGCCCGCGGACGAAGCCGATCTGGCCTATGCCCTGACGCGCCTGCCGCCTGATTTCCCCGTGTTCGTCGTCGGCCTCGGCTCGAACCTGCTGGTGCGCGATGGCGGCGTTGCAGGAATGGTCATCCGCCTTGGCCGTGGCTTTGGGAATGTGACTGCCGAAGCCGGACATCGCTTGCGCGCCGGTACTGCCGTGCCCGACGTCAAGCTCGCGCGTGCGGCCGCTGACGCCGGTATCGCAGGCCTGGCGTTTTATCGCGGTATTCCCGGGTCCGTGGGCGGCGCAATGCGCATGAACGCCGGCGCCCATGGCGGCGAGACAAAGGACGGTTTGGTCGGGGCTCGCGCTGTCGATCGGCACGGCAACATCCACGTCCTCAGCTTGGCTGATATGAAATTTGAATACCGCCACTGCGGCGTGCCAGCCGATTGGATTTTCACCGAAGCCCTCTACCAGGGGCAAGCCGGTGATAAGAACGCAATCCTCAAGGAAATGCAGGAGGTCGCCGAGTACCGCGAACGCGTGCAGCCGATCAAAGAAAAGACAGGTGGCTCCACGTTCAAGAACCCCCCGGGTCATTCGTCGTGGAAACTGGTCGATGCGGCGGGTTGCCGGGGCCTGCGCATCGGCGGGGCCCATGTCTCAGAGATGCACTGCAACTTCTTGATCAACGACAAGGGCGCAACGGCTGAGGATATCGAGACCTTGGGCGAGACTGTGCGCTGTCGCGTTCTGGCGCAAAGTGGTATAAATCTGCATTGGGAGATTATCCGGCTGGGATTGCCGTTGGCTGGCCACGAGACCGGCGAGGCTTTGGCACTAGCGGATGCCAAGCCAAGCGACGGCGCATCTTGACCCTTGCCGCGCGCGGTTGCGCGACCGGGCCTCAGACATCAATCACGAGCCCATCTTCGGCGACGATAACGCGTGCATCGCGAACCTCTGCGAGGCGCGCCAGCATGGCCGCGGACATATGAGTGAGCATGACGCGCTTGGCGCCGATGCGGTCCAGATTGGCTACGATCTCGACCCAGCCGAGGTGAAAGAAGGTTGGCTTGTCGAATTGGTAGCATTCCATGATGTAGAGGTCCGCGTCGCGCCCCAAGGGCACCAGCGCTTCAACCCAGCGGGTGTCACCGGTGAAGGCAATGGACGTGCCGTTGCGGGATAGGCGCAGGCCATAGGACGGCGCCCCCGAGGGGTGTTCCACCTCCCAGGCAACAACGCTTAGCGGGCCGGCGTGTGCTGGCTTGTCAGGGTGAATATCGTGAAATGTCAGCTCAAAGCCGCGTGGGACTTTGGTGCAACCTGGGAACAGCAACTCAGCGGTCGCCGTAAACCGCTGCGCAATCCCGGGCGGGCCGTAGACATCAAGGGGCGTTGTCCGATGTGTGGCATAGATTGCTTGCACATAAAGCCAGATCAGCCCTGCAAAATGGTCACCGTGGAGATGCGAGATGACGATCGTACCAATGGTGTTTGGGTCGCGGCCGACGCGCGCAAGCGCAACCGTCGCCGTTGCCCCGCAATCCAGCATCACGCAGCCGTCGTCCGTGTCGATCAGAAACGTGGTCATCAACCGACCGCCCGTCCCAAACGCGTCGCCGCTGCCAGCGATGGTCAATCGCATCGCGCTGATGTTTGCCTTTGGCTGGGAGCGGGTCATGCGCTCCAATGCCCTGGCGCTTGCAGCGTGTGCAAGGCCTGCATCAGCGTTTCCGGCTTGACGTTGGCGTTGGCCGTCACGACCAACAACAGGGATTCGTCCCCCGCCACATGTTCGAGCACGGCCGCCAACACATCGCGCTCACCCGCGCGCGCCTGCAAATCCTGTGGCGAGAGGCCCGTATCGGTCATGAAGCGGACGAGGTGCGAGGGATCGGCAGCAATGGCGCCCAAGGCGGTTGCAGCCAACGCCTCGGCGTCGTCTACGGTCATGCCAGCGGTTTTGGCAGGTTTAAACGCGCCGATGCGTCCGGGTTGTGACATGGGGGCTCCGTCGTCTCGGATGGCTCAGCGTGGTCTATAGCGTCCAGGGCCGCTGCGCTCCAGCTTAGCAAATGTCGCGTGTGGGCAAACGCGTGCACCAGCTTGATCTCCAGTCGGCCAAGACAGCGTTTACTGCGCCGTCAGGTTCCAGGCCTGTTAGCCCGGTATGGTGTGTGTTAGCCCTTGCCGACCCGCGCACGCCATGGTGCAAGCTACCGGCTGTGATGCGCGCGCAGTTCGCCGGCCCGATGCGAAGTTTTGAGTGTGCAGCGCTGACGTTTTTTTTCCGAGTTGACGCGAGCACACCCATGGTCCTGTTGAAATCCGTCGAAGCCGTTTTGTGGTTCGTCACCTATCTGGCGTTCGGGCTTGCCATGCTGGCGGTGTTTGCGCGGTTGTATTTCGTCATCACACCACATGACGACATGGCCATGATCCACGACGGCAAGGTGGCGCCGGCTATCGCGCTCGGCGGTGCGATGCTCGGATTCACGTTCCCGCTGCTCATGGCGAGCTATCTGCACGAGACGTTCCTTGGCTTCCTCATCTGGGCGGCAATCGCCTGCTTTGTGCAACTCGGTGTCTTCAAGGCGATCTACTGGTTCATGCCGCGCGCCATTGAGACCAACAATACAGCGGGCGCGACGGTGTACGCCTTCGCCGCTGTGTGCGCGGGCATGCTGAACGCGGCGTCGTTTATTCCGTGAGGCTGCAGTCTGTGTGCCGACTTTGCGCCAGCTTGGGCCGAGGTGCAGAGCCGGATGTGATGTGGTAATCGGTATCAGCGCAATGCTGGAGATCGCCATGACGGCCCTTCTGAAGTCCCTCATGACAGCCGACGAGTTTATGGACTGGCCCGGAGATGGCGCTCCCGGCAAGCATATCCTCGTCAACGGCGTCATCAAGGCCATGGCCCCGTCGAGTGGAACGCATGGCATATTGCAAGCGACGGTAGCGCACCTCTTGCTGAGCCATCTCAAGGCGGCCGGCAGCCGCTGTCGTGTGGCAACGGAGCCGGGCGTGCGCCCGCGCCTGCAGCATAAAATCAATGTGCGCGTGCCCGACATTGCTGTGACCTGCGGGCCGCGAACGGCGGGGGCGGAAAAGTTCCTGCCCGAGCCGACCGTGATCTGCGAGGTCCTGTCGCCCAGCAATGACGATGATACCTATGAGAGTATCGCCGCCTGCATGACCGTCCCGACACTCTCGGAGGTGCTGGTGGTCGACAGTGAGCGCGTCTACGTCGAGATCTGGCGCAAGGACGACGCTGGCGCCTGGCCCAAGGAACCACTGATGTTTGGTGCGGGCGAAACGTTCACCCTGGCGTCGATCTCAGTATCGCTCGCCGTCGACGAGGTGTATGCCGACACGCGTTTCGGCCCGATCTGAGCCAAACTCCTGAGGCTCGTGTCCCATGAAATTTCTTGATCTGGCAAAGCTTTACATTCGCTCCGGCAACGGCGGCGACGGCTGCATCGCGTTCCGACGCGAAAAATTCATCGAATATGGCGGTCCCAACGGGGGTAGCGGCGGGCGCGGCGGGGATGTGTGGGTCGAGTGCCTGCAGAACCTGAACACGCTGATCGACTATCGTTACATGCAACACGTGAAGGCCAAGAACGGCATGCCTGGCATGGGCTCGGAGCGCAACGGTCCCGATGGCGACGACGCCGTGATCAAGGTGCCGCCGGGCACCGAGGTGCTGGCTGAGGACCAGGAAACACTGATTTGCGAGATCATGACGCCCGGAGAGCGCGTGAAAATTGCGTCTGGCGGCAATGGTGGTTTCGGCAACGTGCATTTCAAAACGGCGACCAATCGCGCGCCCCGTCACGCCAATCCTGGACTGCCGGGCGAGGAGCTGACGATCTGGCTGCGCTTGAAACTCATTGCCGACGCGGGCCTCGTTGGGCTGCCGAACGCGGGCAAATCAACGTTCCTTGCAGCCGTCAGCGCGGCCAAGCCCAAGATTGCCGACTACCCCTTCACAACGCTGCACCCGAACCTTGGCGTTGTGCGCGCGGGCGAGAAGGAGTTCGTGCTGGCCGATATCCCAGGTCTGATCGAGGGTGCGTCGGAAGGCGCAGGGCTTGGCACGCGTTTCCTTGGCCATGTCGAGCGCTGCCGTGTGTTGCTGCACCTCGTTGACGCCACGCAGGATGACGTGGTCGCCGCCTATAAAACCGTGCGCGCGGAGTTGAAGGCGTACTCGCCGGAGCTCGCGACCAAGAAAGAGATCGTGGCGCTGTCAAAGTGCGATGCCATGGACATGGCGTCCATTGCCGAAAAACAGGCAGCCCTGAAGGCCGTCATCCGTCGCAAACCGATGGTGCTTTCGGCGGTCGCCGGCATCGGCGTCAAAGACGCGTTGTTTACGCTCATGGACGTCATCAATGACAGCAAAGCGGCGGAGGCAGCGCCCGTCGTGAAATCCGAGTGGCAACCATAAGGTTGTGCAGGGCCGGCCGTCTGACCAGAAGGTCGGTTAACCAGCAGGGCGGGCAACGCCATCAATTCGGCCTTGAAGCGGCCGCAAGCGCGGTGCCTTTGCCCTGTTTTTCGTTTGCGTCCCGTGCGTGCACAAGGGGTGAAGCTCAGCCCGTGTTGACGTTCGGGCGTCGGCGGCGTTGGGGATATGTCCACTGATGACCTGCCTCAGGTCGGCCGTATCGATGTTTGCCGATG
>JANNXS010000144.1:0-8372 GCA_031409695.1 Hyphomicrobiaceae bacterium
AAAGGCAAAACGGGCATGCTCAGCTATCTCGGGCCCGCTTGTCTTGATACCTACGATATCCGGTAACCTCGGCTCTGGGCTAAAGCTGCCATCACGCCGCGGATTTCCGCGAGTCCGCGAAGCCGGCCGATCACGGGATACCCGGGATGGGTCTTGCGCCCGACGTCATCCAACAATTCGTGGCCGTGATCGGGGCGGAACGGGATCTGCCAGGGTGTCTCGCCGACATCTCTGCGGCGTTGCTGCTCTTTCAACAAGGCCGCCACGACGGCGACCATGTCGGTATCGCCGCCGAGGTGTTCGGCCTCCATGAACGATCCATCCGGCTCCTTCGCGACATTGCGCAAGTGCGCGAAATGAATGTGCCGCGCGAATTGCTCAGCCAAGGCAGGAACATCATTGCGCGCGCCGGCACCGAGCGAGCCGGTACAGAAAGTCACGCCATTGGCGGGCGAGGGTACAGCGCCGACGATGAAGGCAAGATCGCCGCCGTCGGATACGATCCGTGGCAGGCCAAACAGGGGCCGTGGCGGGTCGTCGGGGTGCACCGCCATGCGGATCCCGACCTCTTCCGCGGTTGGGATCACTTCACGGAGGAAGCGGGCCAAATTCGCGCGCAGGGTATCGCGGTCGATGCCGTCGTAGCGCGCCAGCATCCGCCGCAGTCCGGCGAGGTCGTAGCGGTCATAGGCGCCGGGTAAGCCGGCATTGATGTTGGCCAGCAATTGCGCCTTGTCGCTTTCCGAGGCGCTCGCGAACCACGCTTTTGCGCGCGCAAGCAAATATGGTGCGTGATCGCGCTCGGCGTCCTTGCGCGCCACCATGAAGCAATCGAACGCGCAATACTTCACGGCGTCAAACTTGAGTGCGGTGCCGCCGCCGGCGAGCGGCCATGCCAGATCAGTCCTGGTCCAATCCAGGATCGGCATGAAATTATAACAGATCGTCTTGATGCCGGCGGCTGCGAGGTTACGCAGGGATTGGCGGTAGGCGTCGAAAATGGCGCCGAGATCGCCTTCGCCCAACTTCACGCGTTCGTGGATCGGCAGACTCTCGACGACGCTCCACCGGAGCCCGAGCGAACGGTCGGCCTCGATCAAGGCTTTGCGCGTCTCGATTTCATGCGGCTTCCACACGACGCCATAGGGAATATGATGCAACGCCGTGACAATGCCGCTCGCGCCGGTTTGCCGGATCATCGGCAGGGTGACGAGATCGTCGGGGCCGAACCAGCGCCACGTCTGTTCCATGAAAACCTCCCAAGGGGTCAGGCCGCGACCAGCATGACCTTCATGCTCTGTGACCTGTCCAGGGCAAGCCGTACGGCCGCCGCCGCGTCGCTCAACGGTCGCTTGGCCGAAATGATTTCGGTCGTGTCGATTTCGCCGGCAGCGATCAGGCGGACGGCCTCATCGAACTCGTGGCCAAAGCGAAACGTGCCATACAGTGCGAGTTCCTTCGCCATGACGGCATTGGCCGGGAACGGAATCGAGCCACCAGGCAGATTGCCGATTTGCACGATGGTGCCGCCGCGTCGCACCAGTTGCACGGCTGACGCGAGGCCGGCCCCGGTGCCGCTGGCTTCAAAGATGACGTCGAACGGATCGGACTTGGCGGCGGCGGCCAGTGTTTGCGCATCTGTTGCGACATCGAACGTGGCCGCGGCACCCAAGCGTGCGGCGAACGCCAGCGGAGCTGCTGCAATGTCGGCGATCGAGGCCGACGAAAGCCCCGCGCGTTGAGCGACCCGCAGGGTCAGCAAACCGATCGGGCCGGCACCGATGACGAGACCGCGACGCCCTGCGATGTCACCAGCTCGTGCGACGGCGTGAAGGCAGACCGCCAACGGCTCGGCCAATGCGGCAGCCTCGAATGAAATGTGCGCCGGCAGCTTCGAGCATTGCGCAGGGATGACATCGAAGATTGACGCGAACCCGCCCTGCATATGTGGGGTCTTAGACGCCGAGCCCATGAAGTAGATGTTATCGCATAGATTGACCCGGCCGGACCGACAGTTGCCGCAGTGGCCACACCAGCGCGAAGGATTGACCGCGATCCTGTCGCCAACGGCGATGCCCGTCGCCAAGCCGTTGATGGCTGCAATCGTGCCGGCGATCTCGTGGCCAAGAACCAACGGCGAAGTCACCACGAAATCGCCGGTACGTGCGTGACGAAAATAGTGCATGTCTGAGCCGCAGATCCCGCCGGCGCCGAAGGCGATGCGGACCATGCCGGCTTGCAGCGGCCCGAGTGGACGTTCAACAACCCGCAGATCTTCCGCGGCAAACAGCGTGGCTGCGTGCGCAACTTCGCTCATTTTGTCATTCCCATCGTGCGCGGCAGCCAGAGCGTGATTTCTGGAATGAACGTGATGGCGATGAGGGCTGCAAACAGCGGGATCAGCCACGGCAAAATTGCCATCGTGGTGCGCTCGACGGAAAGGTTCGCCACGCGCGCCAGCACGAACAGCACCATGCCGAGCGGCGGATGCAACAGTCCGATCATCAGATTTAGCGTCATGATAAGGCCGAAGTGAACGGGATCGATGTCAAGCTTGAGGACGATCGGCAACAGGATCGGGACGAGGATGGTGATCGCCGCGATGGTATCCAGAAAGCAGCCGACGAACAGCATTAGCAGGTTGGCGAGGATCAAGAATACCCACTTGTTCTCGGTGATCGAGAAGATCAAGTTTGATAGTCCTGTTGCCGCCTGACTGACGGTCAACAACCAGGCAAAGATCGAGGCGGCGGTGACGATGAACAGCACCGACGCCGTCGTCTCGATGGTGTCGAAAGACGCCTTGGCGAGGGTCTGCATGGTGATCGAGCGGTAGCGGACGAGACCGAGGAACAGCGACCACATGACGGCGGCGACCGCGGCCTCCGTCGGCGTGAACCAGCCAAGCGTCATGCCGCCGATCAGGATTACCGGCGTCATCAGCGCCATCACGGCCGAGAACTTGAACGCATAGTCGAGCGCGAGAATAACGCCGAGCGCGCTGAAGATCGCGGCATTCTGCGAGAAGCCGAATTTCTGCAACACGAACACCCCGAGAGGAAAGCAGAGGACGACAGCAATTTCCAGCAGGGCTGCCGAGATCTGGCGCAGGTCGAACGGGGCGTCGGAACCCCAGCCCTTCATGCGCGCGAACACCGCGACGGTGATCATCATGAACACCGTCATCAACACGCCGGGTATGACACCGCCGAGAAACAGCGAGCCGATCGAGACGTTGGCCATCATGCCGTAGATGACAAACGGCAACGACGGCGGAATGATCGGGCCGAGCGTCGCTGACGCAGCAGTGACACCGACCGCGACTTCAATCGGGTAGCCATGATCCTTCATGGCCTTGATTTCGATGGTGCCGATGCCCGCCGCGTCAGCAATGGCGGTCCCCGACATGCCTGAAAAAATCACCGAGCCGATGATGTTCACTTGGGCCAAGCCGCCACGCATCCAGCCGACCAGGGCGACCGCAAACGCATAGATGCGACCGGTGACGCCGGCGATGTTCATCAGGTTGCCGGCCATGATAAAAAACGGCACCGCGAGCAGCGGAAAACTTTCCACGCCCGCGATCATGCGCTGCGCCACGATGACATCAGGCGCGCCGCCGTGGATGAGCAGATACGCGAGCGATGCCGTTGCCATCGACACAGCGACGGGTACGCCAAGCACCATCAGCAGTAGGAAGCCACCGAGCAGGACGATCATGACTTGACCTCGGTTGTCGCGCCAGAACCGTCAAAGGTACCATCAAAGGCACCCGGGCGCTGCAGGATGGAATAGCCGCGCCGCCAGTTGGCAATGCTCACTTGGATGCTGCGCAAGGCCATCAATGCAAAAGCAGTGCAGACGGTCATGAACACCGGGCTCTTGGGCACGTCGATGGTCGTCATCCGCTCGTCCGAGATGATCGATGCGTAGCGCCAGACCAGCACGGCGAGATAGGCGAAAAAGATCGTCCGCAGCAGGTCGACCGCCGTTGCCAGTGCGCGGCCGACGTTGGGCGAGAGATAGCGATACAGAAAATCGACGTGGATATGACGCGACAGGCGCACGCACATGGCGGAGCCGAGAAAGACGACGCCGACCAGACAGTAGCTGGCGATCTCTTCGGTCCACCCGAAGCTGTTGTTCAAGACGTAGCGCGTGAAGAACTGCAGGAAGACGCATGCGCACATCAGCCAGAAGATCGCGAGCGTCACCCAATCCTCGATGCCGTAGCTCGACAGATCCACCGGCGGTGCCTCGGCCTCGTCGAACGTTTTGGCGATCTCGGCCTGGGAGATCTGCGTGTGGACTTCCTGCGTCTGCATGCTGATCCCAGGGCTATTTCCGCTGACGCTGCAAGACTTGAGGCGACGCGTGACAAATGCTGCGCGTCGCCTCGTTTACTTAGTACTTCACGGCCTGAATGCGATCCCAGTCGGCCTTGCGGTAGCCAAACTGTTCGAAGGTGGCACTCTTGGACACCGCATCGAGATACTGGTTGCGATCAATCTCCGTGATGGTGAGGCCCTTGTCCTTGAAGAACTGTACGAGCTTGGCTTCATCGGCCTTGATCTTCGCCGTCGCGCGGGCAGCGGCCTCCTGGCTCACTTCGATGAAGATTTTCTGCTCATCGGGGGTGAACTTGGCCCAGGCGGCCTTTGCGACGATGGTGTTCAACGCATCGACGATGTGCCCGGTCAGGATGATGTGCTTCTGCACCTCATAGAACTTCTTGGCCTCGATTGTGGTCAGGGGATTTTCCTGGGCTTCGACGGTGCCGTTCTGAAGGGCAAGATAAACCTCGGCGAATGCGATCGGCGTGGTGTTCGCACCGCAGGCCCGCGGATAGGCGAGATAGGCTGGGACATCAGGCACGCGGATCTTGAGGCCCTTCATATCAGCACAATTCTTGAACGCACGGTTTGAGGTTGTGTGACGGGTTCCGTAGTAGGTCGTCGCTGTAATCATGTGGCCGGTCTTGTCTTCGTAGCCTTTGGCGAGCTCCTTGAAGACGTCACTCTTGGCATACGCAAGCAGATGCTCAGGACCCTTGAAGGTGAAGGGATAGTAGCCGACGCCGATCGGCGGGTGCGAGCGGGCTGCAAAGCTGGCACCTGAAATAATGATATCGACCGACCCGAGCGACAGACCCTGGTTGATGTCGGTTTCCTTGCCGAGCTGCGAGGCCGGGAAGACCTCGATCAGATACTTGTTGTTGGTGCGCTTGGCGAACTCGGCCGCCGCCCACACGGCTTCGGTGTGGAAGGCTTCCGACGTTTCATAGACGTGCGCCCATTTGAGCTTGGTCTGTGCCATGGCGGGAATGGCCAGTAGCGCTACGACGGCGGTTCCCGCGAGCGTCTTGAACAGGCGTCTGGTGATCATGGTGTTTTCCTCCTTGAATTGGCCGCAATGGATTGCGGATCAGAACGCAGCGACCTCTTGACGGGGCGCACGGTGATGGGGCCGGCGGGCTCTCCCGCGTGTGACAGTTCGACATCGCCGAAGGTTCGCGAGAAGCGCTCCTGCGAGCGTTGCAAATGACGCTCCATGGCGGCACGCGCACCAGCGGGGTCGGCGCGAGCGATGTAGTCACGGATGGCCTCATGCTCGGCCAAGGCCGCTTGCCAGCTCACTGGCGTTTCGAAGTAACTGGCGAGGCGGGCGAAGTAGGGATTGATCCGCTGGTCGAACAAATTGCCGACGATCGTGTTGACGGCGTCGTTAGCGAGCACGGCGGCGATGGCGAGATGGAAGGCGCGGTCGGCAGCGACGCTGTCTGGGCCTGAATCCGGGCCCAGTGTCGTCGCGCGCCGCATCGGCCGCAGGGCCTCGTCGATGGCCTCGATGTGCGCGGGCGTGGCACTGCGGGCGGCTTGCTCGGCGATCACGCCTTCAAACAACGCGCGGGCTGCCAGGATTTCGAACGGTCCCGCGAGCGGCTGGGCGATCACTGTCGTGGGTGCTGGCGTAGCGAGCGCGTAAATGCCGGAGCCGACGCGAATGCGCACGCGACCGTCGACTTCGAGCGCGATCAACGCTTCACGCACGGTCGGCCGCGAGACACCCAGTTGCAGCGCGAGTTCGCGCTCGGTGGGCAATCGGCTGCCGGCCGGGAACTCACCATTGTCGATCAGCTGGCGCAGCTGATCGGCGACCTGGCGATAGAGCCGGCGTGGCTCGATGGACTGAATGGGCATGCGGGCCCGCTTGGCGATGGGACTAGGCGACGTTTCCTGCGGCTGCGTCATTGCGACAGCAATTTTGGTCAATTGGTTTGACCAATTGACCGCAACGTCGCCCGGCCGGTCTTGTCTGTCAAGATGGAGATGTCACGACCGATCGTGTTCGAGGCGCTGCAGGCTGCTTCGTGCGCCGTGTGCTGTCAGCATCCGAGCGGCCGAAATGACGGCTGCGATGAAGCGCGGGTCGGAGGCGAGGGTTGGCTCGAAAATCGCGTCAAATCCCAGCAGAGCCAAGGTCCGCAGTCTGTCGTCAGAGCCCGCGATGTGGAGTGCCGCTGCCAGCTGGCGGGCCATGGGGTCGCGGACGTCGATCGGCCGACCGTGCTCATCGATGCCGCCAACGTAGCGCATCCAGGCTGCGACCGCGAGCGCAAGGCGGTCGATCGGCAGATCGCGGTCCAGTCGGGTCCGAATGGTCGCGAGCAGTCGCTGCGGCAGCTTTTGCGATCCGTCCATGGCAATCTGCCAGGTGCGATGGCGGATGGCTGAATTGCGGAAGCGCGCCAGCAGCTGGTCGGCATACGTGTGTAGATCAATCCCGGGCGGCGCGATCGTGACGGGAATGATCTCATCGCGCCAGAGCCGCGCAACAAATCGCTGGTAGACAGGATCAGCAACGCATGCGGCGATCGTCTCGTGGCCGCCGAGATAGCCGAGATACGCCAGTGCGGAGTGCGCCCCGTTCAGCAGCCGAAGCTTCATGTCTTCGAACGGGGCCACCGCCGAGACGAACTCAGCGCCGGCCCGCTGCCACGCGGGGCGACGGTTGTCGACGAACACATCCTCGATGACCCATTGCTTGAACGGTTCGTGCATCACCGGGGCGGCATCGGCGAGGCCAGTCAATGCCTGCGCTTGCACGATGTCGTCGTCCGTCATCGCCGGTACGATCCGATCCACCATCGTGCTCGGAAATGCCGCGTGTGCCTCGATCCAATTCGCGAGGCGGTCATCTCTCAACCTCGCGAAACTGCAAACGAGATCGCGCAACAGGCGGCCGTTGTTGTGCAGGTTGTCGCAACTGAGCAATGTCAGCGGCGGCAGTCCGGCGACGCGGCGCTCGGCCAGGGCCGCGACCAGAAAGCCAAGCGCCGATCGGGGCGTGCCCGGGTGTTCCAGATCATGACGGATGTCGGGATGCGTCTCGCGCAGGCGTCCGGTCGCGGGATCATGACAATAGCCTTTTTCGGTGATGGTCAGGGACGCGATGCGGGTTACGGGACGGGCGAGGTGTTCGATGACCGCCGATGGCGCTTGCGGCGCGACCAACACATCGAGCACGGCGCCGATAATGCGCGCACTCCGTGCAGGACCGTCAATCTCGATCAACGTGTAGAGACCATCCTGCGGCTGCAACCGGTCGCGTTGGTCCGGCCGCTGTAGGCTGACGCCGACAATGCCCCAATCGCGCGGCTCCGTCGCCAACACGGCGTCCGTATACTCGGCACCATGGGCTCGAAAGAACGCGCCAAGGCCCAGATGGACGATCCCTGCGGTCAGCGCCGAGCGATCATAAACGCGAAGATCGGTTCTCGCCGACCGGCGTCCCAGCGTCGCAGCAGACAGTCTCGGCGCATCGACGTGCATTGCACTGTTGTCCAACTCCGCGGCGTCCAGCCACCTCGGCAGTTGGATGGCATAGCACGCGTGGCGCATTGCGGCAGTGACGTGCGTCGCGGATTGTCATGTTCGACGACATTGCAACGCCTTCCTCGGTGCGATTGTTCGTCAGGATGACGTACGTCGGCACAGCCGCGATCAGAAAGCTGACCACTGGAAGGGCGCAGGACTGCGCATGTGTCTGCGAGCGAGTGATGAATCCGATAGGTTGGTTGCGGGGTGATTTGAACCAACCGTCAGATCCCCTGATTTTCTGGCATTCTTACCAGCGGAATTGGTTGCGCACCCCCGCAACCATCTATATCGGACTCACTGGTGTTCCGGTTTCAAGCCTAGGAAATAATTGGGTAAATTGGGTTCATATCCACTTTGACTGTCTGGCTGTGGCTGAGCGCTTTAGATGGGTTACCAGCTACTAATGACCACAACGAGGGTCACTAGCATGGATGCTCAAGCTTTCTGGTTTTGCCCATAACGACCAATGCGGAAGTCCTCGACGGTTCGCTT
>JANNXS010000145.1:0-9451 GCA_031409695.1 Hyphomicrobiaceae bacterium
GGGCGACAGCGCCATAAACAGCCGCTGTGACCAACACAGAGACAGCGGCAAGCGTTATGGCCTGGGTCACGACCGACGGCGTTTCGATGGCCGCAAGACTGATGGCCATAATCTCGGCGGATAGGATCATGTCGGTTCGAATAGCGCCGGCGATTTTCTCATCTTCCAGCGCCTTTGGATCTGTAGACGCTGTCGCGGCTGTAGCGGGCGCCACATCTGCCGAGGGATGCAACCAGCTGTGCACTTTCTCGTAGCCCTCAAAGCACAAGAAAGCGCCACCGAGCATGAGCAGTGGTGTGATCGCCCAGGGTGCAAATGCACTGAGCAACAGGGCAGCTGGCAGCAAGTAGAGCAGTTTGTTTTTGATCGAACCCCAGGCAATACGGCCAACGATTGGCAACTCGCGCTCGGCGGCAAAGCCGACCACATAACGCGGCGTGACGGCCGCATCGTCAATCACGATCCCGGCCGCTTTCGAGCCGGCCTTGGCTGCCTGCCCCACGGCATCGTCAAGGGACGCCGCCGCCACCTTCGCGAGCGCCACGACATCATCGAAAAGTGCAAGAAGGCCAGCGCTCATGGTCGTTTGTCCGCCGTGGTGTGTTCGCCGTGGTGTGTTCGCCGTGGTGTGTTCGATCGTGTAGCGCAGCTGGAGCAAGAAATTCTAACGAAAGAGCAACTGCCAGCGCCGTTCTGTGATCGGAACTTGCTGTGCTCGGAACTGGCAGGCCGAGCAGCGACTCTGCAGAACCTGAGTTGTGGGCGCAATATAATGAATAATAAAGAAATTCTTGTTTCCGCCATGTTCATGAATATATTCTATTTAGGTTATTCCGGCTTTCTGGTCTCGCGTGTCATCGGAACCCTATCGAACCATGTTGGCGTTACCCGTGTCGTGTCCCCAGGAGTTTTCGTTATGCGTGTGCAGAAAGTGCGTGAAGTGCGCCCGGGTCTGTTTGCTCGTCTGTTTCGTGTCGTTTGGGTTGTCTCGCTGACAGGTACTGCTCTGGTTGGCGGTGTCTATTGGGTCGGCAAATCCCACTGCCCTGATCCCTGCCGGATCGATGGGCCACAGGTCGCAGCTCAACAGCCGGTCCCGCCGCAAGCTGTGATGCGCACGCCCAAAACTGTCCGCTGACGCCGCGGGTTTAAGTCGGCGGTTCAAATCGACGTCTCCTCGCCATCATCCTCGCCGCCAGACCATTCAGCAACGCGCGCAAGGTGAGCAAAATCATCGAAGGCATAGGCATTTTTGAGGCTTGCGCGGCGCAACGCACGATAAGGCGTGCGCACATCGTCATAGGCCGCGACAAGGGCTGCTAGCCCCGCCGACGTGCGATCAAGTACTGCATCGAGATTGTCGATCTTCAGCGACGTCTCTTTGCCGGGCGGTTCACCGCCGGTCGCGCGAATGTAGGTCAGTTGCTTCACCGGCAACGCGGGGACAGAGCCAAAACCGTTGACGCGCGCAATCATGGCTTCGAGCAGCAATTGCGGGGATTGCCCGGACTCAACAGCCTTGGCCGACGGTGGGTTACCGGTTTTGTAGTCGTAGATCGCCAGGCCGCTATCGCTGATGTCAAATCGGTCGGCCCGCGCGGTCAGCGTAAACGGCGCAAATGGCGCGGCGATCACGTGCTTACCCGTGACTTCCGCAACCACGCCCGTTACGCCCACACGCCGCGCCGACTCAGTTTCGCCAAACCAATCCGCAAACCGATCGAAGCGCGGTCGCCAGAACGCTGCAATACGCGGGTGAGCGGCAAATGTCGCCAGCACGCCCGCGGCTTCGTGTGACAGGGCATCTGCGATATCGGGCGGCAGTGTGTCGGGATGTCGCTTGGCAAAGCGGCTCAACGCATCGTGGATGATCGCACCGCGCAAACGCGCGTCGGGTGGCGTCCCAAGTTCTGGCAACGCCTCGAGTTCCAGCACGTGCTGCGCAAAGATCGCGTAAGGGTTGGCGAGCCAACGCTCAATCGAGGTGACGGACAGTTTGCGTGGGCGCAGCTTCACGGCTGGGCATGGGGCCGGCGCCGATACGGGCGAGCCTTTACCGGCCACCTCGCGGGCACGTGCCCAGGCAAGCCATGGCTCGTCCGGGCTCAACGCGTGCTGGGCCTTGAGGCCATCGAGGAGCGCGCTCAACCGCATGAGCCAGCGTGAGGGCACGGTTGGCACGCCGCTAACTTTTTCAGCCCGCGTCATATACACCGTCTCGGCGCCAAGTAACTGCGTGAAGTCGTGCGCCATCGCGCCGATGCGTTCTTCGGGCGACGGCAGTCCCAACTGCGCGCGCATCGGCCGATTGAGCCAGGGGCCAGGATCGGCCGCCTCTGGCCACGTGCCATCGTTGAGTGAGCCAAGCACGACAATGTCAGGCTGTTGCAGGCGCGCCTCAAAGGGCCCCCAGATAAACACGCGTGGATGCAACGCATGCCGTGGGCGGACGTTTTCACCTGCAATCAGCCCACGGTAGAAATCAGCATAATCAACGGGAACGAGAGAGGGCGCGCGCAGCTCCGGATCGAGCAATCCCGTAAAAAAGGCTTGGCCGGCGATACCGGCTTCGCCATCCCAGAGTGGCTGGTTAGTCCGTGTGGTCTCGGTCAACGATGCGTCTGCGTCGGTTTCATCTGGCAAACGTGCCAGTGCCTCAGCAACGTCGACATGAGCCCTGGCCAGGGTCTGCAAGGGCTGCGGACCATCTGCCTCATCAAGCGCCGCCCAAGGCGCATAGGCCCCTTTCAACGCTGCCACAAGCGCGCGGGCGGCCTGCCAATCAGCTTCCCAAAGACGCCGCACCGCGCGTGAACGCGGCACACTGACTTCGCTGTCACCAACAGACTCTTGCGCCGCCCGTTCGAGTGCCATGTCGATGCCGTCGAGGCCGCGGCCGAGATAGAGTGTGCGAAAGGCGCCAAGCTCCAAATAGCGCGCCGCGCGGCGGATATCACGCGCCGACATGCCGAGACGCGTCAGCGGATGCTTCAACAGCGCCATGGTGGCAGCCGGTGCGAAGGCCTTGGCGGCGGCCTCAATTGTAAGATCGAGGAATGCGCCAGTCACGGTTTTGCCAAACGGCCGGCCCGCCGAATCGTCGACCTGGATGCCCATGGCCGCGAGCCGCACGCCAACGCGCCTCGCCAGCACACGATCCGGCGAAATCAGCGCGGCCGTCCGCCCCGGCGTCTCGATCGCCTTGCGCAGGATCAGGGCCGCGACCTCCGCCTCGTCCTGCGCCGTCGGCGTCGTGATCAAGTGCACACCAGCGAGTGCCGCAACCGCATCATCCGCGGACATGGCGCGTGCGAGATCGTGCCAACGGTCGGTGGTTGCGGCCGGCCTGAGTGCTTCGCCAAGCATTGCCGCCCGTGCATAACCCCGTTGCGGCAGCGCCCCCAATACGGCCACGTCGCGACGCCCAACCCCAAGGTCGGTCAGCAGCTTTGACAGTCCGAATTGCGGATGATCTGGATGCTGTTTTGCAATCAGGCCGAAACTCTCATCATCAATGGCCTGGTCGAGACCTGGCAGCACGATGGCACCGTTTGGCAGCTTGGCGATCACCTGCATCAAGGCAGCGGCGGCCGGAATGCTGCCGGTCACACCGGCAACGATCACTGGACCCGTGGGCGGCATGGCTGAGAGGCGCCCAGCCTCAAGACGCAGCACGCGGTTGCGCCGGTCCATGGGCGACAGCCGCTCATGCGCCGCCAGATACTGCGGCCAGACCGTGACCACAATTTCCAGAAACTCGAGTGTCTTTTTCCAGTGTTCGGAAAAGTCCTCCGGCACCAGCGTGTCAAGGCCCGCGAGGCTCGCACCCTCCGTCTCAACCATATCAATCAGGCGCGCGAGTTCGGTCGCAAGTTTGGCCGCCTGGGCCGGCGTATTGGCACCGGCGGCGACGCCGTCGTCGAGGAAATGAGCGGGATCATCCGACGGCTGACGCAAGGCCTTTGACCACTGCATGACCAGCTCAGTCAGCACGAGGCGGCGCTGCAGTTCGCTCATGGCCGGCGGAATTTCGGCGCTATCTGGACCAAGATCGCCAAGGCCGGCGGCGCCAGCCAGTAGTGTCAGTTCCTCAACGCCTTCGCCGATCGGACGGATCTTGGGCATCAACATCGCGTGCCCACCCGAGGCCGCGAGAAAGGCCTCCTGCAGAGCGCGTGTCGCACGCCGCGTTGGCAGCAGCAACGTGTAGCCCGCGAGCGAAATCGGCGACGGCTTGGCGCCGCCAAACGCGGGCAGATGCCCCGCCAGGATCGCGTCAGCCAGCGTGCGGAGAAACGGCAGGCCTGGCGGCACCGTGTAGATGTTCGGCGTGCTCATGCGTGCGCCTTCAATGTTGCTTCGGCCCGCTCCAATTCCTGGGGCGACCCCACATGCAGCCACAATCCGTTCATGCGCATGGCATAAGCGCGTCCCTGCAGCATTGCGCGGTTCCACAGCGTGTTGAACGAGAACGCACCGTCCGGCGCTTCAGCAAACAGGCGGGGATGTACGATTTGCACACCCGTATAGACAAACGGCACGCTCTCATCGCTCCGCCGTCGGCGAATGCGCCCGTCAGAGGAGTGCGAAAAATCACCCCGGCCCGAATATCCGATCGCGGATGAGGCCAGCGCCAGCATCAGCAGGCAATCCATTTGGTCGCCGTCCCAGGCCTCAAACAGACGCGTCAAATTCTGGTCTGCAGCCTCGATCCAGACACTGTCGGAGTTCAACACCAGGAATGATCCCGGACCGAGCAGCGGTAGCGCACGTTTCGTGCCGCCACCCGTGTCGAGCAGTTTCTCGCGCTCGCTGGAGATCGTGATTGCTGGCGGCCCGCGCAGCGCTAAATAATTCTGCAGCATTCCGGCTTTGTAGTGCACGTTGACAACGGCCCGCGGCACGCCAGCCATCGCCACCCGATCCAGCACGTGATCAATGAGGGCGCGATCACCGAGCCTTACGAGCGGCTTTGGCACCGTGTCGGTCAATGGCCGCATACGGCGGCCAAGGCCAGCGGCAAGGACCATCGCTGTGTCAGGTGTCCAGCTCATGCGGTTGGATACCCGCTCGCCCGCGCAGCGTCACGCCTTGGGGGCCCAAGACAGTGAGACGCCTGTGCATATCTTGCGATGCTCACATTTGCGCGTGGCTGTAGCGTTTCCACAGCGCCGCACTGTGGGCCGTGGGGTTGGTTTGACAGCCGAGCTTGGCAAAGAAGCTTGAGACATTGACGACGTCGCGTGTCAGCAGCATTTGCGCGTTCGAATTGGTCCGCGCATCAATCGCCTGCGGAAAGTCAATGATGCGCAGGCGCCCGCCCGAATAGAGGATGTTATAAGGCGAGAGATCGCCGTGCACGACGTGGTTGGCCAGCATCTGCTCGATGCTGCCAAGCGCCTGCGCATAAAGGTCGGCCGCTTCCTCCGGCACAAAGCGCAACCTTGACAACTGCGGCGCCGGCTGGCCGGCATCGTCGTCAGAGGTGATGAACTCAATCAACAATGCGCCATCGCCCTCAGCGATTGGCTTGGCCACGTCGCACCCGGCCTCATGCAGCTGTTTGAGCGTCGCGAATTCAATGCCGCTCCATTGGCTGGTCAACATCTTGCGGCCCTTGGACGACTTGTTGTGCATCGCGCGGCCTTGTCGCGTCTCGCGGCTGAAGCGATTTTCTTGATAAACGGCCGCATTTCTAAACGAGCGCTGGTCGGGTGGTGTGTAGACCTTGAGGGCATAAAAATCCGTGTCCCGGTCGGGATGTGCGGCACAGCAAAACACGGTGGCCTCTTTGCCGCTCTTGACGCGGAAAAGCACCTCGGTGATCCAACCTTCATTGATGAAAGTGGTGGCGGCGTCCGTCGGCTGCTCGTCGTCTAACATTTTCGGCATGTGATCGGCGTATCCGGTTGGGGGCCAGGCATAAGCGCGGCGCGTTTGGCTGCAAACGACTGGGTCATGAACGGTTCCCCATTCTTAGTTGTGTTATTGGCGATAGCCCTACGCGTTTAATGGGCGGTTGTCACACGGCGACGACTTGGGCAGTGCGGGTAGACGCCCATTGGACATGCACTTGCGCGATCTCCAGCGATCTCGAATTCGGACAATTGATCTCTCACTCAGCCGCCGCTATGCACCGCGACATCACACGCACACCGCGTCGGGCAAGGGACACGCTCTATGGATACCGTCTTGATCATTGGGGCAGGCGCTGCCGGCTCTGTCGTTGCGCAGAAATGTGCCATGAACCGCGACGTGTTCAAGACCATTCATCTCGCCTCACGCCGCATCGAAAGTTGCGAGAAAATCGCCAAGCGCTGCGCTCAATTGAAGGGCGGGGGCAAAGTGCACACGCATCAGGTAGACGCTGACGACGTCAAGGCGACGGTCAAACTGATTAAGGCGACCAAGCCCGATCTCGTCATCAACATGGCGCTGCCGTATCAGGACCTGCCGATCATGGACGCGTGCCTCGAGACTGGCGTGCATTACATGGATACGGCGAACTATGAGCCCCGCGACGTCGCAAAATTCGAATACTCCTGGCAGTGGAAGTATCAGGCCAGATACAAAAAAGCTGGCATTATGGCCATCCTCGGCTGCGGCTTCGACCCCGGCCAATCGAACGTCTATTGCGCCTACGCGCAGGAATTCCTGTTCGACGAAATTGATACCATCGACATCATTGACTGCAACGATGGCAGCCACGGCAAGGCCTTCGCAACCAACTTCAATCCCGAAATCAACCTGCGCGAAGTCACCCAGCGCGGCAAATACTGGAAGGACGGCAAGTGGATTGAGATCGACGCCCTGTCGATCTCGACCATGATCGACTATCCCGAAGTCGGCCCGCGCAAGAGCTACCTGATCTATCACGAGGAAGAAGAAAGCCTCGTCAAGAACATCGTTGGTTTGAAGCAGATCCGCTTCTGGATGACGTTCTCGGACAATTACATCAAGCACCTCGACGTGCTTCAGAACGTCGGCATGACCCGCATCGACCCGGTCATGTACAAGGGCAACCCGGTCATCCCCATGGAGTTCCTGAAGGAGCTGCTGCCGCCGCCATCGTCGCTCGGCGCCGGCTACACAGGCCGCACCTCGATCGGCGTCATCTTCACTGGCAAAAAGGGCGGCAAGGCCAAGCGTTCGATCATCTGGAACGTCTGCGAGCACGCCGATTGCTATAAGGAAACCGGCGCCCAGGCCGTGTCCTACACGACTGGTGTGCCCCCGGTCGTCGGTGCCATGATGTTGTTCCAGGGCCATTGGGGTCCAAAGCCCGGCGTTTGGAACGTCGAGCAGCTGCCCTCCAAGCCCTTCATGGAAGAAATCGCCAAGCAGGGCCTGCCCTGGCACATGCGCGACTTGAAAGCGTCCGAGCAGAAAGAACTGTTTAAGGTCAAGACGTGAGGGGCGGCGTTAAACTGAATGTGACAGTCTCGCCGGCGGGCATTGCACAGAAGCCCGCCACGGCGCGCCTGATGCAACTCTACTTGCATGACTTCTCAGCCTTTGCCCCGATGGGCAGTCCGCGTGGTGAACTCGATCAGGACGGTCTAATCAATTACGATGGTTTCGACGAATACTGGTTGCGCGCGGGGCGCGAGCCGCTGTTGATTTCAGTCAACAACCAGCTTGCAGGCTTCGCATTGATCAACGATTGGTCACCGTCGGGAGACGGGGTGAACTTTGCCATCGCCGAGTTCTTTGTCGCACGGAAATATCGCAGGCACGGGGTTGGCTCACTGGCCGCAAAGCGCATCATCAGCGAGCGTCCGGGCGACTGGGAAATAGCGGTCGCCTCTTACAACACACCCGCCCTAGCATTTTGGCGTCACGCGCTTTTGGCCGTGAATGGCACGATGCCAAAAGAGCGGGCAGGCGACGGCAGCCGGTGGACCGGACCGATATTTCGGCTACAAGTCGATACAGACAGTTCGCCAGGTTCGGTTGGCGACGGCGATCTGGTGCCATGACCAAGCCTGCCTCACAGTCGTCTGGCACGATCAACTCGCGCAATGCCGGCGCAGTCCCGGCGGCGAAAACGCCACCATGGCTCGCGGACGCAACGTTGTGACATTGGGACCCCATGAAAATAGCCATTCTCGACGACTATCAGCGTGTCGCCCTGACCATGGCGGACTGGTCGCGGTTGCAGGCGTCGCACACCGTGGTCGTGTTCGACCGTCCTTTCGCGGGTGAAGATGAAGTCGCCGAAGCGCTGGCCGACGTCGAGGTCGTGACCATCATGCGCGAACGCACGCCGTTTCCGCGCACGGTGTTTGCGCGCCTGCCGAAATTGAAACTGTTGGTGACGACGGGACACCGGAACGCGGCAATCGATATGCAGGCGGCGGCCGACCACGGCGTCACCGTGTGCGGGACCGAGGCACCGGGGCACGCCACCGCCGAGCTTGCTTTTGGCATGTTGATCGCGCAGTCGCGCCATCTTGTGACCGAGGCGCGTGCCATGCAGGAGGGACGCTGGCAGACAACGGTTGGGCGTGATCTGCGTGGCCGTACACTCGGCTTGCTTGGCCTTGGCAAACTTGGCGCTCAAATGGCGCGCTATGCGGCGGCCTTCGGCATGCCGGTCATCGCCTGGAGCGAGAATTTGACCGATGCGGCGGCGGCGGCCAACGGTGCGACGCGCGTCGAAAAGGACGACCTTTTCAAGCGTGCCGATATCATCTCGATACACACAAAATTGTCGGCTCGCACTGCCGGCATTGTTGGCGCGCGGGAACTTGCGTTGATGCAACCCGACGCGTTGCTGGTCAACACGTCCCGCGGGCCGATCGTCGACGAGGCGGCGTTGATCGCCGCCCTCAACGCGGGCCGCATCGGGGGCGCCGCCATCGACGTCTACGCGACCGAGCCGCTGTCGGCGGATCATCCGCTGCGCCGCGCGCCACGCACGCTGTTGACCCCGCATATCGGTTACGTCACGGAGCAGACGTATCGCCAGTTTTACGGTGGCACGGTCGCAGCCATCGACGCATGGCTCGCAGGTCGGCCGATCGTTGTGCTTGGGGTTTGAGGTCGCAGTCAGCGTAGCCCGGGTTGCGCCTTGTGGCGGTAGGGTCGGGGGCTGCTTGTGACCCGGAGCTTCCGGTCACGGATCGTTCGGCGACTTTCCGCAGGTCATCGGCAGGAGACGTTGGCATTGCAAGCGGACAACGGTGTTCAGGTGAGGCGTGCCTGCAAGTTGACCTAGGCAGCAAGGCCAAATCAGTGACGGTCCCCGATTTCGTTGTCCCGTCCCGATTCACCGCCAAATCGAGAAAGCTCATTCGCCGCTTCCATGCTCATTGTGGGCAGTTCTAGTCCTGACCAAGATCGGGCCAGTTGCGGTTATCACAACTTCTTTCAACGGCCTTGCAGGTATTGCCGCTGTTCGCGGCGCCACTTTATATCCTCTCTCCTCTGCCACCTGGAGATTCAGCAG
>JANNXS010000146.1:0-5545 GCA_031409695.1 Hyphomicrobiaceae bacterium
AGCCGGCCGAGCTACTTCGCCATGAAGTATCTGCTCGCCAAGGGCTACCGTGTTGTTCCTGTAAATCCGACCATGGCGGGACAATCTAAACTCGACCAACCCATGGCCATCCTCGACCAACCCGTGGCGACGTCGCTCGCAGACATCGTCGGCCCCATCGATATGGTCGACATTTTTCGCAATTCGGACGCGGCCCTGGAGGTCACACGCGAGGCGTTGGCGCTCAAAGACAAGCTCAACCTCAAGGTCATCTGGATGCAACTCGGTGTGCGCAACGACATTGCCATCGCCGAGGCCGAAGCTGCCGGCCTGCGCGTCGTGGTCAACCGGTGTCCCAAGATCGAATACGGCCGCTTGTCGGGCGAAATTGGCTGGGTCGGCGTCAACAAGGGACTGATTTCGTCGCGCCGCCCGGTGCTTGGTCCGGGCGTGCAAAGCCAAGTGATCGGGCGGAAGGCCAACTGATTGAGCGAAATGTGTGAGGGCGGACGATCCGCGCTAGCGTTTCTTGCGCGGTTTCGGCAGCAAGGCCGCCGCGGCGGCGATGCGCTTGGGCAGTCGACCTTGTCGAACGGCGGGCGCCGCGATGGTAACGGTCTCTGCTGCATCGCTGTTGAGGATCGGCGCAAGGCGGCGCTTGACGTCGTCCTTCACCGATGCGGAGGCGGCCATGACGTCCTTGAAGCGATGGAAATCCAACACGCTGAACTCGTCGACGGGTGCTGCAATGAAAACGTCCGGCTGTAGCGCGCGCAGCTTTTCGCGCACGATGGAGCGCTGAAAAATCTGGGACGATGACGTCAGCACTTCGAGCGGCGACGGCGCGGCGGCGTCAGCACGCTGCTTGGGCGCACCGGAGACGTCAATGGCGATGGTCACGTCGACGTCATTGCCAAACAGGTCGAACGGCAGTGGGTTGACCAGACCGCCATCTACCATCGGGCGCCCGTCGATCATCACGGGCGAGAAGATGGCAGGCAATGCCATGCTGGCGGCGACCGCGCGGCGCAACGGACCGGCCGTCATGACCAATTGCTCCTGGGCATAGAAATCAGTTGCGATAACGGCGAGCGGGATCTTCAGCTCGGCAAATGTCTTTGGCACCGACTTTGGCAGCAGCAGGTCCATCAGGCTTTCGGCATTGAACAAGGCGGAGCGGATCGGCAGGAATTTGAGGAACGTCGCGACGGGATCAGAGCGCGCGGCAAACAGCTGACGTGCGAGGTCTACGCGGGCCGAAAGGATTTCCTCCGTATGCGCCCGCATATCTTTGCCCGACAGCCCGGCGGCAGCGGCCGCCCCGATGATGGCGCCGATTGACGTGCCCGCAATCCTGTCGGGCTTGACCCCCAACTCGTCCAACGCTTCGAGGACAAGAATGTGCGCAAAGCCGCGTGCGCCGCCGCCGCCGAGCGCGAGACCGATGCGCTTGGTTTTGACCGGCAATGGTGTCAGCGAAGCGCGGCTCATGCGTCGCGCCAGGGTCGACCGGCGGCCCAGCCCAGCAGAAAACCAAACACGAGGGCCGTCACATTGGTCACCATGAAGGTGGCCGCGTGCAGTTGTGCAACCGTGTCAGGCCCGTCGAACTCATACTGGCGTACAACCCAGTTTGCGATGGGTGACGAGATCCAGAGCGTCGCGATGGCCGCACAGGCGATGGCGGCCCCCATGGCGATGAGATAGCGCATGACCGGCCCTCTTGTTGGTGCGTGGCCGTCCCACCGATGCGGCACGGCCATCGCGCTCGTTCACTTGACGTCCCAGAACCAGATCTCTCGGGCTTCCGCATAGTTGGAGTAATAACCCGCCCAGGAAAACCATTCCATCAGCCACTTGGTCGACGATCGGTAGCCATTCCAGACGTCGATATGGTCACCGGTTGGTGCGCTCTCGCCTGATCTGCGCCAGTAGTCCTTGAGATAGATAATGCCCGTGCGACCGATGATCTTGGGATAGAAATCCTTCGCATCCGTGCCGATGATCTTCTCGACCGGACCGACCCCCGGGATCGAGATCCGGGCCAAATGATCGGCCAATTCCTGTGCCCGGATGATGTGCATCTCGTCCTTGCCATGGACGGCGCAATGGGCGAGGCCGCTGAACTGTCCGACATCGACACCAGCATGCTTCAAGCTCACGCCCATACGGATGGCGCACTGGTTTCCGAACACCGGGAAGCCCGGCAAGATCTGTCGACCCTCAAGATTGGTCAACGTCTGCGGCGCGATGCAGGGTGCGCTGGTCGCAAGGTTCGCTGGATGGCGGTACCAGAGATCCGTGAACTGAACCATCAGACTTCTCCGATCAACATAGTAGCATCCCAAGTGGCAGGCAAAACATGTGCTCAACATGACGCGCTGGCGCAACAAAAAAATGCCGCGCCCCTTTGAAGAAGCGCGGCTGTCGTTTCAACACTTTGCGTCGTTTAGCGAGGCAGCAGTTTTATGATGCCCTGCGCCGCAGCCTGAGCCGCGGCATCCGCTGTTTTACCCCATGCCCCGTCAAGCGAGCCCTCAGGTATTTCATTGTTCTGAGACACCGTGCCGACTTTGTTGCCTTGGGGATCGCGCACGTTCCAGTCGATGCGAATGGGCTGCTTGCCGTCCTTGATCTGGCCCATCTTGACCACACCCTCAACGCGATAGGTGTTCGCGGCCGGCTGTGCCGTTAAATTGACGCCGCTTTTCCGCAGCTCTGATTGGATCGCGCCGGTGAGAGACGTGCTGCCATCCCCCGGCGCCCCGACAACTGCTGGCACCACCGCAACTGCGCCGCCACCGGCCGGCGCAGAAACGGGGGTCACGGTCGCCGCACGGCCGGCAACGGCGCCAGAGGTCACGCCCGGGGTTGCGGCTGTCTGTATTGACGCAACGCCCGAATTTGCGCCGACCCCAACCGGACCAGTCGCCGCCGCAACCGGGATCGAGCTTTGGGCTGTCGGTAGCCATTGGCCAAACGACGCCGCCGATTTCTGGGCAATAGTGCGTGCCAGATCCGGCGTCACGGCAGACCATGGATCCTTCGGTGTCTGTCCGGTGATGATTTCTTCGCCGGTAAAGCGGTTCACGCGTTTGCCAGCGGGATCGATGACGTCCCAGATGTAGGACACTTTCGTGTTCGCGCGGTCTTTGGCCGCCACCACAAAGCCCTTCAGTGTAAAGTCGGGACGGTCACCTGGGGCAACCAGTGACACCTTCTGCAGCCCGACCGCTGCCGTAAAGTCCTGCTGGAGTTGGCGTCCGATTGTGTCTGGCGCACCGATGACGGGCGCGATGGTAACTTTGGTCAAGGGCTGTGTCGGCTGAACCGGCGCGGCCGCCGGCGGCGCGAGGCTTGCCTGAGTGGCGCCACCGTTTAACGCGTTCTCTGAGGCACATCCGGCAAGCAACAGTGCTGCGGCTGCGAAAGTCGCGAAACGCCTGGCGGTCGCGCGGACGCGATCCTGCACGATGGGTACGTGGATGGTCGTCACAATGACGTCCCCCTCAAAATGAACCTATTCCCCCGGCAGCCGTCGTACAAACCTTGCGGCGCGTGTCATCCGGTACGCACGTCTTGTTCCTAGCGAGGCTCGAGCCGACCGTCCAGCTTCGGTGGACAATTGCGGCAACATTTGACGGTGTAAATCCCTCGAATCGCTATGATACTTGTGGAAAAAGTGAATGTGCGCCGCATTCTGTGCCGAAACGAGGCGAGCGCGCCTGCATTTAAAGGCGCGGGGCTGCAATGGCGGCGATCTGGCGGCCGTAATCGGGCTGCTTCAAGTGAGTCGTGCGCCGGTAGCTGTAAAACTGCTCCGGTGCGGCGTAGGTACAAGCCCCCACCCAGTGGGCTGACGCGATGCCGACCTTGGCCAGCTGGGCAAGCATGAAGCCGGGCAAATCGAAGTGCGGGCGGCGACCCTCAATTGGCGTTGTGAAGAAGCGGGCCGCGTCAGGGTCTTGTGCCAGGAACGTGGCGACGAACTCAGGCCCGACCTCGTAGGCGGACTGGCTGATGCAGGGGCCGATAACGGCGCGGATGCGTGTGCGCTTGGCGCCGATCCGTTCCATGGCAGAGAGCGTGCTGGTTTCAACGCCGGTCAGTGCCCCCTTCCAACCCGCGTGTGCTGCGGCGACAACGCCGGCCTCCAGATCCGCAAACAGGATCGGCATGCAGTCGGCTGCCAAGGCACCAAGCACGAGGCCTGGGGTACGTGTGACCAAGGCGTCAGCTTTCGGCTGCGCGCCGGGTGCCCAGGGGGCGTCGACCACAACAGCGTCGGCTGAATGGATCTGGTGGCAGGTCAACACGGGTCCGCCGACGGCCCCAAGGCGGGCTGCAACCCGCGCGCGGTTTTCGAGCACGGCGCTGCGCTGATCCTGCGAACCGAGCCCGCAATTGAGGCTGTCATACAACCCGGTGGATACGCCGCCGCGGCGGCCGAAGAAGCCATGCGGGATGCCATCGAGGGCGGGATGTGTCAGCGGCTGGAGCATCGGGCCGTTGTCGGGGAAGTGAGACGGGGCGGCAAGATTACGTTTGGTGGGGCCGTTGGCTGGGGCGGTCATGGAGGCGAGCCTTCGGGCGGCACTGGTCGATCGAAGGGCCAGAGCAGATCAAGCTTGAACGTCAAGGCTGGGAACGGCTCCGCATTGACCTCATCGCTGCCAAAGAAAGTGGATGCCAGTACCCAATCACGGCCGACCCGACGGAAGACCTCAAGGCTCCTTGCGCGCGGATCGACGTACCAGAGATAGCCGACCTCGTAGGTCGCATAAATGCGCAGTTTTTCGCCCTTGTCGCGCTTCTCTGTCGCCGGCGAGAGGACTTCGCAGATCCAATCGGGCGCGATGCCGAAGACCGCCTTGTCGGCCGGTTCGGTCATGCGTTCCATACGCCATCCAGCAATGTCTGGGACCACTACATGCAGGCCGAGATGCAGCTCCGGCTCATCAACGAAGATCCATCCACCTGGGCCACCGATGCCGAGTTGGTAGGCGTTCAGGGAAATCGCACCGATCACGCTCGATGCTCCACCATGGCGACGCACCGGCCGCGGCTGTGAATACAGCACGCCATTGATGATCTCGCCGCTCAGATGTGGCGGCAGCGCCTCGATGTCGGCGTAGGTGGCTGTGCGTTTGGCGGGGGCGGTCATGATACGCGTGCCCCGTAGATCAATCGGCCAAGCAATATCGCGGCGAGCGCGAGATGCAGCTTCCAAGCGACCAAGTAGCGCTTTTTGTGGCGCAGCCCCAAGTCATCCAGGTCCGAGTCTGCAGGTCCGCGACCGAGCGCAAGATCTTGCCAATCTGAGCGCGACCCATGAAATCGCCGTTTGTCACCGAGACCCATGCCGAGCCATTCGTAGACAGCCCAAGTAGAAACGACGCCCCAGGCAAAGACGACAATCAAGACAACAGAAAAACCGTGGACTGGGCCATACATCGCCGTGCCCTCTCACACCGCCACCGGTAGCAGCACATCCGTCCACAGCTCGCTGGCGTCTGGCTCGGGGTCGTTCTGGGCGAATTCGGCTGCGCCGTTCACCCGCTCGCGC
>JANNXS010000147.1:0-8919 GCA_031409695.1 Hyphomicrobiaceae bacterium
TTTGACGTCGAGCGCCTGAGCATCAGATTCGGCGTGTGAGATGTCTCGCACGTGCAGGATCAGCGACGCCTCGATGACCTCTTCAAGGGTGGCCCGGAAGGCGGCGACCAATGTGGTTGGCAAGTCGGAGATGAAACCGACCGTGTCGGAGAGAATGATCTTACGGCCCGGCGCGACCTTAACTTCACGCAACGTCGGGTCGAGCGTTGCGAACACTTGGTCCTTGGCAAACACGCTTGCCCCGGTCACGCGGTTGAACAACGTCGATTTGCCAGCATTCGTGTAGCCGACAATGGCAACGATTTTGTAGGGTACCTTTTTGCGTGTGGCACGGTTGATCTCGCGCGTGCGTACGACGTCTTTGAGTTCGACCTTGAGCGAGACGATCTTTTCCTCGATCATGCGCCGATCAAGTTCGAGCTGGCTTTCACCGGGGCCGCCGAGAAAACCCGCACCGCCGCGTTGGCGCTCCAAGTGGGTCCAGGCGCGCACAAGGCGGCTCTTTTGGTAGGTCAGGTGCGCAAGTTCGACCTGCAGGCGGCCTTCTCGCGTTTGCGCGCGGCGGCCAAAGATTTCCAGGATCAGGCCCGTGCGATCAAGCACCTTGCACATCCAGGCCGTCTCAAGATTGCGCTGCTGTATGGGCGATAGTGGATGATCGACCACGCACAACGTGATCTTGTCATCGGCAACCATCTTTTTGATTTCGTCAACTTTGCCGGTGCCAAACAGCGTCGCAGGACGCGGCGCCGCCAGCGGCACAATATGTGCGCCGATGACCAGCAGATCGATGGCCTGCGCCAAGCCGATGGCTTCGTCGCGTCGATCATCGGCCGAGTGCAGCGGCGGTGGCGCCGCCTGGTCCTGCGGGGTCATCTTGTTCGACTGAAACCGCTTTCCGCGCGGCGGTTGCGGCACAAGCACGAGTGCGCGCGTGCCGATGGTGTAGCCATCGACATGCTGCGTGCCGCTTTCATGCATCTGCACCGGCGCGGCCTCATCGGCCTCGTCCTCGATGACGATTTCAGCCACTTTGCTTTTCTTGGGACGGGGCAATTTTGACAGCGCCTACGCGAGATCCGATGGGGGTCTTTGAGGCTTAAGCGCCATATTGGGTATGTGCAAATGCAATTCGTGGTGGTCGCCCCCCTCTCCCTCAGGGGACGACAGACTGACACACTACGTCGCCGTGACAGGTTGCGGTGTTCAGCGCAAAGGGGAAAGCCTTCAGCCGCGGAGCCGCCATGCCTCACCTCAAAACCACAGCCGGCAATTTTTTTGAGGATTTCAAGGTCGGACAGACCTTGCATCATGCAACACCGCGCACCATCACCGACGGCGACGGCGCGCTCTACACGGCACTCTATGGCCCTCGCGTCGCGCTGCAGTCGTCTGCGGTATTCGCGCGGGCACTCGGCCACCCACGCGCGCCCATCGATGATCTCCTCGCGTTTCACATTGTGTTTGGCAAAACAGTTCCAGACATCTCCCTCAACGCCGTTGCAAACCTGGGGTATGCCGAGTGCCGGTTCCTCGCACCTGTGTACCCCGGCGACACGCTTTCGGCGGTCAGCGCCGTCATCGGCGTGCGCGAGAACTCCTCAGGCGACAGCGGCGTTGTTTACGTGCGAACAACGGGACAGAAGATCGACGGCGTCACCGGCACGGCATCCGACTGTTTGACGTATGTGCGTTGGGTCATGGTGCGCAAGCGCGACAAAGCCAGCGCACCGCCCGCGCCCGTGGTCCCGAAACTGGCCGACCGCGTTGATCCCGCAACGCTCGGTGCAGCTATTCCCGCATGGCAAGGCGCTTTTGATTTCGCCGCGGCAGGTAGCTCACACCGTTGGGGGGACTATGAGGCCGGCGAGCGCATCGACCACATCGACGGCATGACAATCGAAGACGGCGAGCATCAAATGGCCACGCGCCTCTATCAAAACACGGCCAAAGTGCACTTCGACGGCCATGCCGCCAAAGGTACGCGCTTTGGCAAGCGTTTGATCTACGGCGGCGTCGTCATATCGCTCGCCCGCGCGCTGTCCTTCAATGGTCTCGCCAATGCCTTCAACATCGCGGCCATCAACGGCGGCCGTCACGTCGCGCCGCTGTTTGCGGGCGACACCGTCTACGCCTGGAGCGAGGTGCTCGAGAGGGCCGACATCGCCGGACGCACGGACGTCGGCGCGTTGCGCACGCGTCTCGTTGCGACCAAGAATTTGCCAACATCAGACGTCGCGCTAAAGGCTGGTGACACCTACGCCGACGGCGTCATTCTCGATCTCGATCTGTGGCTGGTGCTGCCGAAGTGACGGGTCGCCGTCAGAGAAGGGCAGGCGTCACGCTTGGAGGCGTTTGCCGAGACGGACTTGCGTGCGTGTGTCGATGGGGCGGACGTCGGGCCAGTCCCCCTCGGCATAACCGTGGCGACGGTAGAAGGCTGCGGCTTGAAGTGCAGCATTGATGACGACGGTGCGACGTCCGTAGGCCGCGACGATCGCTTCGCTGCGTTTCAGCATGATCGCCCCGAGCCCGAGGTTCTTGTAGGTGCCTTTGACCGCAACGAGACGAAATCCCGCCCGTTCGCGATCAATCAAATCGATCCGCAGCGTGCCGACCACTTCGCGTTCAAGCAGCAAGACATGGCCCAGATGGTTCGGTGCGTCCTCATCGGCGATGCCAGGGACATAGCGGATGGTCGGGTCGTAGCGGTCAAACAACTCCGCCCGCCGGATGTCGTGATAGGGCGCGATATGCGCTGCGTCTCGCAGCGGCACGAAATCGAGGCGCGCTGGATCAATGAAGGCCGGGTTTATGCGGGCCGGGCTTATGTGGGCCCGGGTCATGCCGGCTCGTGGGCCAACGATTCCCGCACGCTTAGGGCGTCAACCAGCCAAGCCCGGAACCCAGCTGCAGATTTTGCTGCCGCCGCATAGCGCGCCAGGGCCGCGTGGTCTGGCCCATAGGCATCCGCAAGTCCGATCGGTGCAGCCCCGTTCGGCACAACGGCAAGCGCAGAGACATAGAGCGACGGGATGGTGCCGGCAGCCAGCTCCGGGTCCGTCAGAAAGTTGGTGTTTTCTACCCGCTCAACCGTCACGTACGTTGCCTTCGAGGCATGCGCCATCAGCATCAACTCGCGACGGATGCCGATCCAAACGTTGCCGTGCACATCGGCGCGCGCGGCGTGGAACAGCGACACGTCTGGGCGGATCGCGGGCAGCACGACGATCGGATCGTTGACGCCGCTTTCTGCCACGGGGTTCTGGATCACGCGCCAATCAGGCCGCACCCGCAACAGGTCGGAGCCGATCAAGCCCCGCAGCGGCATGAATGGCACACCCTTTTCCGCCGCTTGGAGGCCCGCGTGGATAGCCGGGCAGGTGGCGTCCCACATCTCGATCTCGCCGGCCTTCAGCGCCGCTGTGAAGCGCGGGGCCAAGCCATGCTCGCCGAGCGTTACAGCCGCGCTTTCCACGCGGGCCACGCAGTTGGCGCCGATCAACTGGTCCGCCTGGAAACCGAGAACCGGCACGCCCACGAGATGCAGGTCGCGCACGCCCTGTCTGATGAGCGACAGCACGGCGGTCATCGCCGTGCCGGAGTAGTCAGGCGGTAGGGCGACTTTTGCCCCGCTTGGGATCAATGCTGTCAACGCGTCGAGCGACAGGATCGGCATCGACATCGGCAGGTCTCCGGATTGGTGTGAGCAGACTGAAACAAAGCATACCGCGATTTGCGTCAACGTCCATCCGGAGACCGCACTTGCGTTTACGCCGCCCGTGGCGCGAGAGCCTGGCCGGAGAGAGCGCCGGATTTGATCACCGGGATCAGGAAGCTGATGAGAAAGACTGCGTTGCTGAACACGTTGACACCCGCGCCCGTCTGCCACGATGCCGCGCTGTCGACCACGAACCATATGATCATGGCATAGGTCATCAACTGCCAGACGCGCGGCTCAGCACTGAGTTTCCGGTCACTGGCCAAACCAAGCATTAACGATCCCCAGCCGATCATGATTGCCCCACAGAGCGCAATGCCAAGCACCGCCTCCCGCGAAAGCGCGGCCGGCTGGCCGTCCACCGGCCAGAAAATGAGGTCGAGGAAAAGCATTGTTGGTGTGCGCAGCGGTGCAATCGCGGTGACTGCAAACACTGTACCGACACCGACCATCGTCCAACACCAGACGACCATCCAACGATGCCAAAAGCCTGTCATGTTTCATCTCCTTGAGTGGTTTCGTGCAGTAACGTGGCAATCGATACGGCCGTCGCGTGAAGCGCCGCAATGACGTCTGAGGTAATGGAGGACATGACATTGATCTGCTTCTGCTCAACCGGATCAGGCCGCAGACTGGAGCCCACCCGATGACGGCGCCACATGCCTCGCCCTTTGGCGAAACCCTTAAAGTCTGGCGCACGCGCCGACACCTGAGCCAGCTCGACCTAGCGCTCGATGCCAACGTATCGTCGCGCCACATCTCATTTCTTGAGACGGGTCGCTCGAAACCGTCGCGCGAGATGGTGCTGCAGCTGGCGGAGACCATGAGCCTGCCGTTGCGCGCGCGGAACGACTTGCTGGAGCAAGCGGGCTTCGTGCGTGCGTTCGCCGAGACCGGCCTTGACGCAGAGACGCTCGGTCCCGTGCGCATGGCGCTCGATCATATGCTCGCGAGCCATATGCCCTATCCGGCGCTGATTTGTGATCGCCATTGGACGCTGATCGATGCCAACCCCGCGGCGCGCGCCCTTTTGTCGCCGCTGCACGGTGCAAGCGGCGAGACGAATTTGGTCCGTATGATTGCCACGAACCCGATGGCGCAACAGATGATCGTCAACTGGGCCGAGGTCATTCAGGATTTTGCCGGTCGCCTGCGCCTCGAAGTGTCGCGCAGCGGCGGCGATCCGGTTTTGCGCGCATTGCTCGACCTTGTGCGGGTCGCAACCGGCGAACGCGAGGAAGACCGAACGTCAACGCGCCCCTTCATTCCAGTGCTGCTGCGGCACGGAGAATCGACGCTCTCATTGATGTCGATGCTGGCTGAGTTCGGCACGGCGCGCGACATCACCATAGGCGATTTGCGCATCGAATTGTTTTTCCCGGGCGATGGCGCGACAGAGCAATTTTTCCGCGCCGCAGCGGTATTGCCTTCGTGATTTCTTGATACGAACCAGTGCCCGGACGCCCGATTTTCCTGTGGTCCTCCTGTGGTCCTTGACCATTGGGCCTGAACGCCGGACACCTTCGGTATCAGCACCTTTGCCGAGCACCCCTATGCCCGACGGCTCAGTCCCCCACACGGTCGATGCCCTCCCCTTTGGCGGGCCGTCGCAGGTGTTCTCGTTGAAGCCCGGCTCGGCGCGAAGGCCTGCGATCGCGAGGGGTGAGGGCATCTACATCTGGGATACCTCCGGTAAGCGCTACATCGATGTCTCATCGGGCCCCGTCGCGTTCAATCTCGGCTATGGCAACAAGCGCGTGATTGCGGCCATGAAGGCGCAACTCGATTCAGCCGCGTTCGCACATCCCTCACAGTTTGAAAGCGCGGCCAACGCTGAACTGGCGGGGCTCGTGGCCAAACACGCAGGCGCGGGCCTGGAGCGTGTCTGGTTCTGCTCCGGCGGCTCCGAGGCCGTGGAGGGCGCAATCAAATTTGCCCGCCAGCACGCTGTCGCCGTCGGTCAATCGTCGCGTTGGAAGGTTCTGAGCCGGATGCCGGCCTACCACGGCAACACGCTTGGCGCGCTCGCCTTGACCGGCGATCAGGGTGCGCATGATCTGTTCGGCCCGATGATGAAGTTGCTGCCCAAGGTGCCGACGCCGTTCACCTATCGCTTGCCGCCGAACCACACGGCGGAGAGTTGGGCCCGCCACTGCGCGGCGGAATTGGAGCGGGTGATCCTCGCAGAGGGTGTCGAAAGTGTTCTCGCCTTTATTCTGGAGCCTGTCGGGGGCTTGGCCACTGGCGCGCTGGTCAGCCCAGATGTTTATCTGGAAACTGTCCGCGAGATTTGCTCGCGCCACGGGGTGTTGCTGATTTTCGACGAGGTCATGACCGGCGCCGGCCGCACGGGCGCTTTCCTTGCAGCCGAGCACACGCCGAAGGCACGACCAGACATCGTCGTGATGGCAAAGGGCTTATCAGCTGGGTACATGCCACTCGGCGCGGTGCTCGCGCCGGCGCACATGGTGGCGGCCGTCGCCACAATGGGTGGCTTCATGCATGGCCACACCTATCAATCCAATCCGCTGTCATGCGCGTGTGGCGTCGCCGCCGTTTCAGAAACCATCGAGCGCGATCTGACCGGTAATGCTCAGCGCATGGGCGCGATGCTTAAGGCGCGATTGCAGACGCTGGCTGACACCTCGGCGATTATCGGCGACGTGCGAGGCAAAGGCCTGCTGCTGGCGCTCGAATTGGTCGCAAACAAATCCACCAAGGCGATGATCCCTGGCGCGACGCCGGCGCCCGCTCGCTTCAATGCACAAGCAGCCGAGCACGGCCTATCCGTCTATAGCCGCCGCACCAACCGCGGCACCGATGGCGATTGGGTGATGATCTCGCCCGCCCTGATCGTGACAGAGGACGAGATCGACATGATCGTCACGGGATTGGAAAAAACAGTCGGCGGCTTGGAGGCGGAGTTGCGGCGAGAAGGTGTGCTTTGAGGATAGCGTTCCGGTTCCGACATTTGCTTTCCGTGACAGCAAGCTTCGGAGCAAATGTCGGAACCAGCAGGAACACTGGAAACATCGTGATTCTAGTGTCGCTTTAGCAACTGACGTTTGGTTGAGAGGCAAGCCGCGAGCGGGTACCAAACGTCAGATGCGCGACACTAGCCGAGCCCGCGCGCATCTCGCACCCGCGAACAAAGTGCGCCTTTGCCTTTTTGACGTGCATATGCGAGACAAATAGCCACGGTGGTGCCCTTGTTACCCTTTGGACAGTTGCAGTGCACAAAGTCTCTGCCTTACACGTTGCCGTCCGCGTCAAGCTAAGCGGCGCTCATGGGAGCCTCGGTCGATGAAAGTCCTCGTGCCGGTCAAACGCGTGGTCGATTACAACGTCAAGATCCGCGTGAAGTCCGACGGTTCCGGCGTAGAACTCGCAAACGTCAAGATGAGCATGAACCCATTCGATGAGATTGCCATCGAAGAGGCCGTGCGCCTCAAAGAGAAAGGCATTGTGACAGAGATCGTTGCGGTCTCGATTGGGGCGGCAAAATCGGCTGAAACTATTCGAACTGCACTATCAATGGGGGCCGACCGTGGCATCCTCGTTGAGGTAGGCGACGGAGAAACTGTCGAGCCACTTGCCGTCGCCAAGCTATTGAAGGCTGTTATCGCGGCTGAGAACCCGAACCTCGTGATCCTTGGCAAACAGGCCATCGATGATGATTGCAATCAGACCGGCCAGATGTTGGCGGCCATGCTGAAATGGCCACAGGCCACCTATGCGTCCAAGATCGAAATCGCAGATGGTGCTGCCACGGTCACCCGCGAAGTCGATGGCGGCATGGAAGTGCTGCGACTGAAAATGCCGTGTATCGTGACCACGGATCTCCGCTTGAATGAACCACGATATCCGTCGCTCCCCAATATCATGAAGGCGAAAAAGAAGCCGCTCGACACCAAGAAGCCGGCCGAACTTGGCGTGGATATCGCCGCGCGCTTAAAGGTGCTTAAGACCGTTGAGCCGGCGGGCCGACAGGCTGGCGTGAAGGTCAAGACTGTAAGCGAATTGGTTGCCAAACTGAAAGACGCAGGGGTGCTGCAATGAGTGTTCTACTGATCGCTGAGCACGACAACGTAAACCTCAACGCTGCCACCGCCAAAGCTATGACCGCCGCTAAAGCAATCGGCGGCGCCATCCACGTCATTGTTGCCGGTCACCATTGCAAGGGCGTCGCGGAACAAGCCGCAAAACTCGATGGCGCGGCGAAAGTGCTGGTCGTTGATGCACCGCAGTACGCTCGCGCACTGGCTGAGGAAATGGCAGCGCTGATCGTGCCCATCATGGCCAACTACAAAGCCGTCCTGGCGTGCTCGACGCCCTCGGGCAAGAACCTGCTGCCACGCATCGCCGCCGAACTTGACGTGATGCAGATTTCGGACGTCATGAAAGTTATCTCGCCGGACACCTTCGAACGCCCGATCTATGCCGGTAACGCAATTCAGACCGTGCAATCGTCCGATGCCAAACTGGTCATGACCATTCGCACAGCATCATTTCCAGCCGTCGGCATGACCGGCAACGCCCCGGTCGAGGGCCTCGTCGCTGCGGAAGTCGCTGGCCTGTCTACGTTCGAGAAAGCCGAGATTCAGAAGAATGATCGCCCTGAGTTGGCGTCCGCCCGCATCGTCGTCTCGGGTGGTCGCGGCATGGCGTCGGGCGAGAATTTCAAAACTTATATCGAACCGCTTGCCGATGCACTTGGTGCAGCCGTTGGTGCGTCGCGAGCCGCGGTTGATGCGGGTTATGTGCCGAATGACTATCAGGTCGGACAGACCGGTAAGGCTGTGGCGCCGGATCTGTACATTGCCGTCGGCATTTCTGGGGCAATTCAGCATCTTGCCGGTATGAAAGACAGTAAAGTCATCGTTGCCATCAACAAGGATGGGGAAGCACCGATCTTCTCGGTTGCGGACTATGGCTTGGTTGCGGATTTGTTCCAGGCGGTGCCGGAGTTGAAGGCTGAACTCGCCAAGGCCAAGGGCTGAAGACGGGCTGAACACGGGCTTAAGTATTGCGAATGGAACCTTCTGGGGTCAGACCCGATGGTCCCTAGGTTGCAAATGAACTGAACACTGGTGGCGCAGGGTCTGACCCCTGGTCAGTTGAGCGAGAGGCCCGGCCGTGGCAGGTCAGACAAGTTTGAACCAGGCTGGCATCCGTAAAGTCGGCGTCATCGGCGCCGG
>JANNXS010000148.1:0-19014 GCA_031409695.1 Hyphomicrobiaceae bacterium
TTTATTACCAGGTTACGTGAGCAATATGCCGACCTCGAAACACGCGCACTCGACATGGAAAGTCGCGTCGGCAAGGGGCATGCGGCGGCCCGTCAACTGCGTAAGCGACTGACGGATACTTCCGCCGCAATCGCATCCGAACAAAAGCGCTTGGCCGGCTCATACACGTCTGAATACGAGCTTGCGAAGGCACGTTTCGAGCAGCTCAACTCGGCAGTGGTCGCAGGGTTGGGTGTCGATTCAGCGAACAGCAGGGTCGCTGCACAGGTCAGGGAACTTGAGAGTGCGGCGCAAACCCTTCGTACCCTTTATAATTCGATGCTGCAGCGCGTGAATGACGAAAACCGTTTTGATCGACAACTCGTTATTGTGCCGGATGCCCGGGTCCTCACGCACGCGACTGTCCCGACACGGGTCGACTCAACCAAGAAGCGTCTGCTCGCCCTCGGCGGAAGCTCTGGGCTCGGCATCCTTCTTGGGACTGCACTACTTCTCGGGCGCAACAATCCGATCGGCGTGTTTCGAACACCAGCACAAGTCAACACAGCCCTCGGATTGACCACGGTCGTGGTGCCGGCAGTCGGACTGAGGCGGTTTGGGTCAATCTCGCCGAATGCCTTTGCCCTTGAAGCCCCATACTCTCGCTTCGCGGAAGCGTTCCGTATGATCTGGGCTCAACTGCGATCAGACAGGACCGATCCGGTTAAGGTGGTGTGCATCGTGTCAGCGCTGCCTGGGGAAGGTAAAACGGTGGTCGCGTTGAACCTCGCAAGCCAAGTCGCCCGGCCCGCTGGGATCCGCACGCTGCTCATCGACGCCGACTTCCACCGACAAACCATGACTCGCGCGATCGCGCCCGGGGCGACCGTCGGATTGCGAGAGGTTTTGGAGCAACCGGAACGCTTTCAAGATTGCATCGTGAGCAACAAGCAAACGGGTGTTGACGTGCTGCCGTGCCCGCTTTCGGCCGAGCTTCCGAATGCCGCGCAATTGCTTGGCTCCCAGAGTATGGCAGAGGTCTTCAAACGGGCCCGCGCTGCCTATGACCTCGTCATCGTCGAAGCTCCGCCTGCGGCAGCGGTCGCAGACGTCCGAATGCTCGCGCCTCAATGCGACGCCTTCGTCGTCGTTGTCGAATGGGCTGTCACAAGCCAGCGCGTCGTCCTCGAGACTTTCTCAGAGATCAGCGGTCTTCAAGAGCGTACGGCATGCGTCGTGCTGAACAAAGTCGACCCGTCTGCTCTTCGGAGCATCGAGGACTACAAGGGCAAGCAGTACAATGCCTATTTTGCCTAACGGTCCAAGATTGGGAAAGCCGCAAGGTGTTGTGAAAGTCGCTCGGTATTGCGGGGACGGGTTGGGATCGTCGAGAGGGCAATGATGCAACTTCTAGCGGCAATGCCCCTCGTCGCCTTGGCCTATGTGCAGATCGTTCAGCCGGTTGCCGACCGGCTTGCCCCCGGGGCACTGAGCACGCAGATTGCGTGGCCGGCCCTGTTCATGGTGACGGTGCTGCTCATCGCGATCTCGTGGCGGCGCATCGATACGTCGCGCCTTGCCACTCTGCCATCCATACTGCTGTTCGCCTTCCTGGCATTCGCTGGCTTGAGTGTGCTGTGGGCCTACAGCCAACCAGATACCGTGGTGCGGTGGGTGCTTGCCGTTATGGTGGTCGTCGTGGTGTTCGTGCCGCTGGCCGTCGCAACGCCCAAGTTCGACACTCTCGATGCAATGCTTTGGTGCGTGACGATCGCGATTGCGATCAATGTCATTTTCGTGCTGACGACCCCTCCCATGAAAGAGTGGACAGGCCTGGACCTCGGGCATCCCGGTTACTTTCCGCACAAGCAGTATTTAGGCATGTGCGCCTCGCTTGCTATTTTAGGCGCGGTCTACTGGATAATAATCGGCAAATTCCGCCTCGTCGGGTTCGCACTTCTGGCGAGCGCGATCTGGATCATATTCGAGAGTAGATCAAAAACATCCCTTGGTTTCCTACTCGCGGCCCCTGTGGCTGCATTGATCGTGTTCGGAGCGGCGGCATGGAGCAATCGCCCTTTGGTCATCTTCGCGGTGGCCGTCCCGCTTGCCTTCATCGTGCTCTCGATGTTGGTGACCAACCTGACAAGCCGGATCGCCTTTAATCTCTACGGAGACCCAACTTTCACAGGTCGGATATTTATTTGGGAATTCATCGAAAACCAAGCCGCCCTGAGGCCTTGGCTCGGCTGGGGTTTCCATTCCTTCTGGTACGTCCCGAACAGTCCGGTCAACTGGGCACCAGGCTTTATTAGAGACATGCCGTCAGCGCACAGCGGCTATCTAGATATGCGCCTCGAAACTGGTTATGTTGGTCTTTCGATCTTTCTCAGCTTCCTCGTCGCGCTACTGTACCAGCTTGAAAACGTTCGTCGGACAGATCCGAGCCGAGCCTTCATGCTCTTGTCGCTGTTTAGCTACGTCCTTGTTATGAACTTGATGGAAACACTCTGGTTCATACCGTTCGACCCGCTCTGGATCGTCTTCCTGACCATTGCTGGCGAAACGATCCGCAGACCAGTTCTCGCAGCGTCCACAAGCCGACAAGACACCGCCCGCGCGGTGCGGAGGAACCGCTTTGCGCAGCCGCGCACTGGTGCATCTGCGCTTCGCTCTCTCCATTGAGTGGCGCTAAAGATGGCTCGCACGCTTTGCAGCGGTCTCTGTCGAAGCAGACAGCAGACAACTGGTGGTGCCCATCTCGTCCGTATATCCACGGTAATACTCAAGATTGAATAGCACACTGTAGGCGGCGGCTTCCGGCTTCGAGAGCCTGAGCAGACTAGCGAAATTTGCCGCGCCACGGATCACGCGGGCAACAGGGGCCTGCAACCAGGGCGCGTTGAGACACAAGGAAACCAACACCCGAAGCGGAAATTTGCGCTCACCAAACTCCGAACGCACGGCACCACTGATCCAGTTTTGACCACGGTCACGGGCAAATATCGCGTCATTGCGCCCATATGCACGCCCCGTCGCTTGCCACGACTGAAAGCTCCGCTCGGCATAGTGCCATCCGACCGCCGACTTCGCGAAGACAAAACCTACGCCGCTATCTGCGAGACGGTAGCCGAGTTCAACATCCTCAGCGCGGCGAAAGGCGGTATCGAAACCACCCAGCGCCAATAAAAAACGGCGCTTCAACGATGCGTTGCCGGTGTAGAACTGACGCGCGGTCGGCTGCCAACGTCCACCTATCAGGGCGTCATATTGCTTCATGAGCATGCGCTGCTCCCAATCAACCCATGGCAAAAGTCGAACATTGAGCGGTGCCAGCAACGGACCGATGACGGCCACGTCGCGACCCGCGAGCTCGTGGGCACGCATGTGCTCCGTGATCAGCTCGGGCACCGGCACAACATCGTCATCCAAGAATAAAATGAAGTCCCCCGCGGCGGCATCCACGCCTCGATTTCTAGCTGCCGCAGGCCCCATGTTGTCCTGAATAATGCAGCTGATTTTGCCTTGCTCAGCCAATGCCGCGAGACGGTCATTGGTGCCATCGGTCGACCCATCCGATATAACGATGATATCAAACCTATCGCGAGGATAGTCTTGCTGTAGCAGGGCCTCAAGCACCAGCTGAAGGCGCACAACCCTGTTAAAAGTCGGCATTACAACAGTGACACGAGGATGTAACATCAGGGACCCAGACACTCTCGGTGGCGCGCCTGATTAGCACAGCCACCGCGGAGTTGGGCAAATATACGTCTTTTCACTAACGGCACGCCTGAGGGTTTAGCGTCCAAGACTTCTGAAGTTTTCACGCGTCGCCGCAATATCGCCCGACACGCCACTCACGGCCCCGGTGATAACCTGGGTATGGAACAGGAACTTCTCCAACTCTACGCTGTCCGAGTTCGTGACATAAATGGCATCCCGATGGCGCATCGGAAAACGCTGGGTGAAAAAATATACCGATGGATCGCGAAAGTTTGCCCGGTAAACCGTCGGCACCTGCTCCTGGCCGTCGAACCTTGAAACGTCGACGCCCATGCGCTCCAGCGCTTTCCGATCCTCGAAACGATAAACGAACACTTTCGCACTCGAACGTGAATCAACCAGCCCGCCCGCCTTTGCAACCGCCTCGCTTAGAGAAAGCCGCTCCTGCTCAAACGCAAACTGCCCCGTTACGCCGCTGGTTTGCCCGGTAACACCGAATGCGCCGACTGCCAAAAAGCGTTGCTGTTCGCGGAACAGGTAAATGGTATCGCCAGGCGCGACGAAGATGTTCTCATTCGGGTCGCGCAGCAGTGTCGGAAAATAGACTGTTGCCCGCTTCTGATTGCGAAGCAACGTAACGAACAGCTCATGTGGCGGGATACGCGCTCCGCCGGAGCGGGCGATCATGTCGATAATACGCTCATTTCCGCGCAGTTGCTGCTTGCTTGCAGTCTCACCAATCAACGTGACCGATGCGGTAACCTGCTCCCCCAAAGAGATAAGCACCTGCGGCTCGATGGCGCGTGCAGCCAGCTTGCGCTCGATATCTTTCTGAAGGTCCTGAACCGACCGTCCGGCCGCGCGCACGTCGCCGGCATAAGGTATTGTCACGGTGCCGTTGCGGGCCACAGCGACCTGCGGAAGCGCAACGAAGTTGCCGGGCCGCAAACTCCCATCGCTTGATGCGAACAGACCACCCGAAGCGGACTCGAAAATCGTCACTTGGAGGAGGTCGCCGACGCCAAGCTTGAACGACGAGCCAGAGTCCCGACGGATCCCAAAACTGCTATAAAAAGCACCTGGATGGGATGTCGGGATTTCGCGTAAGACATCGTTGGAAACGTCAACGAGCACGTAGTCTTGCACGACAGCACGCCGGTCCAACGCCAGCGTTGCGGTCGCACTTCCCTCAATTTCGCGATGCAGAGGCCCGCCGACGGGCAAATTCGTGCACCCCCCAATCAACCCAGAGAGCACCAGTATAGCGAGACGTCTCATCGATATCTCCGTCACCAATGATGGTCGCACGAATGGCGACGCAATCCGATGAGTCGCGACAGAGGCCACTACTCAGCAGGTAACGCAGAACAGATGTGTCATCGTCGCTTGAAGTAAGTGATGATTCGGCTTTGGAAATACAGCCATTTGTGGGTCAGCTAACGCCGAAATCGGCGGGAGCATGTCAACAATGGCACAATAAGCTGCCTGATAAAGCGGTGCGAGCCCTCGCCCACGCATGTCTCCAATGGTCAAGACCATAGAGGTTTAGCCCCCCGGCTTTGCGGGGGCGTGGCGTGCCCTAGATCGCAGCTTGGATGACGTTGGGCGGTGCGGGCACGATCGTCGCAGGGCTGAAAGCCGGCGTTGCCCGTGGCTCGGTGTCCAACCACCACTCGATGGCTGCAAGAGTTGGATCGAGCATTAGCTGGTATCCACAACTAGAGGCAGGGACACACGCGACGCCATACGCCCTTCCCTCGGCGTGACTGACGAAGTCGCTTTGGATCGACTAGCTGCACGAAGCAAGAAATTGCGTCGCGCTTGATTCACGCCCGCGATTGCAATACCGTTTATAGGTATGTGTATGGATAATCAGTGATAAATAGTCCCAACAGAACAGCTCATTTGCGCTCCCTCGATCTGTGCCGGGGCCTCGCCGCGATAGCGGTCCTATTCTATCATATGGACTTCCTTTTATTTGGCGAACAGACCCTGCTCAAGCGCGGATATCTCTGCGTCGATTTCTTCTTTCTGCTGAGCGGTTTCGTGATCGCCAACAGCTACGAGAGGAGGCTAGGGCATAGCCTTGAAGTGTTCGAGTTCGTGGTGCTGCGTGTTGCCCGGCTCTGGCCGCTTGTGGCGCTCGCAACCGTGATTGGTCTGCTGGTACAAGTTCCAAGATGGCAGCGGGATCTCGGCGCGATAGATCCGTGGGCCGTTGTGCTCACCGGGCTCTTTAACGGCGTTGGTCTGCCGACGCCCTTAAGCCCAAACCAGTTTCTGTTTCCGTTGAACGGTGCCGCTTGGTCGATCTTTTTCGAGGCCGTTGTTAATTTGGCTTACGTACTCCTCCTGCCGTGGCTTTCTCGCCGAATCCTCCTTGCTATCGTGGTCGTAAGCGGTTTGGCTTTGCTCCTCGTCGGCGTTTGGCAAAACACCATCGACGTGGGTTGGGATCATTCAAATTTTCTCTACGGCTTTCCACGCGCTAGTTTCGCGTTCTTCCTGGGCGTCATTATCTGGCGGATCGGAGCGGAGCGACTGCAAACGCAAAGCCGAAACCCGCGGCTGCTCGTCGCCGCGCTACTTATAATTCTCGCCGCAATCAGTGTGCCCACCAACCGCATTCCCATCGTCAACGGGCTTTACGATGTTGCGTTGGTCGTGATCGCGTTTCCAGTCCTTCTACTTATCGCAATCCGCACGAGACTAGGCCCTCAGGCGAGTGCCATTGCCTGGCTTCTCGGTGGTATTTCCTATTCTGTCTATCTGCTGCAAACGCCGCTTGTCATTGGCTTCTCGGCGCTTCCGCAGGTACTGCTCGGCCGCAAGATAGGTCAGTTCGTACCGTGGGCCGGCTTTGTCTTTATTGCCCTGATTCTCGTCGTCTCGTATCTGACTTGGACCCGCTTCGAGCAGCCAGCGCAGCGCTGGCTCCGGGATAGGATGAAGCGCCATCAAGCGAAAGGTGCAACGGCAACGTTGAAGGGTGTGGATCAGTGAGGCAAGCTCCGGCCCGGTCTGGTCTTGCTTTGTGGACGGCTGCTGTGGCGATGGCAATCGGCCTTCTGGCGGCAGTGCCGGGGCGTCCGCATGCGGCAGGCGATCCCCCAACGCGCGCGCCGCAAAAAAGCCCGCAGTCGACATTGCTTCCGTTGCGGGACTTTGCCCCTGCACTCGCCAACGGTCCAAACGGGCCCATCCCAGCCATTGTTGTCGACCAGTTTGGCTATCTCCCCAAGAGCCGCAAGATCGCCGTCGTGCGCGATCCTCAGGTCGGTTATGATGCAATCGTGCGTTTTGCACCTGGGCCGACGCTCGCCCTCGTCGAAGTTACAGCCGGCGAAATCATAATGTCAGGGCCGGCCACACCTTGGAACAGCGGCTCAACCGATCCGGCGTCCGGCGACCGCGCCTGGTGGTTCGATTTTTCGTCTATCTCACGTCCAGGACGCTATGTCGTGGCCGACCTTGCTAAGCGTGTCCGCTCCGCGGAGTTCATAATCGCCGAAACAGTTTACCGTCCGGTCCTGGTACGAGCCGTCAAAACTTTCTTCTATCAACGGGCGGGAGCGCCCAAATCTGTGGCGCATGCGGGCCAAGCTTGGGCCGATGCCGCGAGCCATCTCGGTCCTGGCCAGGATACCGCGGCAGAACCTTGGCCGGGCACGTTTCGATCATCAGCCATGGCCGCCCCGCCGATCCGCGATCTCCGCGGCGGCTGGTACGATGCCGGTGACTACAACAAGTACACAACCTGGGCTGCTCGCAACGTGATCGTCCTGCTGCGCGCCTATGAGGAAAATTCACGCGCCTTCAGTGACGATACTGGCCTGCCTGAATCGGGCAATTCCGTCCCCGACCTTCTCGATGAAGTGAAGTGGGCGCTGGACTGGTTGCTGCGGATGCAGGGGCCGAACGGGAGTGTCTTGTGCGTCCAAAACCTTTCGTCGGCGAGCCCTCCCTCGCGTGCCAACGGGCGCAGCCACTATGGGCCGCCAACGACATCGGCCACACTCATGACGGCGGCCGCCTTCGCCACAGCAGCCAGGATCTATGCCACGCTCGACCAGCCCGAGATGAAGGTGTTCACCGAACGCTTGGCAACACGGGCGCAGGAAGCTTGGCGGTGGGCCAACGACAATCCCGGCGTGCTGTATTGGAACAACGACGATACCCGCCAACCTGGCTCGAGGGGGCTCGCCCACGGACAGCAGGAGTTGAGCGAGGCCGAGCGTGCACTCGCGAAGTTGGAAGCAGCGACTGCTCTTTTCGAGCTGGGCGGCGACCTAACCTTGAGATCCATTGTCGAAGCAACAGCCGAGACGATGCTACCGCAGCATGAGCCGCTGCTCTGGGAGGTCGATGCCCACGAGGCGCTTCTGCGTGTCTCGCGTTTGCCGGGCCTCTCCCAGCCGCTGGCCGCAAAGATCCAAGCTTGGTTCCTGGGTTTTGGTGCACCGCGTGCGCTGCGGTTCGCCACAGATCTCACTCGCGACGATCCCTACCGGGCGCCGATTGCACAGTACACGTGGGGGAGCAACAAAGCCAAAGCAATGCAAGCCCGGCTGTTTCAACTCACGGCACTCCACTCAGCCGATGCGGGCACTCGCACAGCAGCCGTCGAAGCCGCGCTGGACTACATACACAACATCCACGGCGTCAATCCGCTTGGCCTCGTCTACCTCACCAACATGGGACGTGAGGGTGCCACCCATTCGGCGAGCACCATGTTCCACGCCTGGTTCGCACATGGGACGCAATGGGAAAAAGTTGCCAATGAGAGTCCCGGTCCGCCACCCGGATTTCTCGTCGGTGGTCCGAATCCAGCCTTCAGCCTCGACGGTTGCTGCACCGACGGCCGAACGCCAGTTGGTAGTTTGTGCGGCAGTTCGCGCGCAGAAAACGTCTGCAGACAGCCGTTCCGTCCCCCCATTGGCCAGCCGCCAGCAAAAGCCTATTTTCAATTCAATGGCCCGTGGCCGGCCAACTCTTGGCAAATCACCGAACCATCGACCGCCTATCAAGCCTACTACGTCAGACTGTTGGCCGCATTCGTCCGCTGAGTGCCTCCGCTGAGTGCCTTTGACTCATCTGCCTGGGCCTTCAACAGCCCGAGAAGGCGGGCGGAATTGGTCTCTGCGTTGTAGGCCGCATTCACGTGATCACGGGCGCGCGACGCGAACTCCAGACGTAAGACGGGGTTCTCGAGCAAGGTCTTCAGTGCGTCGATCAGTGCGTCTGGATCACCCGGCGCCACGGTGAATCCTGTCGTGCCATGGCGCACGATTTCCGGGATGCCAGCGACAGTTGTCGACACGACAGCCAACTCTGCCGCGCCAGCCTCAGACAGAACCATCGGCAGGCAGTCGGCCCGTGTCGGCAGCACGAAGATGTCGCAAGCATGATAAAGGCGCTTCAGCTCCACGCTGTTGGGTTGCATGTCATTGTAGACAAACAGACCCGGCTCCACGGGAACTTTGTCCTTGGTGACAATGTGCAACTCTACCGAGGGTGTTCTTAAGGCCCGAAATGCGTCGAGCAGCAGCCCCCCGCCCTTGCGCTGAAAGTCTGCACCGACGAACAAGATTTTCACCGTCCTCTTGTGAACCGTGCCTTCTTCGAGCGTACGCGGCTGCGGGCGGACCCAGTCGCGGACGATGACGCCCGGTGGGATAACCGTGATCTTGTCGGCGGGCACGCCGTAGTCGTCGACGAGGCTACGCTTTGTCCAATCGGCCCACACGACAATCTGTCGGGCAACATCGTAACAGCGCCGGTTGAGCTGCCATTTGATTTTCTCAAGCGCGGCGGGGCCGGCCTTGTGCTGATAGAACTCGCCCAGTTGGTCGTATTGTATCGGTGTCGCGTCGAGCGAAACGATGCTCGGGATGCGATTCATCCATCGCTGCGCCAAGACGGCCGGGACCTGGGTGTGAAAAAACAGAACGTCGAGCTCGGTATTGCGTGCAATTTTGGTGAGCGCGCGTTGCGCCCTCACGCCCGCGCGCACCGACCAGTTGCTTCGAAAGATTGGCACACGACCGCCAAGTCCCTGCGCCTTGAAGTCGATCAACGCCCAGTGCGGAGATACCTCCGGATCTGAAGGCACATAAGCTTGTAAATTTTTGGCATGGGTGACGTGGCCGAGCGCCTGCTCGAGCACGAAGGCAATTTCGTATCGCTTCATGATCGATGACCGGGCATGGCCAAGCCGCAGATCGCAAGGCCTGAAAAGGCAGCCTGACGGCGTCGCACCTTTCCAACACCGCCGAGTGTAGAGCGTCGTCTCATCGAAGTCTCCTGGCCTGGTCTGCAGCCGAGCCAATAGCCTCGACCACGCTTTTTATGTCGGCCAGCCGAACAAGTCCGAAACCCATTGCGGCCATGACGAACACCGCGAATACAATGCCGACAGCCACCCAGAGCGGAAAGGACGCTGTGATGGCCAATCCCACCACCGCAGCAAGGCCCGCCACCAAATATGCGCGTAGCAGGTAACTGAACACGACCTTTCGCAGCGTACCTTGCGGGAGCAGGGCGATGAAGGTCGCCAACATGAGCAATTCCGACGCGCCGTATGAGATCATGAGCCCAACGCCGCCGTTGCCGATCGACGACTGGAAGTGGCGAACGAGGAACCAACTCGCAATGCCCGACAGGGCCACGCAAATGGCCTTGGCCACGGCGATCTGCACGCTCTTTTGAAGGGCGACCGCTGCGTTTCCCAAAAGAAAATTGATGAAGAAGATCGGGAGGAATGCCGCACACACCTGCAACACCAACGCCGACGGATCGAAAGCGGCGCGCCCAAACGCAATCCGGACTCCGGGAACGGCGAACACGAAGAACATGCATGAGGCCAGTGACGCGACGGCCACCAATGGCCTCACGGACGCCGCAAGGATGCGCACAAACTCGTCCTTGTTATCTGCGGCGCGGGACATTTCTGTAAATGATGCCGTCGCGAGGATCGTCGCAGGGAGAATAGCAATCCCGAGCAAGGTCCGCGCCGCGCCGAACCAACCGACGACCTCCCTGTCCGTCAAGATCGCAAGCAATGTCACTTCCATGAAGCCGTGCATCGCGATCGTCAGGGACATGGCGACGAGTGGAAGTCCGGCGGTGAAGATCTCGCGGGACGTGGCACTGGTTGGTGCGGCGATCTGAACGTCGATCGTTCGCAACATGCGCACACCGAAAAGGAGCCCAACGACGCCACCAATGGCAGGTACCAGGACGGCCGCGGCAACACCGCCACCGAGAGCCAGAGCCGCAACGGTCGCGAGCGTGGCGATCGTTTTCATGAGGAGGCCGGACGTTACATCGATGTCCGTGCGATCGAGCCCGCGAAACACATAACCAAAGAACATGGCGAACGATCCAGGGACCGATGCCAGTACGCCAAAGACTGTTAGCCAGACGATGAGGTTTGAGTACCCCGAGACCCGGGCAATCACGTACGCGGCGACGGTCGCAAAACCGATACCGAGGATGCGCAGCATCGCCGCGCTCGCGATAAAACTTGCCCGATCAGCACGTCCCCGCGCGACTTCGCGAACAACTGTGCTGCCCTGTCCCCAGTCAACGACAACACTGACCAATCCCACCGTCGCCAACACGAGATAGTACGAGCCAAAGTCGGCCGGACCGAGGGCCCGCGTCAGGGACGCCATCAACAAAAAGCCGAGCGCCGTGCTCACGATTTGACCGACACCGAGAAGGACGAAGTTTCGGCCGATTTGCCCTGGTGCCCTCACGGTCCGTCAACCCTGCATTGGGTCGTTCGCGCCGGATCCGGCAACGAAACCTCGCTCCGCAACGTTTCGCCCCCGCACCCGAGAGGCGCCGGTGTCGGAATCACAGTGGTTCCAAATAATGTTCGCAACCCATCGCCGCTCATAGCGTACGAACCACGCGCGCCGGCTGACCAACCGCAACCGACCTGGGCGGGACGTCCCGCGTTACGACACTGCCCGCGCCGATCACACTGCCGTCGCCAATCGTCACCCCCCGAAGAATAATGGCGCGTGTTCCAATCCACACATTCTCGCCAATGAAGATCGGTGCAGACGGCGGCATCATATGTCGGCGTTCGGGATCGAGCTCATGGTAATCATTGTCCATGATAACAACGTGCGTGCCGATGTTGCAGCGGGGACCGATGGTGATGTTGCAATTCGCCGCAATCGAGCAGCCATAATTGATGAAAGACTTGGCCCCGATCGTCAACGTGGCCCCGCGCGCGACGCCAAGCTCAAGGATCGCGGTCGTCGACACGAAGCGCGCACGCTCCCCGACAATGAGAGTGCCCTCGTTCCGGATGGCGGGTCGGCCCCACACGCGCACGCGGTCGCCAAGCGAGGCGGCGCTGCGCAGGTACCAGCGGGCCCGGAGCGCAGCGACGATTTGGTGCAGCATCTGTCGCGCGCCGACGATGGATCGTGATATCGCCTCGATGCGTTGCGTCACGCCGCCGTTCATCCTGTCGGCAGACATTGTCGACCCTGCTTCAGGCGCGCGCACGATTGTGCGTATCCGGTCCGCGTATTGCTGCAGGCCAAAGCGCTCGAGGACGGCCGTCCGCGCGTTCGCACCGAGGCGACGAACTTCGTCGGGATTGGAAATAAAGCTCAGGATCTCCGCGCGCATCGCCTCTGGAGAGCCGACCGGTACGTAGCGGCCGGTTTGCCCGTCAACGAGGACATCCGTCTGGCCGGGCGCAGCCGAGCAGATGACCGGTTTGCCCATGGCCATCGCCTCAAGGATCGCCGTCACGCCCGCCTGGAAATCGACCGGCTGAAGCGGCATGACCATGAAATCGCAATCGGCATAAAGCTGACGCAATTCGTACTGTGTGAATTTGCGCACCGTGACGTTGGGCGGAACGCGGGCGGCGTTCACGTCCGTCGTCTGTTTCGACCAAGGCGACGCGGCGGCGATGATGACGTCGACATCGAGACCAGCGACGGCACTCAACAGGGTGTCGTAGTCTCGGCGCTCGAGGCCAACGGCGCAGATGCGAGGCCGTTTGCCGGGTCGCCCCACAACCCGCGCAGGATCGAAGAAGTTCTCATCAACCATAAAGGAGATATGCGGTGTCCGCTGTTCGGACATGCGCCACTTTGATCGAAGAAAAGACTGCTGGAGGCTGCTGTAGACGACGAACGTGTCGATGCAGGACCGCAGGCGCAGCAGATCTATGATAAGGGTTTTCTTCCGAGCCGAAATCACATGCGAGATCATGACGTGGAGCGGTCTTGCGCCTGGAGTGAAGCGAAACAGGGCTGCGAGCGGAATCCCGACTTGCTCACCATCGGTTAGGATTGTCTGGTAGCGTCCGCGGTCGCGCCAGCAAGCATAAGCAAGCATCACATTTGGCCCGGCGATCCGTTCGATTGCACGGCCCATACGTCCGCTCCTGCGCCGGGCCGCTGCATGATCTAGAAGATCGGCTTCGAGCGTTCGGGCGAGTTCGAAATAGTCGGCACGGGGGCGTCTTTGCTGGGCGATATCCTCGGCGGTCGAACGCGCGATAACCCCGGAAACCGTGAGTAGGACGTCGTTCGGACGGGTCAGGCCCAGACGGGCAAGGGGGTCTTGGGCGGAGACGGTCGCGGCGGTCATTTGATCAGCCTTGGCAACGTCCAGTCCGCTCGCAGCCTCACCGGTTTTCGCGAGGAGACCGCGACTGAGGGAACCGTCCGACCCTGCGGCCACAGTGGTCCTGAGCCTTGCCGCAAGTGCCGATACGAGCACGCGTGGCAGAACCAACACGCAATTGAGGTACCGGGGGCCGAGGCGCCGCGGACTTGACAGCAGACGCCAAAGCCATTCGGTCCCGATGGACTGTGCCCAGCGGGGCGCACGTTTCTCAACACCCGCGAGGTAGTCGATCCCAGCCCCAATGCACACGAACGCTGTGCCAGGCGCTTCAGCCATTGTGGTCGCGACAAACAACTCCTGCTTTGGTGCGCCGAGTGCAACGAAGCACATCTTTGCGCCTGACCTTGCAATGCGCTGCCCGTAAGCAACGGCCAATTCGGATGCCGGTTCGAACCCTTGTTCCGGCGCCGTTACACCAACGATCTCAATGTTTGGAAAGCGAGCGGCGAGGTGGCGTGCAGCGCCAGCCAAAGCCTCAAAGCTACTCCCGAACAGATAGATTGGTACGCCATCTCTGGCGCACGCATCGCACAATGGTTCAATCAGGTCGGAGCCGGTCACGCGGTCGGTGGTCGTGCCGAGCAAACGCCCCGCCCACACGATGGGAAATCCATCAGCTGTCACGTAACGCGCGTTTCGGTAGGCGGCGCGGAAGGCTCCATTGCGACGCAGCTTGACGACATGGTCAAGATTCAACGTGAACACCCCAAATGATGCTCCGGCTTTGCAGTCAGCAATGATGTTCTCGATGGCAGATTGCAGCGAAAAGCAGTTGATCCGGACGCCCTCAACAACAAAATTTGCCTGCGACATGGGCGTAACTCTCTCAACCCGGAAGTCCCGTGAAAACAGCGGTAAGGAGCGGTAGACTGTCGATACAGCTCGACAATCCCATTTCAGTATGCGCCGCGCGTCACTGCGATCACGGTGCGCGCCATGATCTCCATGTCTAACCAAATCGACCAATTCTCAATGTAGTATAGGTCGTGTTCCATGCGCTTTTGCACGTCGTCCGCGGTCTTCATTTCCCCGCGAAATCCGTTCACCTGCGCCCATCCGGTGATTCCCGGCCTGACCCGCCGCCGGCGGGCGAACAAATCGAAAGTCTTCTCGAATTCAGTGTCGTGCGCGATCGCGTGGGGCCTTGGTCCAACGAGCGACATGTCACCGAAGAGGACATTGATCAGCTGTGGCAGTTCATCAAAGCTTGTGAAGCGTAACACGCGTCCGACCCGTGTTACTCGGTCATCGTTCAGTGTTGCCTGTGGCACGACTGGCCCGTCTTCCTCGACTGTCATGGACCTGAATTTGAATATCCGGAAAACAGCGCCGTTCTGTCCGAGCCGACGCTGGCGGAAAAACACCGGACCTGGACTATCGAGCTTGATGGCAAGCGCTGCCAGGAGCAGCACCGGGGACAGGAGCAATAGGCCGGCCATTGCAACAAGGATATCTGTCGTGCGCTTCAATAGCGCTGAATTCTCTGACTGCGGCATGAGATGCACGACGTCAGCACGCACTCGGCCCAATTGCCGTGTCCCTCTCGTCGCAACTGGCATACGGCGGAGGTCGTCACAAATGAGCAACTCAGTCGTAAAGGCCCCGAGTGTCTTGATGGTGGACCGGATCAAATCCCTGTCAGCGCTCGGTATCGTAACAATCACCCGATCATAGGGGCGCACCGCCAAGCCGTGTGCGAGGTCGTCGAGACCGCCGACGAACCGGAAGTCCCTTGCCGACGGTTTACAGTGGTAGAGGTCAATGGCACTCGACAACCCCTCGCTCGCCCGAATTTCCGCCGCGACCGAGAGGGCGAAATCACTCGTGCCGATCACGGCGGTGCGCCAAATCAACTGTCCTTTCGCCATACCCCGCTTGATCCAGCGCATGAAGAGCAGGCGAATGATGATGATCGATACGATCGAGAGCGCGAGCCACACGAACACCCAGCCGCGTGACAGCTCGCCAATTTCCTTGAACGCATAAAGTAGTCCAAGGACAGTCAACAAAGACACGACGATGCCGCCGACGATTTTGCCGAACCCGACCTGCGGCCCGTTCAAGTTTTCCACTTCGTAGAGGCCCAACTGCATGAAGAACATGTAGAGGGTTGCAGCCATGCAGGCGGCAATCAAAACATAGGTTCCGAGCGGGACAATCGTGCCGACGATGAGATCAAGATACGTCATTTTAGCAACCGCCGCCGAGGCGATGATCGCGCTTCCCTCGATCGCGGCTAGAAACCGTGGCATTGATCCGAGCGGCAGCCCCGAGGACGATACCGGCGTGAATGCCTCTGTGCCTCCGTTGAATGCGTCTTCACGCTGTCCGACGGTTGAAAATGGGAAATCTGTGTTGGTCGCGGAAGTACGCACGCGAGGACACTCTTTGAATAAACAGTCGAGGACAGATGGCCCTCTGCAGCTAACACTATGTCCCCCTATGGCGCGTTTTGGGTCGCCTATCAATGATTTATAAACGCCTGCGAGCAACTTGGTTACCCGGTGGAGGGCGGCTTCACGGACGACCGGCACTGTACATTAACAACCAGCAGGACACAGTCGGACACGGTGTAATGGTGCATCGTCGGGTAACGCGATCCCACGCCGAAGGTGTTAACATGGGCGATCCTAGAGATCGCCGACGCAGAGTGAGGTTGACTGACAACCAGAGCGCGTGGCTTGATCCCATAGGGCCGTCTCGTCATGCGATCTGCGCATACTAGAGTGTCACCAGACACATGCGAATACCAGCCATTGATCCGAGTTCATCAGTGTGCGATTTTTCGGATCAGCCGTCTGCTCTGCGTTTAAGGTGCCCCGAGGGAACCGTGATGACCCGGCGAGATTGCACGACTTGCCTTTTGGCCGTGATGCTCACGATTGGCTCGACCGTCTCCGTCCTTCCGGCCGACAAGCAAGGCATCTTTATCGAGACATTCTCTGGGGCTCCGCCTTCACCAACGCGCTGGTCTTCGCCGAATTGGGATGTCGTGGTCCACGATCGCACTGATGGGGCGACCAACATGATGCACGCCGACCACGACGAGACCTGCGCCGCACCGCCAACGAAACACGCGATCGCATCACATGCTGATGCCGTTTTTCAGTGTCGTGATCACATCATGACGGCGATTAATTCTTCGGACCCCGGCTATGCCGTCGCCTATCTCACACCAGCCGCCGTTGTTGATTGGACCGCCGGGGTCGCAACAATAGAGTTCGACGTCTCGACCGGTCGTTCGACCAAACGGGACTGGATCGATCTCTGGCTGACGCCGCTTGAATTCAACATGGTGCTGCCGTCCGACGCCGGAACGCCGGATTTGACCGGAGCACCGCGCAAGGCCCTACACTTCAAGCTGATCAACAACTTCGCCTGGTCTATTCGCTCTCAGCCGGACGATAAGAAGCTATCCGTCTCGGACTGGCGCAACGTGCCCGTGCCCTATTCACACAAACAACGCGATAGGTTCACGATCTCGATTGGCTCCCAGACCATCAGTATGCATTATTTTAACATCGAAACGCGACAGCGCTTCTTAATCGAGCGGGTTGCACTGCCTCAGGGGCTTGGGTTTTCCCGGGCCGTCGTCCAATTCGGTCATCACTCCTATACCCCATCGAAAGACTGCGATTTCATGACGATCGGATCGTGCGGGCCGAACACGTGGCACTGGGGCAATGTCAAAATCACCCCGGCGAGCCTCCTGACTTTCACAAAGATCGAGCCGCCCGGGAACGAGCAAACGTTTTCTGTGGTGCCAGGGTACTTGAGGTTCGCCGCACGCGGGCCGACTGAGATCGATTGGGGGCGCGGCTGGGTAGCAGTTGAGCCGGTCAACGGGCCCGTCGCGAACGAGGGGGCATTCGCGTCCTTCTTTTTACCCGTTCCCACTGAAGCATCGCAAGTTCGCCTGCGCGGCAAAGCGACGTGGGCCGGCCCTTGGCAGGCAAAGACCATCTCCATCTGGTCGAAGGTGGCGGATGACATGCCGACAGGTGGGGGGCCGACAGGTGGGGGGCCGCCTCGGCCACAGAAGTGATGCCTCAGGCACCTGATAGATGACGCTGATGCCACGCACAGGCGGTCGCGACGATGCGATCGAGTTCGCGGTATTCCGGATGCCAATTCAGCGCCTCGGTTGCGCGTGAGGGATCGCTGACCAGGGCAGCCGGGTCGCCAGCACGGCGATCCCCCCGAATGACTGGCACCGGACGACCGGTTACCCGTTCGACGGACTTGATGACCTCCAAGACGGAAAAGCCGAAGCCGAGCCCAAGATTGAGTTTTTGCGATTGGGCACCCGCCAAAGTGGCTTCGAGCGCCAGGACGTGCGCCCGGGCGAGATCGCTCACATGGATATAGTCGCGGATGCAGGTCCCGTCAGCCGTGTCGTAGTCAAAGCCGAAAATGGTTAATGCCGGGCCGCGACCAAAGGCAGCATCGAGCACCAAGGGTATGAGGTGCGTCTCTGGATCATGATCCTCACCGATCTCGCATTCAGGATCGGCTCCGGCGGCATTGAAGTAGCGGAGTGCGATATAGGAGAAGTCGTGCGCATGCGCATAATCTTCGAGAATTCTTTCCACCATCAGTTTCGAGGCGCCGTAGGGATTGATCGGAACCTGAGGTGATGCCTCTGAAATAGGCAGGCTTAATGGAATGCCATACGTGGCGCATGTGCTGGAGAAGATAAAGGACGGTACAGCGTTGCGTCGTGCCGCTTCGATCAACGTGAGTGATCCCACAGTATTATTTCTGTAATATTTACCGGGGTTTTGAACGGATTCGCCGACGTAGGCGAAGGCCGCCAAGTGGATGATCGCCGATGGCCGGTGCCGGCGCATCACCTCGTCAAGGCGTGGGGCATCGAGAATGTCGCCCACTTCGAGCGGACCCCACTTTACCGCCCAATCGTGCCCATGAACGAGATTGTCATACGTGACTGGCGCATAGCCGGCGCGGGCAAGTGCTTTGCACGTGTGGGAGCCGATGTAACCGGCTCCACCTGCAACAAGAATGGTTTTCTGCATTGGGCTACGGCCACGTTTCAAAGCTGGAAAACAGTGCACGAAGATGGCACTCGCACGGGTATATCAAACTCTCGCCTGGCGCTCCATCTGACACACGTATCCCCTTGCGCTTGCAAGCGTTCGCGTCGCACATGGTTATGGCACAGAAGTTGCTCCTTTTACCGGGGCTGTTCGCCAGCCTCTGGCTCACCGATCATTACTATTGGATTTGTCATGCAAACGTCATCGCGCCGCATTCTCGTGACCGGTGGAGCAGGGTTCCTTGGCTCACACCTTTGCGAACGCCTGCTTGGCGACGGGCATGATGTTCTTTGCGCCGACAATCTCTTCACAGGGTCTCGCAAGAACATCGGTCATCTCTTGTCGAACCCCCGGTTCGAGTTCATGCGCCACGACGTCACTTTTCCACTCTACGTGGAGGTCGACGAGATATATAATCTAGCTTGTCCCGCGTCGCCCGTTCACTACCAGCACGATCCAGTACAGACGACGAAGACCAGCGTCCACGGTGCCATCAACATGCTCGGCCTCGCAAAGAGGCTCAAATGCAAAATCTTCCAGGCTTCGACTTCGGAGGTCTACGGCGATCCCACCGTTCACCCGCAACGCG
>JANNXS010000149.1:0-2755 GCA_031409695.1 Hyphomicrobiaceae bacterium
TTCCTGACCCGCCGCCGTTGCTTCCAAGACCTCACGAATGTGGCGTCGTGTGGCGGCGAAGTGAAGATCGGCACTCACCGCAAAAGCCGCAACTTTCTGCTCTAGTGTTCGCGCAAGTTCGACGATGCGAAGATGCGTAGCGGCGTCGTCGTCGTACTTTGGAATCGGGAGCTGCCAGACGTGTTTCGCTATATCCCGTTCATCCTTGCCGTACGACATAAGCGGCCGCACCGCCTGAGTGGTGCAAGGCGCGTTCATGACCGCGCAGAGAAAGTCGGCCTCTTCCTCAGTCGCAACGGCCGCCCAATATAGTCCGCTGGATACAAGCGCGCGACGGTTCTTCAGCTTGGCGGCGACCAAATGCATGCCTGAGCGATTGTATACGACCCTGAGGGGCGGCACCGGTAATTGCTTCGTCAGCTTCGACTGATAGTCGAGTTGATCAAAAAGAGTCAGACGATCGCTTGAGCGATGTTTCTCCCAAATTTCTTCGGCGTGTCGCCACCACTGCTCAAGACCGGGATGCATCTCGATTTCGCCAGGGCCTTTCAACATGTGCCGGCCGTCACACGGCACGACCGCGAGAACATCGGCGCTGGCCCGATACGGAAGCAGGCTTTCACCAGACAGCACCGGTCTCACGAATTCACTTTCGACAACGCCCGTCAGCGGCTTCAGGCTCTTCCAGGGCTCTTTCTCGTTGTTGCTACGCGACGACACCACCGCGACCCGGCCCGCCGGCAACCCAAGTGACGACGATTTCTGCTTCTCGACCGAAAATACGAGGCGAGGTAAGAAAACGGCGCCCTGCGTGAACGCGGCATGATAATGCGATGTCTCGCTGCGCTCCTTCAGTCTTCGGATGTCTCCTGGCGCACGCGTCAGCTGGACCTTTGCTTCGCTCCACGGTGTGCCCAGGCTGCCAACACGGCCTGACCAGTATTCGGTCGTGTCCGGCATCTTGTTGGCTTCGTCGTTCCCCCGTGAACCGAAAACAACGCTTGAGCCGCGCGGAAAGATATGCGGCCTGATACGGCGCAAATCCCAGGAACTGGAAAACGAAAGTACGGCCGCGACGGCTCCATGTTTGTCCTCGTAATGCCCCGTCCTGAACCCGGCATAGTGCTCGCGATCGACGGCGGCGTTCGGCATCACCATGGCGAACCGGCCACCTTTCTTCAGATAGAGTTCGGCGGCACGCACAACGAACAGCGCCGACAGGTCCTGGTGGGTAGCAACGTCCGCACCGGCCCAGAGGCCGCGCGCCTCGCTCATATCGCGAAACACTTTCTGCATCTCACCTGTCATATGGCGGTACGCCAGCCAGGGTGGATTGCCGATCAGCACGTCGACGCGGTTGGGGTCGCGTGACAGCCACAGCGGCCGCGCCAGATTGCGGACATAGTAGCCCCAGATGTGATCGCGGCCCTCGTCGTGCAGGCGGCACATGGTCTTGAAGGTTGCGTCGACGGTCGCGTGCGCTGCTTCCGGGATGGCGAGCCGCTGGTAGACCGACTTCAGCGAGGGGACGGCCGCGCCCTTTTTCTTCGACGACGCCCGCGAGGCCAACTCGTTGACGAGCTGATCGAACACAGCCGCATTCTCCAGCAGGCTGTCGGGGAAGCGAAGCTCCGCCGAGAACAGCTCTTTCTTGTCGTCGGCATGGATGACGAGATTACCGGCCGTCCACAGGTCGATCTGCTGTTCCTGCCATTGAATCGAGTCACCGAGATACACGGGTACCTGAACAGTGCCCCGGTTTTCGTCGATCAGACGCTGTCGGCCGATCGCCAAAAGATAAGTCACGCGCGCCAGCGTGACGGCAACCGGATGCAGATCCATTCCAATCACGTTTCTCGTCACGCCGTCGAGAATGGCGGAGAGGGCCATGCCCTTGGCTTCGGCAGCGGCGATGTAACGGCGGATCGCGTGGAACAGAAAAGTCCCTGAGCCGCACGCCGTGTCGAGCACCCGCATAGTCAGCGGTGAGTCAACGACGGTCTCGACCATGGCCTCGGCCAGCCAGTCCGGTGTGTAGTATTCACCGAGCCGTTTGCGCGTCTCGGTGCCGATCACCGACTCATAGAGCACCTTCATCACATCCTGCTCGACGTGGCTCCAATCGAACCGACCGAGCCGGCGGGCCAAGGCCCGCACGAACTCCTCACCGCCATCGACCTCCAGCACCCAATCGAAGAAGTCGGCCTCCACAACTCCGTAGACACCGCTCTCGTCGAACTTTGCGCCAGACAGCAGGGACGCCGGATTGAGCCCCTCCACGGGCAGCCCCAGTACCGCATGCGCGATGATCTCAGCCGAGTTGACCAGCAGCGTGTGCTCGATGAACAGGCTGTCGCCGTCGTCGAACTGCGTTCCCAGTGCCGACGTCAGCAGCTTCGACCACAGCATCCGCTTCAGGCGGATCGTCGGTTCCTTCTTGTTGGTCTCGAACAGGGCCGAGAGCGTGGCCCGATCGAGCGCGTACGCGCTGCTGGTTGCGCCCAGCCGTGACTCGATCTCTTTCGACGTGGGAAGGATGCCCTTGGCCGTTGCCAACACGCCTTCGAGCCAGAACACCAAACGGTCGAGGTCGCCCTTGGCGCCATCGACCTCAATCTTGGAAACTTCCTTCAGGTCCTGGCCAACCAGATGGTAACAGATCCACTCGGCCCCGTCGGTCAGCATGCCCACGTAGCGCCGGCCGGTATCTGAAATGCGCTTGGCCACGTATCCGGCAAGTTGTTCGAGCGCGTCG
>JANNXS010000150.1:0-1723 GCA_031409695.1 Hyphomicrobiaceae bacterium
GGTCGAGACCAGCAGATCGTGGGTGGTGATGCGCACGACAGGACCGATCTTTTCACCCCGGTTGCGCCTGTCCATCAGGTGGCTAATGCAGAAGATCAAGATGTCCTTGTCGAAGATCGTAGCCAGCCCTTTGATCGAGGGCTGGATTTCGACGAACGTGTCGCCGCTGACGTAGCGCAGCACGCGCATGTCCGGATGTGTCGACAGCGAGAAGATCGGGTGCGCCATCGAGCCCATGTCCGAGCGCGGCGCCACGTCGAGCGCATCGAGCTCGATGAAAAAGTCACGCACCGGATGGCGTTCGGGGAGTAAGGGCCAGGGCCATTCAATTCATGAACTCAGCAGCAGTTTGATCGCGGCTTTTGGCCGGGCGGCGTAGGCGGGGCGGGCGGCGGTGGGTTTCTGGCCGGTGCGGCGGATGAGGCCGAGGACTGACGAGCGCAGCGCGACCATGATCTCCGGCAGGGCACCGGTGCGGATGCGCGAGGCGTCTTCTTTGAACGTCACGTCACGGACGTAGTGCTCGCAGTTTTCGATACCCCAATGGTCGCGCGACGCTGCCAGCAATTTGGCGGCGTCGAACTTTTCCGGCGGTGCACTGGTGATGGCGTAGACGACCTCGCGCGAGCAATAGAGCTTGTTCTCGCGGATGCGCTCAATACGACAGATCGCCTTTATATCCGGCCACTTTTCGTCGAGACGCGTCGGCAGTTTGGTGCGCACAGCGATGCGCCGCGTCTCGATGCGGCCGTGACCTTTGTCGATCGTCTCGGCGCGTTTCAGGTCTGGTGGATCACGCCGCTTTTCGACTGTAAGTCCCGGCTCCGCTGATATGATCGACTGAGGGGGAAACGTCTCCGAAAGCCCTTTGGAGCTCGGATTGCAATTCTGGTTGGTTGCCTTTTACGAACAGGAAATAGTGCCCGCCACGGTCTCGGATTGCCTGCGCAACGGGGCTGGTCGTGAATGCAGCGTCCCCCGACACAAGCGCGCCGTCGAGCGGCAGCGTCTTGATCAACTCCAGAGCTTCGATGCATTCGCCGCTATCGGGCGGTACTGCGAGCGAGCCGACGACGGCCCTGATCTTGCTCGAAAACGCATGCAGCATATGGATGCCGGGGCTGTCCTCGTGTTGGCTGCCGCGGATGCGCTTGCCGTCAATCGCGACATGCCCGAGGCCACCTTCGAGGTCGACAAGCACGCCGAGGGCCGCGCGCAGATCGGCGGGCGAAATGTCCTGGAAAACATAGTGATACGTGGCGTGGCACGGCGCCTTGCGGCGCTTCTTGCTGGCCCCCAGTGCCCACAAGGCCTTCGGGCTCAAACGACGTCCCCACCGCGCAATGGCCAGCAGATCATTGGCGCCCGAAAGCATGGCCGCGAGCGCGATGATCAGGATCGTCGCCAACTCGAACCGGCGCCCCTTCTTGGTGCGCTGATCCGGGATCGCCTGCAGGGCTTCGAACAGTGTCTGAGCGTTCATCCACGGCCTCCGAGGTATCGGAGGTCGTAAGAATCCTGTTTGCTCCCGCTTCACATGTGGTGGATTGAATCACCCTGCACCCCTCACCCCAAATGGCTGACAAACTTCGCGGACAAATACGCCTGCAGGCCCTCGATGCCGCCCTCGTGGCCGAAGCCTGAATCCTTGATGCCGCCGAACGGCGTTTCGGGCAGCGCGATGCCGAAGTGGTTGATCGAGACCATGCCGGCATCCAGCGCG
>JANNXS010000151.1:0-7947 GCA_031409695.1 Hyphomicrobiaceae bacterium
GTCGGGAGCGGCGATTTCGATGGCGACGGTGATGCAGACGTGATCCTGCAGAATGGTGGCTCGTTCGTGGAGTGGACGTTACAGAACGGGGCCTATGTGAGCGGTAATGTGCTGGCGGTCGGTGCCGATGGCTATTCAGTAGTGGGCACCGGGGATTACAACGGCGACGGCGTTGCTGACGTGGCACTGCAGAACGGTAGCGCGCTCGTCATCTGGGCTATGCAGAACGGCGCCTACGCATACGGCTCGGTGGTCTCCACCGGCCTCGCGGGTTGGACAGTCATAGGCTAATGGCCTAGAGGTGCCTAGTCGCAGGATACAAGCGCTTCAGCTCGACACTGGCCTTGGCGGTCGTGAAGTACTGGTCGGCATTGACGCTTTCCGAATTGCGCCGGGCAGTCGGGGCGGCGACGCTCTTTCTCGAGCGTCGCGCGCTCCAGGATACGACGCCCGGGGCGTTGGTTGGCGAGCACGCCGAGTTTGGATTAGGCAAGATTAAGCCAGCCTGTGCTTCGGCAATGTCACCGACGCGTCTCCTCGATTAATTGCTTCGACGTCTCGCCGAGGCAGACGGGCGGTCGCATCGTATCGCGGCGTCGTTTTTAGACGTAGGGCACGTCCCCCACACCCCCGCCGCAACCAAGGTCGCGTTCTGCTTTGGGGAGATGACCCGGTGGGCGCTCAGGTGCGCCTTAAGTTCATTTTTTGAGCCCGATCGACCCTGTTTAGTCGCACCGCCATTACACTTGTGCGCTCGCCGACAGCTCGGCCAGCAGGCAGGTGGTCTAGCGGGCATGGCCTTAGGCCGGCGTGCAGACCATGACCTGAGCATTGCTCCGGATCTGCGACTCTGAATCAACGCGGCGCGATCGATAAGGCAAGTCCCGAATATCTGATCACTACCGTCTTGGCATGATCGCTTACGCCCCTGGTCCCACCGCGCGGTCACCGTCACAATCACGCTGCTGAGCCGGCCAGCAGAACCATCGCCGTTACCCAAGAGCCTCGCAACGAACTGACTCGATTTGTTCCACCCATACCGTGCATTAGTCTACCCGCAACCGTGGCCGGGATTACCCACACTCTCAAACTGGCCGCCGCCGTCGCCACTGCAGGTGACCTGAAGTGGGGCACCGACCTGCTTCGCGCACGCGCCGACAATGATGCGGCAGCGCTGAGCATAGCGCTGGTGAGCAGAACCACGGCGGCTGGCGGATTGCGCTTGATCATGTCAAGTCACTTGTTTGCCAGCAGCACACGAGGCCGAGTCCGCCCTTTGGAGACCAGAAAATCGTACGCCCAGTCGGGCGGCACAATTCGGACCCGGACATGAACCCGACTTACACTTCGCGAGGCGTGCAGCCAGCCAACACAGCGTCGCCGAGCATGATCGTCAGCGAAGCGGCACACGCAAAGCATTGCCCCACCAAGCCACCATCTCCTGGAGGACCTCGATGTCGACGAATTCTCCGCCACGGCGGCGCCAGTCACTCGACACGTCGATAGACATATAGTGCCGCTCCCCGGGGGGGAGAACGAATGGTATCGGCACGCGCGAAAGGCCATGCTCCATGACGGCTCCATCGCCACCGATGATGTGTTGACTGAGGAACACGCCGAGCGCCACGTTCTGAGGCCCCATACTCGACCACACGGTTTGCGATCGATTTGTGAAAGCGACCACGTACTTAAGCCACTTCTGGTCAGCGCTCAGAAGCGGCCCGTCGATGAGTTCGAGCGAATAGCATCGTTCGTCCTCTGGTATCGGAGCACGCATCAGCAGGTCGCCGATCTGGTTCAACCCCGCACTGTTGCTGGCCTCCGCGGGCTCGTAGGTCTTGTACCAGTTGCCGCCGACGACGACGTCCTTTAGCTGGGCGGCGCTATCGGCCCACGAAAGCCAGGCGCGGCGCTCATCGACCGGCCGTTGCGGAGTATCTCTGCGGCTGTCGAGATACTCGCGCACTGTGCGCGCCAGCGCTGACGCCGAGCCGGGCTCGAAGAACGAATGTGCCGGGGCCCCAGCGGCGACCTCACGGAAGACGGGAATATCAGAGGCGATCATGCTCTTGCCAAAGTAGCTGGCCTCCACGATCGGCAGACCGAAGCCCTCAGTGAAAGAGGCGGCGATCACCGCATCACACGATGCATAGTGGGCGCTGAGTTCGTCATCCGTCGCGCGGTCGAACCAGAACAGTCGACGTCCGAACTCTGGATGCGCGGCGATCTCGGACGCCAGTTGATCGACGCCCCACCCCTTCTTGCCAACGATCACCAGCTTCGCGTCAACGCCATCCCGCCAGAGTGCGGTGAATGCATCGAACGCTACACGGTACCCCTTGCGAGGCTCGAGTGTGCCAACCATCAGAAACGAACGCTCCAAGGTCTCGGGTCGCCTCGAGAGCGCGCCGGCCGCCGCTTCGCTGATTGCGGGCTGCGCCGAGATCGGCGCGAAATCGGCGCCAAGATGCCAATAGCCGATCTTCATCGAACGCGGGAACCGTATCGCCGTCAGCAGCGCGACGAACTGGTCCGCCACAGCTTTTGAAATGCAGACGAAGCCGGTAGACACCTGAAGACTGGTCCGCAAACCATCGCAGAAGACAGCGGGTACACCCGGCGCGCAAAAACCGCTCGAGTTCAAGGGTATGAGGTCGTAAAGCGCGGTGATCACTTCGCTGCCCTGAAGCCGGGCCTTGCGCAGCAGCACCGCGTGACGCGCGTGGTAGTCCCAGGAGCCATCAAGCAAGATAACCCTGCCACCATGCCCGAAATGCGGCTGTGAGCCCTCATCGATCCTGAATTTGGCACGCCCGACTTCGTTCGACAGCTCGACGTTATAGTACTGGGGGGAGGTTCCGCACGACACCAGTTGGATTGGCAAAGAAGCCGGCCCATTCGGCTTCGACCAGCATTTGACGATGCTGTGAGCCACGCGCTGGATGCCGGTCCCATGATCGAGGGCACAGGTGCTGGAGATGTCGACGATGACGCGCTCAGCCGCCCGGCTGCGGCTTTCAGCCGAGGCGAACAGCTTGGCCTTCGTGGCGTCATCAACGTCGATGCCCCGCGCCAGCGCCGCAACCTTGCCCCGACTTGCCGCCAGCGCGTCCGCCGACACAGCATCCCCGCCATTGGCACGTGCGCCGTGTCGCCCGCTGGCCAGCAGATTGCGAAGCGCTTTCACCGTCAATTCCGCGGAGCGCTTCCATGAAAATTTTTCGGCCTGTTCCCGTCCGCGCTCCACCAACGAGCGGGCCAACACTGGGTTTTGATAAACATCAGCGATCATCGCGGCAATCTGGCCGGGGTTCTGCGGATCAAACAGCGCGCGTTCGTCGCCGATCACTTCCGGCAGCGCACCCGCATTGGCGCCGATAACCGGCGAGCCACAGATCATTGCCTCCAACGCGGTCAATCCGAACCCTTCCATCAGCGATGGCTGAATGACCAGATTGGCTTCCTTGTAGAGGCAGGCCAACACGTCGTCAGAGACGCGCCCGAGCATCACGAGATTTTCGGTCGGCAACCCTAGCTGCCGCCAACGGTTCACGATGAGCTCCGCCGCATCCGAGGTGTAGGCACCAGCGATCACGAATTTGAGCGAGGACGACACGCTCTCCGGCATGTGTTGATACGCATTGACCACCACGCCGACATTCTTGCGCCAGTCGAGCGCGCCGACATACAGCAGGAACGGAGGTTCCACCGGCAACGGCAGCGCACGCCCGGCCGCAGCTATTCGTTGCATTTTTGCAATCGCCGGCAGAAAGCTCGAAGACGGTCCCGCGTCGATCGCGCAGCACCCGACAGCCGGGAACAGCTCCAGGGCCTCCTGCGTTGCAAACCGCGATATCCCGAGCAGATAGTCGTATCCAGCGTGAGCCTTGAACCGGCGATCATAAAACGACATCAAGCCAGCGGATTTCAGGTATTCCCGGCGGTATCGAAACGGGATGGCATCGAAGAAAACCGCAACCACCGGCACATCGAGCCCTGTGGTCGGCATGAGCGGTACCGCCGGATCGCCGGCTCCCTCGAAGGGGCTCGCGGAGAGCGCGACATCGGGCCCGAGACAGGCAACATGGTGAGCAAGTGCCAGTTCGCTCAGCCGACGTCTTTCGGTCAGACCGACAATCGCTTCGCCCCCCTCGGCAATACCTTGCCAGATATGGATGTTTTCGGGGGCGATCCAGCTGCCGACCAGGTCGCGCGCGATGATCGCCTCATCTGCCATTCCGGCATTAAACGATATCGACAGTTCGACCTCGCGACAATGCTCGGCAATCCCAGCGATCAGCTCGTAGACGTAGCGCCCTATCCCCCGTTGCGTACTTGCGGTCTGCAGACACTGCCCGTCGATCCAAAGCTTCATCTTAGACACTCACTTTCGCCACAGCAGGTGCTGCCATGCCTCCGAAGCCGAAGATGAAGTATCGATAAACCATGTGATTTCACCCCGCTGCATGGTCCCATTTCCATATCCCCGCGCCATCGCAAATAACCTGAGCTGCCGCTCGAGCCAGGGGAACTGCCGCAACACGACCTGGACGGCGCCCTTTAATCTCGGGAAGCGCTTCACCGCGGCAAGACCCCATTCGAGCCCCAGACGCACAGCTCGGCGCGGGATGCCAAAGACAGCGGCGGTCATCGCCATCACCGCCCACTTGAAGCCCCGTAGCGGGGCTGAAAGACGCCAGGACGTGCTGGCGCGAATTGCGGCAATCTCCTCCGTCAGAAGCGCCACCGCGCGGTCGCGCTCCAAAATTTCATTGTGCCCCTTCGCCAGATCCTGTCTCAAGCCGCTGCTTTTCGCGAGCATTGCGGCAACCTCTTTCTGAAGGTCATCCACTTTTCTTCGCAACGCGGCTTCCTGGTGCCCCAGCATCTCTATTTTTTCGAAAGCCTGTTGGAGTTCATGGCTCACGCCAATCGTTTGGGACTCCAAGGCAACCACCTTTACCTCATGCGCCGCCTGCAGTGTCCGAGCGAAGGAGAGTTCCTCCCGCAATTCGTCGTTATCTTTGTTCATCGTGGCAAGCTTCGCTTGCGTATTATCCAATGTGGATGACAACTTTCGACCAAAGGGTGAGTTCGCCGTGCCACTCAGCGCGAAACCGTCGAACACATTCGGCCCGGCTTCGAAAGCACTTTTCAGATCGCCATGGCTATTGCTCAAATAGAAGCGATTCAAGCCGTCGAAGTAGCAGAAATGATAGCCCAACTCGATAATATCCGCCTCCCAAGTGTCGAACGATTGCGTTTTTGAGTTAGGGCGGGTGCTTTCGACGATCACAATCCAAGGCCTGACGGCGGAAGGTTGCCAGGATTTGATGACGTCGGCCTCGGAGCCTTCGACATCGATTTTGAGCCAATGAACTTCGCGCCCACCTGCCTCGTCCAGGATCGAAGCCAACGACCTGCAGGTTACAACACGCTTATGGACTGCTCGCCCTTCCGACGCATATCGGTCCGCCAATCCACTGTCGGTCGTGCTGAGGCCGGTGCCGGGGATTTCGAAGAAAATCGTATTCTCTCCAGCAGTCCCGATCCCAGCCTCGATCACCAACTCGTCGGGCCTCGCCGCCCGAAGCGCTGCCGCATACTCTTGTGACGGCTCGACGTGAATGCCGCGCCAACCGTATTGGTAGAATACATGACTGACCGAGTCGGTGAGCGGATCCTGCGCCCCGATATCGATGTAAAATCCTGCTCCGACGTGATGCAACGCACGCCACAGCATCACGTCTTCGAAATTTTGCGCATAGGAGACTAACATCGGATTTCCGAGCGTGAGACTTCACACATCAATGCGCAACCGATGCTTAAGCATCGGACAACAGCACAACAAAGCCTTCGTGAGCGACACAGGACGCACGTCCAGCGCACCGAACGTTCATGCAGCGCCGCGCTCAACCACGATTCCAACTGACGTCGTCACGTATTTCCCGATCAGGAGCTTGAGATGGGGTTCCGCCGTGTAAGGCGGCACATCGACGAGGCTGTCGATGTATGACAGTCCCAGCTCCAGGCGGAAGGGCCTGACGACATGACCACGATCGGTCAGACGGCGCTCGAGGGCCTCGAGATCCTGACGACGGAACAGTACGGTCGCACCCGAGGTGATTGTATCCCCATTCGAACTGAGGTTCAGCTCGGTGGTGTGGACTGCAACGCCGCCCGGCTTCAATGTCTGTTCGACACTGTTGACGACGAAATCCAGACCCAGCTCGATCGAGCCGAGATGCTCAAAGCTACAGGCCGACCAGCAGAAATCATACCCTCGAAAGCCGTCGCCAATCGCATTCATATCGCATTCCGCGATGGACACACGCTTCTCGAACGTCGAACGATCAACGTGCTCAGGGGCGAAAAGGTCGTCAAGCTTCGCTGAGTGCTGATTGGTCTCGCGCCATCCCGCCCCTTCGGCGACACCTGCTGGAGCATCGGTCGCGACCACGTGGCAACCCATCGACGCAAAAAGTGCCGGCAGTCGCTCCTGCCCCACACCGAAGCCCAAGCCGCGCGCACCGGGAACCAGCGCACCCTCGCTCTTGAGATGATGATAGACGTAGGCCCACTCCCACAACTTGCGATGAAGCTGATGCGGGTGCTTGTAGGTCTCGCAGAATTCCTTGAACTTCGGATGGAAAAAATCCGACGCCACACAGTTGGCGGCAGCCATGTAATCGCCCTTGCCGGTGCCCGCGAACACAGCCGACGGAATGTAGACCGGTGAAGTCATATCTTGTTTAAAGAACGCCATAGCTCCCTCAGCGTAAACTTGATTTCTCGACGCAAACGTCTGCTCGCGTAAACGGCGCCATCGCACAGGTTACCGACGTGAGCGGACGGTAAACTAACCCCCACTGCATTGCAAACGCGGAGCGCCCTGAATACGGGCGGACTCGGACACCTCCACCAGAGGCGTCGCGTTTAATCCGAGCGGTAGCAGACTTTTTGCCTTGAAGCACGCACGGCGACACGTGTCGTCATGGCTCCGGAAACAACGACGTCATGGCTGAATTGCGACTGATCGGCGGAAGCCGAACCGCGCGATCGTGCGGCAGGAAACTCGCGACGATAAGTCCATCACCACTGAACGAATCCTGCACCGAGTGCTCCAGCAGCACATGTCCGCCGAGATCGGCGATGACGCGTAGGCAGTCGACGTGAGTCGTCGGAGAGCCCGATATCGAGCCGTGGTGGGTAGAGACCACCAGGAAGCGAACGCGCTGAGCTCCGACCGCTGCTTTCATCGATGAAAGGAACGGAAGCTCCGCGCCCTGCGCATCAATATGCAGCAGCTCGATTATTTGATTATCCGCCAGCTCAACCACCGCGTCCATATCAAAACACGCAGCAAGGACCGGCTCCGCGGCCTGATCGTAACGATACGGTACCCCCGACATGCGTTGAGCCCCGATGAACCCTTCGACAAATCGCGCCCTCGACGACAGGCCATTCAACGCGGCGTTGGCCATACCGACGCGGAGGTTGTTGGGGTCGGGCTCCACACAGACCGCCCGCGAGCCCGGTACCTCATGGAGGTACCAGAGCGAGTAGTAGGCCCAGAAAGCGCCCAGCTCCACGATCAGCGAATTGTGACGGCAGAGGCGCAACAGGCTGTGGAATGCCAGCTCTTCCTGAGGTTCGTGATGTCCGCCGAGGGCGCGAATGATATGACTCATCCAGTCACCGAAATATCCGCCGGCCAATACTTTCAAGCCATTGTGCATGATCTGGACGGGAGCATCCGGTCCCTCGACAATACGCCCAGCCATCGGCACCTTGGGGATCGCATCGCAATCCCGGCAGCCGATCGTCATCAGCGTCCTACCCAGAAGGTCCATCGTCTCCGACATAATCGGTTACAGCTCCATTTCCGGCTTGAAATGGCTGGCGGGAACGTCAGCATTGACGTCCCCCGGTCGCTCGATTGTAAAA